>NZ_BAAGTL010000006.1:0-349951 GCF_054781935.1 Rheinheimera gaetbuli
GTAGTTCACCGCCAGGCTCCCAATAAGTAAACAAGCCCGTCTCGAAAGAGTCGGGCTTTTTGCTTTGCGTTGCCCTGGTGGTGAACCTGCCCGAGCGAGCGAAAAGCTATGCGACAAAAATGTCTGGAACATTTTATACTCACAACATCCTTGTCGCTCGCCTGCGGCAGCATAGCTGTTCAAAACGGCTATCCTGCCGTTTTGTGAGACAGCCAACGGCTGGTCCCGCAGGGACGAGGCGCACGATGCGCCGAGCAATGTATTTCACCGCTGGAGGGCCAAGCCCCGCAGGCTCCCAGTTCGAGCAAAAGGCCTACCCTAACCGGTAGGCCGTTCTGCGTTTACCGGCCTAAAAAACTATCCCAATCTTTCCATACCGGCTGCAGGCCTCGTTGTATTAATGACTTTGCTACCAGTTGTGGTGAGCGATTATCGTCTATGCTGAATTGCTCTAGATTTTCCGGCTCGACGCTGTAACCACCTGGTTGGGTTTTTGAGCCGGCACTGACACTGGTGATAGCCAGTGGTACCACGTGCTGACGGAACACGGCAGATTCGCGTGTAGACAGGCTGATTTCCAGCTCGGGTGCAAACAAGCGAAAAGCGCAAATCAGCTGGATCAGTTCTTTATCGCTGATTGGATTTATTACCTCGTTACCACCACTGCAAGGGCGTATTCTGGGTACGGATAAGCTAAAACGGCATTGCCAATAGTGTTGTTGTAAGTAACGCAGATGGTGTGCCAGCAAGATAGCGTCCGTGCGCCAGTCACTAAGACCAAGCAAAATACCAAGACCTATTTTATCAATACCGGCTTGACCCACTCTGTCAGGTGCATCCAGCCGCCAGTGAATATCACTCTTTTTACCCTTTAGATGATACTGTTGATACGCCGCTGCATTATAGGTTTCCTGATACAGCATTACCGCATCGACGCCGAGAGCCTTTAGCTTGTCATATTCTATGCAGCTTAGCGGCTGTACTTCTAATTGCACACTGCTGAAGTATCTGCGAACTAATGGCAGTACATCACAGAAATAGTCTATACCTACTTTACGCTCGTGCTCACCGGTTACAATCAGCACCTGATCTATACCCAGTGCTTTAATAGCGCGGCATTCTTGTGCTATTTCGCCGTAGTTTAAGGTGCGGCGTTTCACTTTTTGACTCAGTGAAAAGCCGCAGTATGTGCATTCATTGGCGCAGAGATTGGATAAATACAGCGGCGCATAAAATTGTACTGTATGGCCAAACCGTTGTCGGGTGAGTTGCTGTGCTTTGGCTGCCAACGCAGGCAGTAGTGGTAACGCTGCCGGTGAGAGCAGTGCTTGCAAATCTGTTATACCAGGCTGCGGTTTGTTAATCGCAGCTTGCACATCACTAAGGCTGAAATTACGGCTTTGCAGTTGTAATTCCTGCCAGTCTTGCTGTTGCCAGTGTTGTGTAAAACTCATAGTGCCGCCAGAAAATCAGTCAACGGGCTTGAAGCTGCTGCATATACCTGTTTAGCTGCTAAGCCGGCTTCATATGCTATGTGCCCGGCGCTTACAGCTTGTGCAAAGGCGCCTGCCATTGCTACCGGATCCTGACTTGCCGCAATAGCGGTATTGATTAACACTGCTGCAGCACCAAGCTCCATAGCGGCCGCCGCGTGTGACGGCGCGCCAAGGCCGGCGTCGATAATAACCGGCACTGTTGCTTGTTCGATAATAATCTCCAGCATGGCGCGGGTTTGCAGGCCCTGATTGGAACCGATGGCAGCTCCAAGCGGCATTACAGCGGCGCAGCCGGCTTGCTCCAGCCGTTTACACAACACCGGATCAGCACTGCAATACGGCAGTATCACAAAGCCCAGTTTAACCAGCTGTTCGGCAGCCGCCAGGGTTTCTATCGGCTCCGGCATTAAATAACGCGGATCGGGGTGAATTTCCAGTTTCAGCCAGTTGGTTTGTAATGCCTCGCGCGCCAGTTCTGCGGCAAAAATGGCTTCTTTCGCTGTTTTAGCACCGGAGGTGTTTGGCAGCAACTGAATTTTCATCGCCCGTAGCGGTGTCAGTAAATCATCCAGGGGTTTATTTAACTCCAGTCGCTTTATGGCAAGTGTCACCAGCTGGCTGCCACTGGCCTGTATAGCTTGTTGCATCAGCTGTGGAGCGGAAAATTTTCCGCTACCCAGCAGCAGACGACTGTGAAAGGTTTTATCTGCGATTGTCAGCATGCTCAGCCTCCGGTAACTATCTGAAATAGTTGTATCTGATCATGGTTTTGCAGTTGATACTCAGGCCACAGGCGTTTAGCAATAACGCTGTTATTCACCGCTATTGCCAGGCCCTCAGTGTTTAAGTGTTGTTGCTGTAGCAGTTGTTCTAAGGTGCAGACAGCAGCAAGTTGTAGTGGGGTGTCGTTAAGCATAATGTGCATAATGTTGCTCCACTTGATGTTTAAAGCGCGAAAATGCCTGTTCGGGCTCAGCTTGTGCCGTAACCGCTGATACTACGGCTACGCCGGATACACCGCATTGCAGTACTGCATCCAGCCGCTCAGTAGTAATGCCGCCTATGGCGACGGTCGGCGTATCGCTACAGAGGGCGGCGTAGCGCTTAAGCCTGGTTAAACCTTGTGGCTGTGACGGCATTTGCTTGGTTTGCGTGGCAAAAATATGCCCCAATGCGATGTAAGACGGCTGTAACTGACGCGCCCGTAATAGTTCAGCGTAACTATGGGTTGAAATGCCCAGACGTAAACCGGCTGCTGCTATCGCAGGTAAATCTGCCGTGGTTAAATCTTCCTGGCCTAAATGCACACCATAGGCAGCGTATTTAATTGCCAGCTGCCAGTGGTCGTTGATAAATAACCGCAATTTGTAATCGCGGCTTAACGCCACGGCTTCGGCTATCTGCTGTTCAATTTCCAAAGCAGTGCCATGCTCATGTTTTATGCGTAGCTGGATAACATCCGGTTCAAACGGCAGCAAACGTTTTAGCCATTGCACGCTGTCTACTACCGGATAGAAGCCGATAGGGGCGGCGATAGCGGCAAAGTTTAGCGTTTCGTAGTACGTATCTTGCGGCTGCGTTAGCTTGGGAAAATAGCGCGGCTCTGTTGGCCAGCCGTGATGTTGCAGGCTACCTGCGCCTTTGCCTGTAGCGTAGCTATGGCACAGTGCTTGTTGCAGATAAGCACGGCCAATAATAATGCTATCAGTAAGATCATAGCCATGAGCGCAAACTGCAGCTATTGCGCTGGACAATACACAGCCGGTGCCATGGTTATGCGCTGTGCTGAGCCTGGGTTGTGTAAGCTTAAGGCTACTGCTTGCGTTGATAAAATGATCAGTGATATCGGTTGTACTGTTACTGTGCCCACCTTTTATCAGTACGGCTTTTGCCTCCCATTGCAATAATTGCTCAGCTTGCGATGAAACCTCAGCCTGCATTAAATGACTCAGCAGGGCCAACTCCGGCAAGTTAGGGGTAATAAGATCCAGCAGTGGTATCAGCTTATGGCGCCAGACGCTTAAAGTACTTTGCCGGACGAAGTTATAGCCAGTGCTGCTACTTAACACCGGATCGGCAATGACAATAAATTGATACTGATCTTTGTGCTGAGCCAGCCAGCTGGCTAATTGCTCCAGCAAACCGGCATCAGGGATCAGGCCGATTTTAATCACCTGGGGCGGCATATCGTGCAACAAGCAGTTCAGCTGGGTAACAAACAGTGCCTGGCTAACGGCTTCATAGCCCACTACCTCAGTACTGTTTTGCGCTGTTACGGCCGCAATCACGCTGCAACCGTGACAATCAAGAGCAGCAAAGGTATGCAAATCGGCCTGAATGCCGGCGCCACCGCCACTGTCCGAGCTGGCAATGGTCCAGACGATGGGTTTGGCTTCAGATAATTGCTCAGGCATCAGTTAATGCCTCTTCCTGCTGAATTTGCTGGTTAAGCCGCATCGAGCAAAATTTGGGCCCGCACATCGAGCAGAATTGTTCGCTGTCGGCACCTTCATGGCTTAGCGTTTCATCGTGATAGGCTTTGGCAGTAAACGGGTCCAGCGCCAGATTGTACTGATCTTGCCAGCGAAATTCGTAACGCGCCTTGGATAGGGCATTGTCTCTAAGCTGCGCGGCCGGATGGCCCTTAGCCAGGTCTGCGGCATGGGCGGCAATTTTGTAGGCAATCAGGCCTTGCTTTACATCTTCTTTATTTGGCAGGCCTAAATGCTCTTTCGGCGTGACATAACACAGCATGGCGCAGCCAAACCAGCCAATCATCGCTGCACCGATGCCGGAGGTAATGTGATCGTAACCCGGTGCAATATCGGTTGTCAGCGGGCCCAAAGTGTAAAATGGTGCTTCATGACAATGCTTTAGCTGCTCGGTCATATTTTGCTGAATAAGCTGCATCGGCACATGACCCGGGCCTTCAATCATTACCTGTACATCATAGCGCCAGGCAATTTTGGTTAGCTCGCCTAAAGTACGCAGTTCGGCAAATTGCGCTTCATCGTTAGCATCGGCAATGCTACCCGGGCGCAGGCCGTCACCCAGTGACAGCGAAATATCATAGGCCGCACAGAGCTGGCAAATTTGTTCAAAGTGCTGATATAAAAAACTTTCCTCGTTATACAGCCTGGTCCACTGCGCCATAATAGCGCCGCCACGTGAGACGATACCGGTAACCCGATTGGCGGTTAGTGCGACATAGTCCTTTAGTACCCCGGCATGAATAGTAAAGTAATCGACGCCTTGTTCGGCTTGTTCAACTAAGGTGTCGTAAAAAACTTGCCAGTTCAGCCGGCTAACATCACCGTTTACTTTCTCCAGTGCCTGATAAATCGGTACTGTGCCAATCGGCACCGGGCTGTTGCGTAAGATCCAATCGCGGGTTTGATGAATACGCCGGCCGGTGGACAAGTCCATTACCGTATCGGCGCCCCAGCGCGTGGCCCACACCAGCTTTTCTACTTCCTCTTCAATACTGGAGCTGACTGACGAGTTGCCAATGTTGGCATTGACCTTAACTTTAAAGTTGCGGCCGATAATCATCGGCTCTGCTTCCGGGTGATTAATGTTGGCCGGAATAATGGCGCGGCCGGCCGCGACTTCCTGGCGCACAAACTCCGCAGTGATTTGCCTGGGTATAGCAGCACCGAAACTTTCGCCCTGATGGTTTCTGATACCATCATCAGTGGCGGCCATGTTTTCCCTCAGCGCAATAAAATGCATCTCCGGCGTAATAATACCGGCGCGGGCATAATGCAGCTGGGTTACGCTTTTACCGGGCTTAGCTTTGAGCGGCTGATGCTCAAATTCGGTGATTTGTTCATCCAGCGCAATATCAGCAAAGGGTAACTCAGGCGAGGGCGTTACATCGCCACGGGCTTTAATCCAGTTCAGCCGCAACTTTGGTAAGCCTTTTAGCACATCTAACTGCTGCGCCGGGTCGCCGTATGGGCCTGAAGTGTCATACACCGGCAAACTGGGGTTAGCTTGCTCGCTGCCGTCAGCCATACGGCTGGGGCTAAGATGTATATCCCGCACCGGTACTTGCACGTCGCTGTGTTCACACAACAGATAACGGCGGCTGGAACCCGGAAAGGTTTCGCCTTGCAGCGCCTGAATATAGGCACGGGCATGGGCGCGTAAATCACGTTTTGACAAAGGTGTAGCAGACATAGCAAGCTCCGGTTAACAAGTTGAGGTTGCTTGTCCGGAGTGGGGGCAGGTGATAACGCCGAGCCAGTCCGCCGGGCGGATTTGGCTTGGGTTAAATGCTGTAGTTCCCCTTGTTTCCCTTCGCAGGTATTAGCCTGATCAGGTTCAACGGATCCCGTTTTCACGGTCTCAGCCCGCTGCAAACAGCTGGGCACTCCGACAAGATGGTGCTAAGTATTCACTTATTGCTAACGAAATTCAAGATCTGAATGCAACCGGTTTTATTATAAACTCTGAATATACACATACAGCGACTTCAGAACTTTCATCTTATGTTCGTCACTGGCATGCTCATGCGCCAGATTCTCCAGCGCCAGGCTGAAATCTTCCATCGTCAGGTTGGGGTTATCCAGGCCGTGCATTAGCTTATCAGTGCGGTAGCGCTGCCACTTTTGCTGTTCGCTGTCGGTCAGGCTGTAGGGGTAATTACGGGCCCGGTATAAAAACAGCAGGCTGTTTAAGCGCTCGTCACTAAATACCGGTGCATCTACCGCTAGTTGCTCCGGCGAAAGCTGATGCAGTTGCTGCATTTTTTGCTTATCGCCGTCACTGATAAAGCCATTATACAGCTGATAATCCGGGTTGGTTTCAGCAGGGAACTCATTCAATTGCTGATACAGTGCTATAGCTTTAGCTTGCGTATCGCGGTGGTGGCGCAGAAAGTCGAGGTGCTTAAGGCATTGTGTGCGGTCAATGCTAAATTCTGCAGCCCGCTCTTCGCTTAACGTTTTTGCCGGTGCCAGCACCGGGCATTTATTTAAATGGATCAGCTTTAAGCCCAAGCGCTGTTCGCCATCGGCTAAATCGGCAGTTTTGGTGTACAGTTTTTGCTGTAAGGTAGCGATATCGTCTTCCAGCAGTGGCGTCGGATCAGCTTGTAAGTTATAGCAAATTACCGCGTTTTTATTAGTTGGGTGAAATGCCAGCGGTACTATCCAGCTAACGCAGCCCTGCGAGGCAGGAAACTTTGACGATACGTGCACCAGCGGTGTCATACCGGCAACGTCAATCAGCTCAGCCACCTTGGCTTTTTTACGCAGTTCAAATAAGTAACTAAACAGCTTTGGTTGCTTTTGTTTAATGAGCTTGGCCATGGCAATAGTGGCGTAGACATCAGATAAGGCATCGTGAGCGTTTTCATGTGCTAAGCCATTTGCCTTGGTGAGTTGCTCCAGTTTAAATATCGGGCTGCCATCTTCACGCAATGGCCAGGTAATGCCTTCGGGGCGCAAGGCGTAGCAGGCGCGTACCATATCAATTAAGTCCCAGCGGCTGTTACCGTTTTGCCATTCGCGACCATAGGGCTCATAAAAATTGCGGTACAGGCTGTAGCGGGTGACTTCATCGTCAAAGCGCAGGTTGTTATAGCCCAGTACACAGCTGTTGGGCATACTGAATTGCTGCAAAATTCGCTGCATAAAGTCAGTTTCGTTCAGGCCTTTTTTGTTGCACAGCTGTGGTGTTAAGCCGGTGATCAGGGCGGCTTGAGGATGCGGCAGATAATCATCGGCTAGCTGGCAATACCAGACATCGGGCTCGCCGATAATATTAAGGTCTAAGTCGGTGCGAATACCGGCAAATTGCGCCGGGCGGTCACGCTTGGGATCCGCGCCCCAGGTTTCATAGTCGTGAAAGTAAAAACTGCTTTGTGCTGTCGTCACAATAGCTTATCCAAATTTGGTGTATAGCAACATATCGCCAGTTTAGCAGCTGCAGCGCTTGGGATACATGGTTTTACCGCAGTAAAATTACCGACTACCGGCTTGCAGACATTGTTGTAGCAACATAGTGAGCGGTTCTGTATTACTGTTCTTTGGATAGGCCAGACCTATAGTGCGTTCTAATTTAAGTTCATTCACCGGGCGCAGAACAACGTCATTCCGTTGTTGCATATTGTCAAAATCTGGCACCAGTGCACAGCCAACACCGGCAGACACCAGCCCTAATGCATATTCGATAGTTTGAATATCAGCGCGTAAGTCGGGTTTAATGCCGCGGCGTACCAGTTCAGGGTATAACGCATTCCACGCATCACAGGGGGTGCGTTTAATCAGTGGTAAATTTTCAAAGTCAGTTAGCACAACATTTTCCTGCAGCATTAATGTTGAGCCCGGTGGTATCGCGAGTAAATAATTATCCTGCCATATTGGCTGAAACGCTTCGCCGGCTTTTAACAGCTGAGGCGTTATTATACGGGCATCGCACTGTTCATCCGGTTCAACCAAATGCAGTTCCAGCCCGGGCAGGCTGTTACTAAACTCGCGCAGTAACTGGCTCATGCGTTCAACGCCTAAAGCCCGAATTAGCCCCAGGCGGAATTTTACCCGCGCCACCGGTTGGCTAAACGAGGCTTTAAGTGACTGTAATTGCGCCAACAGGCGGCCGGCATGGCCGTAAAGTTTGTCGCCATCCTCCGTTGGGGTTACGCCTTTTGGCAGACGGGTAAATAAACTGACGCCCAGCTCCTGTTCTAACTGGCGCAACGCAGATGATAGCGATGGCTGTGCCACACAGCACTGGCGCGCCGCCGCGCTGACACTGCCTTGCTCGTATACGGCAACAAAGTAATTTAGTTGGCGAATATCCATAGCTATAAACTATACCTGATACAGAATTATTATATTTTAACTGTACATTAAAGCAGGCTAATCTGGCGATAACTAAAAATATTTGGCTGGTTTTATTGAGGAATTTGCTATGGCACGTGCACATTTTGATTGGCAGGACCCGTTTGCATTCAGCAACATGTTAACCGAAGAGGAGCGGATGATCCGCGACACGGCGCAGCAGTATTGTCAGGAAAAACTGCTGCCGCGGGTGTTAATGGCGAACCGCGAAGAGCATTTTCACCGTGAAATAATGACAGAACTTGGCGGGTTGGGCCTGCTGGGCGCAACCTTACCGGAAAAGTATGGCTGCTCTGCTGTTAACTACGTTTGTTATGGCCTGATAGCTCGTGAGGTAGAACGGGTAGATAGCGGTTATCGCAGCGCGATGAGCGTGCAATCCTCGCTGGTGATGCATCCTATTCATGAATACGGCAGCGAAGCGCAGCGGCTGAAGTATTTGCCCAAACTGGCAACTGGCGAGTGGGTTGGCTGTTTTGGTTTAACCGAGCCGGATGCCGGTTCAGACCCTGCAGGGATGCGCACCACGGCGAAAAAGACCGCCGGCGGTTATCTGTTAAACGGCAGCAAAATGTGGATCACCAACTCGCCAATTGCTGATGTGTTTGTGGTGTGGGCCAAATTAGACGGTGACATCCGCGGCTTTGTGCTGGAAAAGGGCATGAAAGGCTTATCAGCACCCAAAATAGAGGGCAAGTTTTCTCTGCGGGCCTCTGTTACCGGCGAAATTGTGATGGATAACGTCGAAGTGGGCGAGGATGCGTTGTTGCCCAATGTCAGCGGTTTAAAAGGCCCGTTTGGCTGCTTAAATAAAGCTCGCTACGGCATCGCCTGGGGCGCGCTGGGTGCAGCGGAGTTTTGCTGGCATGCCGCCCGGCAGTACACTCTGGACCGCCACCAGTTTGGCCGGCCCTTGGCGGCAAACCAGCTGATCCAGAAAAAACTGGCCGATATGCAAACTGAGATCAGCATAGGTTTACTGTCTTGCTTACAAGCAGGCCGTTTGATGGATCAGAATTTGCTGGCGCCGGAAACTATTTCGTTAATTAAACGCAACTCCTGTGGCAAAGCGCTGGATATCGCCCGGGTTGCCCGCGATATGCATGGTGGCAACGGTATTGCTGACGAGTACCATGTTATCCGCCATGTGATGAACCTGGAAGCGGTAAACACCTACGAGGGTACACATGATGTGCATGCGCTGATTTTAGGCCGGGCACAAACCGGTTTACAGGCGTTTAGCGGCGTTTAAGCCAGGCAGTTGCAGCGGAGTAAGCCTTATGTCAGAAGCCGTACATCCCTGGGTTAATGAATACCGTGAGCGCTTAAAAAGCGGCAAACTACCGCCGCACAGCAGTAGTCATAGTATTGAATTCAGTACCTTATATCAGTTATGGCACAGCCAGTTATGCAGCCGTCTGCTGGATTTACAATCGCGTTTGCTGCAAGCCAAAGGCCAGAGTTTTTATACCATCGGTAGTGCCGGCCACGAGGGTAACGCGGCTGTCGCTGCTGCACTGAGGCTAACCGATCCGGCATTTTTGCATTACCGCAGCGGCGCGTTTTTTATAGAACGCAGCAAGCAGTTGCCCGGCAGCACACCGTTATACGATATGTTGCTGTCGTTTTGTGCCAGCAGTGACGACCCCATCTCCGGTGGCCGCCACAAGGTACTGGGCAGCCTGGCGCTGAATATTCCGCCGCAAACCAGCACCATAGCGTCACAGTTACCCAAAGCAGTGGGCGCGGCTTTTGCTGTCGACTTAAGCAAACGTCTTGGGGTCGGAGGCCAGTGGCCGCAGGATGCGATAGTGCTGTGCAGCTTTGGCGATGCCTCGGCCAATCATTCTACCGCTCAGGGCGCCATTAACTCGACCTGCTGGGCAGCGTACCAGCAGGTGCCGCTGCCGGTGCTGTTTGTCTGCGAAGACAATGGCTTGGGTATTTCTACCCCGACACCCAGCGGTTGGATAGAGCAGGATTTAGCCGACCGTCCGGCGCTAAAGTATTTTGCCGCCGACAGTCGCGATCTGGCGCAAACCTATCATATTGCCCGCCGTGCCGCTGATTACGTGCGCAGCAAACGTAAACCTGCTGTACTGCATTTATCTACCGTACGGCTGTTTGGCCATGCCGGCGCTGATGCGGAAGCGGCATATCGCACCAAAGCGCAAATTGAAGCCGAGTTGGAGCTGGACCCCTTGCTTAGCAGTACGGCCGCATTGCTTGCCAGTGGCGACATTACCGCAGAAAAGTTATTGGCGCAGTTCAATGCACTGGTTGCACAAATTGGCCGCGTAGCAGCCATTGCCAGTGACCAGCCTAAGCTAACCACTGCAGCGCAGGTTATGGCGTCTATCGCGCCGCAGCGTGCGGCCTTGCCGCTGCCAACGCTGCCCGATAGCACAGCACGGCAGCAATTGTTTGCTTTTGACCAGCATAATATGGGTAAGAAGCAGCACCTGGCAAAACTACTGAACTGGGCATTGCACGATGTGCTGGCGCAGTACAATAACACCGTTGTTTTCGGCGAAGATGTCGGCAAAAAAGGCGGCGTTTATGGTGTTACCCAACATTTGGTGCATGCCTTTGGCAGCAACCGGGTGATTAATACCTTGCTGGATGAGCAAAGCATACTGGGTATGGCGATTGGCCTGTCGCAGCAGGGTTTTATTTCAATACCGGAAATTCAGTTTCTGGCTTATGTGCACAATGCCGAAGATCAAATTCGCGGTGAAGCGGCCACCTTGCCGTTTTTCTCCAACGGCCAGTACCACAATGCGATGGTCATTCGCATCGCCGGTCTGGCCTACCAGCGCGGCTTTGGTGGGCATTTTCATAATGACAACTCCTTTGCGGTGTTTCGCGATATTCCGGGCATAATTTTATTTTGCCCGTCAAACGGCTATGACGCTGCCTTGTTGCTGCGTCAGGCGGTGCAACTGGCGCATCAGCAAAAGCGTTTGGTTATCTTCCTTGAGCCTATTGCGCTGTATATGACCCGCGATCTGGTCACTGCCGGCGATGGCTTGTGGCTAAGCGACTATCCGTTACCGGACACGCCATTGCCCGAGCTCGGTGCGCCCGCAGTATACGGCGATGGCGATGAACTGGCGATTATCAGCTACGGCAATGGTTATTACTTAAGCCGTCAGGCTGAACAAGAGCTGGCAGCACAAGGTTATCGTATTCGCGTACTGGATTTACGTACCCTGGTGCCACTGCATACTTCCCAGATTATTAACGCCTTAAAAGGCTGTCGTAAGGTACTGATTGTCGATGAATGCCGTCGGCGTGGTTCACTTAGTGAAGAGCTGTTTACTGCTTTGCATGAGGCTAAACCCGGCCATTTCAGCGTGCAGCGCTTATGTGCTGAAGATAGCTTTATCCCGCTGGGCGCTGCTGCATATGCGGTATTGCCATCAAAACAGCAGATAGTGCAACAAGCGTTAACGATGCTAAGCGTGAACACTGAACAGGTGATGTTATGAAAAAAACGGCATTGGTGGTTTGTCCGGGCCGCGGCACTTACAACAAAGCAGAGCTGGGCTATATCAGTAACAACTGTGCTGACAAGGCATTGCTGGCGCAGTTTGATGCGGTGCGCTCCGCTGCCGGTTTAACTACTGTAAGCGAGCTGGATCAACAGCCGGTATTTAGCCGCAGCACGCACTTGAAAGCCGAAAACGCCGCGGCGCTGATTTTTGCCGCCGGAGTAGCAGATTATCATAGCGTTAACTCCGAACAGTTTGAGGTGGTAGCCGTTACCGGCAATTCGATGGGCTGGTATACCGCGCTGGGCTGTGCCGGAGTGCTGGCGCCGGATAGCGGTATGCAGCTGGTCACTGATATGGCGCAATTAACTGCAGATGGCACAGGTGCGCAGTTTATTTACCCGGTTATTGATGATAACTGGCAAACAGATACGCAGCGCTGCGCTTTGGTGCAACAACAATTAGCACTGCATAAAGATCAGCTGTTTATGTCTATCGTTTATGGTGGCTATGCCGTGCTGGCAGGCAGCGAAGCGGCGGTCAAAGCGGCGATGGCAGCACTACCGCCCTGTGATGAACGTTTTCCGCTGTTACTGCCGGGCCACGCAGCATTTCATACCGGCTTTATGCAGGCGGCGTCAGATAAAGCATTGTCGCTTTGGCCGGCCGCGCGGTTTAACCAGCCGCAATTGCCGCTGATTGACGGCCGCGGCCAGATTTGGCCGAATTTTGGCAGTGATTTAGCCGCGTTGCAGCGTTATACACTGCAACATCAGGTATGTCACAGCTATGATTTTAGTAAAGCGCTGCAGGTCGCCGTAAAAGAATTTGCGCCTGAGCATATTATCCTACTTGGGCCTGGGGCTGGGTTAGGCGGTGCGGTGGCGCAAAGCCTAATTCAAATAGGCTGGCATGGGCTTAAATCAAAACAGGACTTTGTGGCAGCGCAGCAAAGCGCTGTGCCTTATTTGCTGAGTATGGCTATGCCAGAGCAACGGCAACTTGTCAGGCCTAGTTAACTCTGGCTAGTTGCAGCAAACTGGACAGTTTGCGCTGATATTGATCTTTATCCTCGCTTGACGGCGCAGTGCGCTTTGCCCGTTGCAGATAACGTTCAGCCTGCACATTGTCATTAAGTTGAAAATAGGCTTTGGCCAAGCCAAAGTAAGCTTCATGATTGTTTTTATCCAGGCGCACAGCATGCTGATATTGGGATATGGCTTCGTTAGCATCACTGCGTCTTAACGCTTCATTACCCAACATCAGATAATAGTATGGGTTATTCTTGCGTGCCTGATCCACATGCTGCATCAGTGCCGCAGCTTCGTCTTGTCGCTGTGACTTGCTATACAAATACGCCAGATTCGACATGGTATTAATTGAACTGGGATCCAGTTTTAAACTGTGTTTATAAACTTGTTCTGCTTGCTGCTCCAAGCCGTACCTTCGGTACAGTACCCCCAGATTAGCCCAGGTCACTGCAAAGTTCGGATCTATTTTAATGGCGGCCAGGTAGTATTGGTATGCCTGTGCGTCCTGAAAACGATTCAATTCCTCTGCCGCCTTGTTGTTGTAAAACATTGCGGTTACCCGCTGTCTGTTAAGTTGGGTGGTAGAGAAGCGTTGTTTTAGTATGGCGGGATCAAAATCTACAACGACATCGCGACCAAACAAGATTACGCCAGAATGATTTTCCGGTAAGGAGTTTTGTACGATACGTAAATTAACATGACCGTTTAGCCAGGTGGTGTTTTGCTCGCTGGTCCAGTATTCGGGAATGGCAACATCCTGAAACACGGCTTTTAACCCCACTTCCTTAGCCATGCTATATGCCAGTATCGACAGACTCAGACAGTTTGCTTTGCCAATAGCCAGCGTTTCGCTTGCTGTTTTCGTGGCGCTGTTGTCGTATATCAATTCATCATGAGCAAACGAGAATATGTACTTTAGCAGTACCTTAGAGCGTTCAGAAATGCCGTTGGTTGTATTCAGGATGCGTTGCAGTTCTGAAAGCACGTGCTTGGGCAGCGCATAAATTTGCTGTTCAGTTTCAACCTCGGATATGTCACCGGCAAAAGCTGAATTGGCGATTAGCAGAGACTGATAATCGTAGCTTAATTCTGATTTTGGTACAGACTGACAGGCGGTTAACGCCAAAAAGCTAATAAACAGGCTTATGTATGTTTTCATCGCTGAGCTCCACGACTGCGATAAGTTCACTATAGCGCAAACTCAGCAAACTATCTTTGTCCAGTAATAGCAAAATTATGGTTACAGAGAGGGAAGGCAAGTGACAAGCGGTTGTGATTTTTTAATAAATCAAGTACAAAGAAACATCAATCTGCACGGGAAATTACAATGAAAACACTATTATTATTCGCTGCTGTGCTACTTACTTTTTCTGCGGCTGCTGCCGCCAAAACTCCAATCGGCATTGTGCTGCACGGTGGCGCGGGTACTATTAGTAAAGACAGTATGACCGCAGCACAAGAGCAGGCTTACCATGCCATACTGACGCATGCGGTAAATCAGGGCTATAGCGTGCTGGAACGCGGTGGCAGCAGTTTAGACGCTGTCACCGCGGCGGTAACGATATTGGAAGACTCGCCGCTATTTAACGCTGGCAAAGGGGCGGTATACACCTTTGACGAAAACCATGAGCTGGACGCTTCTATTATGGATGGCCGTAACCGCAGTGCCGGTGCGGTAGCCGGCGTAACCAACGTTAAAAATCCGATTTTGCTGGCACGGGCGGTAATGGAGAAGTCGGTCCATGTGATGCTGTCCGGCACAGGCGCAGAGCAGTTTGCTAAAGAGCAACAGTTGGAACTGGTAGATAACAGCTATTTTAATACAGAGTTTCGCTACGAGGCTTTAAAGCGGGCGAAACAAGCCATAGCGCCGCAGCCACATCAGGCGGCAGTGCCGTACGACCCGGCCTGGAAAATGGGTACCGTTGGTGCGGTAGCAATAGACCGCAAAGGGAACCTGGCTGCAGCAACCTCTACCGGCGGTATGACCGCCAAGCGGTATGGGCGGATTGGCGATGCACCTATTATTGGTGCTGGTAATTTTGCCGATAATAGCAGCTGTGCAGTGTCGGCCACCGGCCACGGTGAGTTTTTTATTCGTTATCAGGTTGCCAGCGATATCTGTGCCAGGGCTAAATATCAGAAAATATCTGCAGCAGCGGCTGCCAAACAAGTGCTGGCTGAGTTAAAGCAAGTAGGGGGCGACGGTGGTGTTATCGTGGTTGATAACAAAGGCCAGCTTAGCTGGACCTTTAACACCGAAGGCATGTACCGTGCACTAAAAGCCGAAGGCGGTGAAGTGCTAAGCGAAATCTTTGCCGGTAGCAACTGATTTTGCAGCAAAGTGGCTAAATTCGGCTAACCTTAACAGGAGCCTGAAGCTCAGTAACACAGTGCAGGGGGAAGCATGGATTTACTCAAAGTGGCAGATTATATGAACAGGCATCCGGTCACTTTTACCGTTGATATGCCGGTTGAAATGGCTGTTGATCGCCTGATTAAAGGCCGCCAAACTGGTGGTCCGGTAATAGATGAACATAAAAAAATAGTCGGTTTTATATCCGAGCAAGATTGTTTACAACGCATGTTGATGTCGACCTATCATGATCAGCAAGCGTCACGCGTCGCTGATGTAATGAATCCGGCGGTGTTAACGGTAAAAGACTATGATGGTGTTATCGACCTGGCGCAAATAATGTTAAAAGCTAAGCCAAAGCTTTATCCGGTGGTTGATGACGACGGCTATCTACTGGGTATTATTACCCGCTCTGACGTGCTGGGCGCTATCGATAAAGAACTACATTCACATTACGGTAAAGTAGGTTAGCGTTAGCGCTGGATTTTTACCTGCCGCTCTTGGTAGCATGGCGCCCTCTGTTAACGAGGGCGTTGTTTTGTCTGAAGCTGTTATTTCTGTACCCTATCTGATTTCCCGTGTTGCGCACTGTCTGTTAAAAGACCAGTTTCGCTTGCGCCGGCGCTTGCATAACTGCAAAAATATGGCAGAAGAAGCTAAAGCCACGCAATTACAGCGCATAGCCGCCGATATCGCCCGCTCAGAGGCGTTACGCAGTGCCCGGGCGCAAGCATTGCCCAAGGTAAGCTATCCGCCACAACTGCCGGTATCAGAAAAAAAGGACGATATCAAAGCTGCGATTGCCGCTAATCAGGTGGTGATTATCGCCGGTGAAACCGGTTCAGGTAAAACCACGCAAATTCCGAAAATCTGTCTTGAGCTGGGCCGCGGTGTGGCCGGCATGATAGGCCACACCCAGCCACGGCGTTTGGCTGCGCGCAGTGTCTGTGACCGTATAGCAGAAGAGCTGCAATGTCAGGTCGGTAACCAGGTCGGCTATAAAATACGCTTTGGCGATCACACCAGCGACAATACCTTTGTTAAGCTGATGACCGACGGTATTTTGCTGGCAGAAATTCAACAAGACCGGTTTTTAAACCAGTACGACACACTGATTATTGACGAAGCGCACGAGCGCAGCCTTAATATCGATTTTTTGCTCGGCTATTTAAAGCAGTTACTTCCAAAACGGCCGGATTTAAAGCTGATTATTACCTCGGCAACCATCGATCCGCAGCGCTTCTCCAAACACTTTTTCAATGCCCCGGTGATTGAGGTATCCGGTCGCACGTTTCCGGTTGAAACCCGTTACCGGCCGGTAAGCGAGCAAGACGATAAAGATGCCGACCAGTTACAGGGCATTTTTGATGCGGTAGACGAGCTGTACCGTGAGCCGCCAGGCGATATTTTAATTTTTTTAAACGGTGAGCGTGAAATTCGCGATACCGCTGATGCCCTGGAAAAGCTCAAACTGCCGCACACCGAGGTATTGCCGCTGTATGCCCGCTTAAGTGCGGCTGAACAAAACCGTATTTTTCAAAGCCATGCCGGCCGGCGTATCGTACTGGCCACCAACGTGGCCGAAACCTCGTTAACGGTGCCCGGTATCCGCTATGTTATCGACCCCGGCACAGCGCGCTTATCGCGATACAGTTACCGCTCAAAGGTGCAGCAACTGCCGATAGAGGCTATCAGCCAGGCCAGTGCTAATCAGCGTAAAGGCCGTTGTGGCCGAGTTGCCGCCGGTATTTGTATCCGCTTGTACAGCGAAGATGACTTTAACGGCCGGCCTGAATTTACCGATCCGGAAATACTGCGCACCAATTTGGCCTCGGTGATTATGCAAATGCTGGCGCTGGGGCTGGGTGATATTGAAGCCTTTCCATTTTTACAAAAGCCAGACAGCCGCTTTGTTAACGACGGTATTAAACTGCTCGAAGAGCTCGGCGCCATCCCGCTAAAGCGCGATAAAGCCGGCATTAAACTAACAGAGCTGGGCAAAAAGCTGGCGCGTTTACCTATCGATCCGCGTTTGGCGCGGATGGTAGTGTTTGCTGCTGATAACGGCGGCTTAAATGAGCTGCTGGTGCTCTCTGCGGCATTATCGATTCAGGACCCGCGTGAGCGGCCGTTAGATAAACAACAAAAAGCCGATCAGTGTCATGCTCGTTTTGCTGATCCGGATTCCGACTTTGCCAGTTGGCTAAAACTGTGGCAGTACTTACAAGAGCAACAAGAGCAGTTAAGTAATAACCAGTTTCGCCGTCTGTGCCGGCAGGAATTTTTAAACTACCTGCGTGTACGCGAATGGCAGGACCTTACCGGTCAGCTTACCCAGCTGATGCAGGAGCAGGGTTATGCGCTTAACCCACAAACGGCGGGTTACCAGGCCATTCATCAGGCGGTATTAAGCGGTTTGCTTGGCCAGGTTGGCTTTAAAGACACTGAAGCGGATTATTTAGGCCCGCGCCAAACACGCTTTTACGTGTTTCCCGGCAGCCATTTATTTAAACGCAAACCCAAATGGGTAGCCGCCGCTGAGTGGGTAGAAACCAGTAAACTTTACGCCCGCACCTTAGCCAGGATAGAGCCGGAATGGATAGAGCCGCTGGCGGAGCATTTGCTTACGCGTAGCTACAGCGAGCCGCATTGGGAGAAAAAGCGCGGCGCCGTTATCGCTTACGAGCAAGTCAGTTTGTACGGCTTAGTTATCGTGCCCAAGCGCGCTGTGCTGTACAGCAAGATAGACCCGGCAGTGTGTCATACGCTGTTTGTCCGCGACGCGCTGGTTAATCAGGAGCTGGGCACTAACGACAGCTTTTTGCAGTACAACCAGCGTTTAATTGACGATGTTACCGCGCTGGAAGAAAAGTCACGCCGGCGCGATATTCTGGTGGATGAAGATACGCTGGCGGCATTTTACAGCGAGCGGGTACCGCAATGGGCTAACAACCGCATTGATTTTGCCAAGTGGTGGAAGAAAAAGCGCAGCGAAGATGCGGCCTTTCTGAATTTTGACCCCAACAGCTTGCTAAATCGCGATGCCAGCGATATTACCGCCGATAAATTCCCCGAAAGCTGGCGCCAGGGCAATTTAACTCTGCCATTGGAATACCATTTTGCGCCTGGGGAGCCGGATGATGGTGTCAGCGTTATTATTCCGCTGGCGCTGTTAAACCAGCTGGACGACAGTGGTTTTGACTGGCTGATCCCGGCGCTGCGCCATGAGCTGCTGGTGGCGCTGATAAAATCCTTACCCAAGCAATACCGGCGGAATTTTGTCCCAGCGCCAAATTATGCTGATGCGTTAATGCAAACTCTGAACCCGGATGAGGGCAAGTTGATTGATGTCATCACGCAGCGATTAAAGCGGATGTCTGGCGTTACTATTCCTGAAGACGCCTGGGATTTAACCAGTCTGGCGCTGCATTTAAAAATGAATTTTAAAGTAGTGGATGATAAAGGCACAACGTTGCGCCAGGGCCGCTCGCTCAGCGTGCTCAAACAAGGGCTGCAGGGCGAAGTGCAGCAAAGTTTAAGTGAGGTTGCAGAGCAGGGTATAGAGCAGGACAGTTTAACGCTGTGGAGCTTTGGCACCTTGCCGCGCGAATACGTTAAGTTGCAAGCCGGCTATGAAATTAAGGCCTTTCCGGCTCTGGTTGATGAGCGCGACTCGGTAGCGATAAAGTTACTGGATAACCCGCAGCAGGCATTAGATAGCACCCGGCGCGGCTTACGGCGGCTATTACTGCTGAATATTCCGTCGCCGGTTAAATACCTGCAGGAATCGTTGCCGAACAAAGCCAAGCTGGGGCTGTATTTTAACCCGTTTGGGCGGGTATTAGAGTTGATAGATGACTGCATCGCCGCCGGTGTTGATGCATTTATTGAAAATGACGCTTTGCCGCAAAATGAGTCGCAATTTATTGCATTAAAAGAAACAGTCCGTGCAGAGCTTGGCGATACGGTACTGGCCATAGCGCTTAAAGTAGAACAAATTTTAACGCTGTGTCATGACATACAAAAGCGTTTAAAAGGCAAAGTAGATTTAGCCCATGTGCAATCGCAGGGTGACATTAAACAACAGCTGAATGAGCTGATATTTAAAGGTTTTGTCAGCAGTCATGGCGCGGCGCGGCTGGATGATTTGCTACGCTATTTGCAGGCGATGCAAAAGCGGCTGGAAAAGCTGCCGGTTGACCCGCAGCGTGATCGCTTATTGATGCACGAGTATCAAAAAGCCTTTGACGCTTATAACAACCTGTTGGGTAAGTTTGCTGGTGCTAAAGTGCTGCCAGAGCCGGTACAGGCGATTTATTGGATGTTGCAGGAACTGAAAGTATCGTTACATGCGCAGCAACTGGGCACTCCGTATCCGATATCGGTTAAACGAGTTTTACATGCGGTACAGGAAATTAAAACGTAGAAGCGGTTAAAACCTGCCTGACAGCTTATTGCAGGCTTTACAGCAACAGCGGAAAGTTCTATAACTAAACGCTGATGTAGCTGGGGGAGGCGTTATGTTAACAAAAGGAGATAACCGGCACTATTTCAGGATGATGGTTAACGCAGATGTAAAGCTGATGATTAACGATCCTGAAGCCGGGCGTACAATAGATGGTATATGCCGCGACTTAAGTGCAACGGGCATGTCGATTGAAGTAGACGAGCCGTTGGAGATGGGCACGTTGATCCGCGTAAGGCTGGACTCTGCCAATGCCAGTGTGCCGCCGCTGGATGCCAGCGCTAAAGTAATGCGCTGCACCCAGGAAAGTGAAGAGATCTATCAGTTGGGTTTAGCCTTTATGGAGCTAAATTAGATAAACAGAAAAAAAGCAGCTTCGGCTGCTTTTTTTATCTGTAGCGATGCTCAATTGCAGTTATTGCTGAGTAAATTGCACGCTAAAGCTAACCGGCAGCAAAGGATCGATGCGTGTTAAGCCGGCTAATTCCTGTAACTTAGCAACACCGGCGCCGAGTTTGTAGCTGTTAGTGTTTAACATTAACGGTGTCTCGCTGCTGGCTGCGATAGTGGTGTCGCTCAGTTTAGTCAGACGTACCGCAGC
Source organism: Rheinheimera gaetbuli (assembly GCF_054781935.1). Lineage (NCBI taxonomy): Bacteria > Pseudomonadati > Pseudomonadota > Gammaproteobacteria > Chromatiales > Chromatiaceae > Rheinheimera > Rheinheimera gaetbuli. Next base: position 20,292 of record NZ_BAAGTL010000006.1, read on the forward strand.
GCTTAGTTCTGATGTCTCGGCACCAATAGTCACGTTAAGCGGCAATGTCTTTATTACTGACTGACCTGTTGCCAGTTTTGCCGTTTCTGTCTCTGCCAGAGTAGCTTTTACGCTAATTGCCGAGAATTTCTCTGCTTGCAGCACGTATTGCCAAATACGCTCGTTGCGAATGGGAATATTGGTTTCCAGGCTGTTAACAGCAATGCTGATAACGGCGTTGTTGCCGTCCCAGCTGCCGGATAACTGCTTAAACTGATGGGTTTCAGCCACCACATCATTTTTTACTGACACAAAATGCAAACTTGACTGGCTATTATCTAACTGCCAATTAGCAGCAGATGTCAGCGTGCTGGTTAAGGCCAGTGCTAAAGCAAATACTTTCACGTTATTTCTCCGTTAGTTACCAACTAGCCTTAGCATACCCTAAGGCGAAGCAGGGGCCAAAGTTAAGCCTTTAGTAAATTTTGCACACCAAACCTTTCAGGTAACTGCCCTCAGGGTAAAAGCTGGCTATCGGATGATCGCTGTCTTGACTTAACTTTTCGACAAATAAACAATCCCGTTTAGCATCCAGTGCAGCGTCGGCGACAATTTTTTGAAACAGGCTGTCTTCCATCAAGCCGGAGCAGGAAAACGTTAGTAGTAAACCGCCGGGTTTTACTATTTGCATGGCGACCATATTAATATCTTTGTAGCCACGGCAGGCGCCCATCAGCTGGGCTTTGCTTTCAGCAAATTTTGGCGGGTCGAGGATCACCATATCAAATTGCTTACCTTGCTCGCGGTATTGGCGTAGCAGTTTGAATACGTCAAATTTGACGTTGTCGATCTTAGTAACATCAAGTCGGTTTAACTCAGCATTTTTCAGTGCGGTACTCAGCGCCAGTTCTGACAAGTCAGCGTTAGTCACTGATGTGGCGCCTCCCTGCAATGCGGCGACACCAAAGGTGCCGGTGTAACTAAAGCAATTCAGCACGGTTTTAGCTTTGGCATAACGTTTGGCTGCAGCACGGCTGGCGCGTTGGTCCAGATAAAAGCCGGTTTTATGGCCTTGTATCACATCAACCAGTAGCGACATGCCATGCTCTTTTATAATCACTTCACCGTGCTCGCGTGGCAGGTGTAGCCAGCCTGTTACCGGCTTTAAGCCCTCTTTTTTACGCACATCGACATCTGAGCGCTCGTAAATACTGTGCTCAGGGAACAACGCGATCAATGCACTTACGATTTCAGTACGCCAGCTATCGGCACCGGCAGACAGTAATTGGCACACCAGAATAGTGTCGTACTTATCAATAGTCACGCCTGGCAAGCCATCAGACTCTGCCGCAACTACCCGCAGACCTGTGGTTTGCTCAAGATCAAACATCTCAGTACGCAGCTGCCAGGCGCGCGCAATGCGGCGTTGAAAAAATTCGGCATCAACTTGTTCATTGTTGTCAAAACTCCAGGCGCGGGCACGAATTTGTGATTCTCCAGAGTAAGCTGCATAACATAACCACTCGCCTTTGCTGCTCTGGACTGACACTGTCTGACCATTTGATGGTTTGCCGCTGACATGCTTTACTGCTTTAGAGAATACCCAGGGGTGGCGCCGTTTCAACGATTTTTCACGGCTGTCCTGCAGCGTAAGCGTAGGCAAAGATTGATTGATATCAGGCTGGTTCATGGGTATTTTCACACTGTGCTAGACTAAAGGCCGCATTGTAGAGAAGCACTGCACAAAGCTAAAGCAGAATTTATGCCTTTATATAATTTGTGCTGGATCGCCATTTCATAAGGAGCAAACCGTGGCAACTATTCCGACCATGATGCAAGCAATAGTGGTAACTGATCCAGGTAAAGACAGCAAGTTGCAGGTAGAGGAGCGCGCCGTGCCACAGCCAAATGTCGAACAGCTTTTAGTCAAAGTTGCCGCTGCCGGAATTAACCGCGCGGATTTAATGCAGCGCCGTGGCTTGTATCCACCACCACAAGGTGACAGTGATATTCTTGGGCTTGAAGCAGCCGGTGTTGTTGTGGCCGCAGGCCCACAGCATAAAAGCTGGTTGGGTAAAGCCGTATTTGGTTTAGTGCCCGGTGGCGGCTACGCTGAATACGCGCTGATGCACGCTGGCCATGCCATGGCGGTACCTAATGGTTATTCGATGGCCGAGGCAGGTGCTACTGCAGAGGTATTCTTAACCGCGTATCAGCTGTTGTGTAACATAGGCAATGTTCAAGTTGGCCAGCATGTACTTATTCATGCTGGTGCCAGCGGTGTGGGCACTGCGTCAATCCAACTGGCAAAAGCGCTCGGCACAAAAGTTGCCGTTACTGCAAGTTCTGATGAAAAGCTCAAGGTATGCAGTGCGCTGGGCGCTGATGTGCTATTAAACTACCAACATTGTGCATTTGAGCAAGCGTTGGCGCAGCAATGGCCTGACGGAGTTAATATTATTTTGGATCCGGTTGCGGGCGATTATATTAGCCGGGAAATACCGCTGTTAGCGCAAGATGGCAAAATAGTACTTTATGCCATGATGGGAGGTCGTGAAGTGTCACAGCTTGATCTGGCCGCATTGTTTAAGCGTCGTGGCCAGTTAATCTGCTCGACACTGCGTAATCGTAGTAATAGGTATAAAGCAAATCTTACTCAGGCATTTGTATCTGCCTTTGCTGTATCCTTGGCACAACGGCAAATAAGGCCGGTATTGCAGCAGCAATTCAGCTGGCAACAGGCTGAGCAAGCACACCAGTTAATGGCCACGAATACCACCATTGGTAAGCTTGTGTTAACATTCTGAATTATCGGTAAAACCAACAGGCTTGGGTAGACTAATGACGCCCCCCTTGATTGCCTAACTCATTTTTAGGATATCTGCTCAGCATGGCACTAGGAAGTATTGGCAAATCAACATACAGTAAAGCCGTATCGTCGTTAATTAGTCGTATCTGTGACTTTACTACCGCAGCTGATTCGGTGTATGAGCAGGCGATACTATATTTTCAGCAATCACAAGCACAACAAGAGCAGAAGACTGAGTTAGCTCAGCAAGTAATGTTGTTTGAAAACCGCCAACAACAAGCTAGCCAGCGTGATATGGCATTGGTTGAGCGCAATTTGAAAAAAGCTCAAACCGAACAACAGAGTTTTCAACAGGCGCGTGCAGATGAAGCCAGTGTGCGTATGGCGGCGTTAAAGCGTGTGTGTCTGGATATTCTACAACTGTGCCAGGGAGAATCATTAGAAGAAACCAATCTGCTGACTGCCAAGTTGCTTGGCACTATACAGCTATTGTCGCCCACAGAGGGTAGAAACGTCGCAGTAGCTAATCAGAAAAGCAAACATCTGTACAAAGCCGTATTATCGTTGCGTTTGCTGGATAAGCTACTTAACGACGGCGAGCTGAACAACGCCTATGTGCAACAGCGGGTTATGGCATCCAAAGGCAAGAAAGCTGTTACAGATGAGTATGATCCGTTTCGGGATGATGTGCAGATCCCGTTGTTGATTGCAGCTTTAATGCAGGATATTGGTAGTTGTTATCCTGATGCACAGTTGATCCTCAAAGGCCCAGATGGCAAGGCTGACGAGTTTCGGGTGTTGGAAAATGACGAACGCAATACGTTGTTGCAAATAAGCTACCGCGAAGGTTTAAAATATATTTCTGAGGGCCTGGGGATAGAAAGATACACCGGAAACTCCAGAGAAGAGCGTGATTTACATATAAAACGGGAATCTGAGCGACAAAACTTTGTGTTGTTTTTGCTGAAAAATGCGGTAAAGCCAGAACACGGTATCGGGAACCTGTTAAAAATACCGCAAATATATACATCCGTAGTGCTGTCTACCAAGAGCAACTACAGCTACGAGGCTTTGCCTAAAGTGGCGCTGGTGCTGGAAAAAGGCGTAGAAAAAGGCGTTTACAGTGCAGTAGCGGTTAGCGCATTACTAAGCATTACCGGCATATTCCCACAAGGTTACGGCGTGACCTACATCCCAAAAGACTCAGATCGACAAGACCTTGACCGCTACGAATACGCCATTGTCACTGGCTTGTATCCGGCCGATATCCGCCAGCCGGTATGCCGTATGGTTACCCGTAATTTAACTTATAACGTGTCGGCGATGGGGTGTACTGTTAGCGTAGAAAACAACTTGTATTACTCTGCGGCTCGTAAAAAGCTGGAGCGTATCAGCGAAGAGCGGCTGTTAGAAATTCTTAGTAAGCTGGTGTCTAATTTTGAAGAGCGGAAAAATATGGCCCTGTTGCCAAAGTGCTGGCATCCAGACGAGTACTTCTCTGTGGTTAAAAATCAAAATTTGTGGAACAAAGTAGTAATGCACAGTAACTAAACCGGCCTAACCGGTTTTGTTGTTATCTATATCGGCATCTTTATCCGCTGCACTGTGTTTGTTATATACTGCAGTGACGTCAGTATACTCTGGGTGGGCCGGTTCAAGCCGCACACCAATGTCAAAACTGTCGTCAGGTTTGTCCCAGTCGATATCTTCATCGTAGCCGGCAGGCACTTGTTGTCTTGCTGCCTGAAACTCTTCGTCACGCATCTGTGTTAGTACTGTTTCTTCATCTACTCGGGGGTCGAGTGCTGCCGCCAAAGGCGATGATACCAAATCGCCGGAGCCCATTTTAAACTGGGCATTTTGTTGCTCGTCCAACATGCGTTTTACTTGTTTTTGCGTGTAATTTACCCGTAACAAGCGTAAAAACAGCGTAAAAGCACAACAACTGATAAAGGCATACAGCATAGCCGGGCCAATAAGTTGCATTAAGGCTGATGCCAGCAAAGGGCCGAAACAGGCACCCAAGCCAAAGGTTAATAGCACGGTAGCAGATAATGCCACCCGATCGTTTTGTTCTACGTTTTGGTTGGCAAATGCAGAAGCTATAGGATACAGCGTAAACGCCAGCACGCCATAACAAAAGGTTGCGGCCAACAGCAGAACACCGCTTAGCGGCAACAAGGCGATTAACAAGGTAAGAATGGTCAGTGCTGCAGCGTTAAAGCGCAAAATACGACTGCGTGGAATACGGTCAGAAATTTTACCCATCGGCCACTGTGCTAATAAACCAGCCAGAATAGTGACTGACATAAACAAGGTAACCTGTTCTGTACTCATGCCTTTGGCGGCGGCATAAGCTGGTGCCAATCCATAAAATGAGCCTGCCATCATGCCGGCGACACTGATGGCGGTAAGCGATTGAGGCACCAGCTTCCAAAACGCCAGAATTTGCAGTGGCGCCGGTTGTAGCGGTGCCGGGTGAATACGTTTAGTCAGCGCAATTGGCACTATACACAGTGAGTAACACATGCTGATGATCAGCAGGGGCGAGGTGCCAAGCTCGGGAAATTGGCTAAGCATTAACTGGCCGCCAATCATGCCAAGGTAAGAGGTGATCATGTAAAAAGCAAACACCGTGCCGCGCTGAGAGCTTTCGGTTTGCTCGTTCAGCCAGCTCTCCAGTACCATATACTGGCACATCATACCCATGCCCACAATAACCCGCATAACCAGCCACACTTCTAACTGCGACGTTAAGACGTGTGTCATGGCGCAGGTGCTGACAATAGCAGCGCTGGCGACAAAGGCGCGGATATGACCTACCCGGGCAATGACTTTATGACCCAGCTTAGAGCCCAGCACCAGCCCGAGGTAGTAACAGGACATTAGGGCGCCAATCCAGATTGAATCGACATTTTGTTGTGCCAGTGATAACCCAAGGTAAGTTGATAACGAACCCTGGGCCACCAGCATCAGCAAGGTGGTAAGAAATAATGCACTAAAGCTGCGATAAGGGCTTTTACTGGTCATTCTTTGCCTTAAAAAACACAGGCAGCCAAACGCTGCCTGAAAACGTTACTTCACCCGCATACCCGGCAGGGCACCCTCGTCCGGCGACAAAATAAATAAGTCGTTCCCGCCTGGGCCTGCCGCTAACACCATACCTTCGGATAAACCAAAGCGCATTTTGCGCGGTGCCAGGTTGGCCACCATAACGGTTAAACGGCCCTCAAGTTGCGCTGGGCTGTAGGCCGATTTAATGCCGGCAAACACCTGGCGCACTTCACCGCCACCAATATCCAGTTGCAGTTGTACCAGTTTATCAGCGCCTTCTACCGCGCTGGCTTTGATAATTTTGGCGACGCGCAAATCAATTTTGGCAAAATCATCAATGCTGATGGTGTCGCTGATCGGTTCGCGCTCCGTGCTGGGTGCTTTTTCTGCTTTTACAGCCGTTTTAACCGGTGCTGCCGTTTGGGGCTGCAGGTTTTCTTTTGAAGCTTCCAGCATGGCGGTAACTTTTAACGGGTCAACCCGCTGCATCAGCGCTTTAAATGGGTTGATAGCATGATTAGTTAACGGCTGCTGATAGTTTTTCCAATTCAGTTCGCTGTTTAAGAAGGCTTCGGTTTCTGCTGCCATTAGCGGCAATACCGGCTTTAAATAATGCATCAGCACGCGAAACAAATTGATGCCCATTGAGCAGACGTCATGCGCTTCTTGCTGTTTGGCATCATCTTTTACCAGCACCCAAGGCGCTTTGGCATCTATGTATTGGTTGGCTTTATCGGCCAGCGCCATAATGTCGCGTATAGCACGGGCAAACTCGCGCTTCTCAAAGCTGTCGGCAATACTTTCACCTGCGGCGGTAAATTCTGCCAACAGTGCTGGTTCAGCCACTGTAGCGGATAATTTGCCGTCATAGCGTTTGGTAATAAAGCTGGCACAGCGGCTGGCAATATTTACCACTTTACCAACTAAGTCGGCATTAACCTTCTGGCTGAAATCGTCCAGATTTAAGTCCAGATCAATAATACTGCTGCTTAGCTTAGAGGCAAAGTAGTAACGCAGATACTCCGGGTTTAAATGATCCAGATAAGTGCGGGCTTTAATAAAGGTACCGCGTGACTTGGACATCTTGGCGCCGTTTACGGTAACAAAACCGTGGGCAAAAATGGCGTTTGGTTTGCGCATACCGGCACCGTGTAACATGGCCGGCCAAAACAGGCTGTGAAAATAAATAATATCTTTACCGATAAAGTGATATACCTCTGCATCGGAGTCCAGCTTCCAGAAGCTGTCAAAGTCGATACCGGTTCTATCACACAGGTTTTTAAAACTGGCCAGATAGCCTATCGGCGCATCTAACCAAACGTAAAAAAACTTGCCAGGCGCATTAGGTATTTCAAAGCCAAAGTAGGGCGCATCACGGCTGATATCCCACATTTGCAGGCCGTCTTTAAACCATTCCTGCAGTTTATTCGCCATTTCTTCTTGCAAGCTACCACTGCGCGTCCAGTCTTGTAACATCTGGCTAAAGGCGGGTAAGTCAAAGAAATAATGCTCAGAGTCTTTTAATACTGGTGTCGCACCAGATACCACAGAGCGGGCATTTTTTACTTCTGTCGGGCTGTAGGTGGCACCGCAAACATCGCAGCTGTCGCCATTTTGATCAAGGGCGCCACATTTAGGGCAGTCGCCTTTAACAAAACGATCGGGCAGAAACATCTGCTTTTCCGGATCAAACAGCTGGCTGATGGTTTTGCGCTTGATATAGCCGCCATCGTTGAGTTTGTTGTAGATCTGGCTGGCAAACTCGCGATTTTCTTCACTGTGGGTCGAGTGATAATTGTCAAAGCCAATGCCGAAACCGGCAAAGTCGGCCTGGTGTTCAATATTGGTTTTGGCAATCATTTGCTCCGGCGTAATGCCTTGCTCCTGTGCTTTAAGCATAATAGGCGTGCCATGCGCGTCGTCGGCACAAACGTAGTAGCATTCATGGCCGCGGGCTTTTTGAAACCTGGCCCAGATATCGGTTTGAATGTATTCCAGTAAGTGACCTAAATGAATAGGGCCATTGGCATAGGGTAAAGCGCTGGTAACAAGTATTTTGCGTGTCGACATTAAGCGGTGCTCTTTTGCATAAATAACTGAAAAAATTTCACTAAATGATACACTAGCTGGCATCGAACCGCACCCGCCTAGGTGTGGAACTGCTAAAAAAACGTGTCAAAGCCTTAATTTGGAACTCGCTGATGTTTAACTGGTTTAAATCCGCCAAAACCGACGCTTTACCCGACTCTGCACAGCAGCTGTTACACCACTGGCAACTGCCGTATAACGGCGCGCCGTTAGCCTTGCTGCTCGATAGCGTGAGCCTTAACAAAAACACCCTGAGCATCCGTTTAAAACTGCCGCTGTTGTCTATAGCTCAGCCGCTGCAACAGGCACTGGCTGATGCCGGTTTTAGCTATCAGTTGAGTTTGGACTATCAAGTGGCGACGGCGCCAGTATTTAAACAGATTAAGCAGATTATTCTTGTTGCATCCGGCAAGGGCGGGGTGGGCAAATCGACTACCTCAGTCAATATTGCTGCAGCACTGGCGCTGGAAGGTGCTAAAGTCGGCTTGTTAGACGCTGATATTTATGGCCCGTCAATTCCCACTATGCTCGGACTTAACGGCGAGAAAATCAGCTCGCCGGATAATAAACTGATGCAGCCCAAATTTGCCCATGGTGTGTATTTGCAATCTATCGGCTTTCTGGTCGACCCACAGCAAGCCTCCGTGTGGCGTGGCCCAATGGCCAGCCAGGCGCTGTTACAATTGCTGAACGAAACCCTGTGGCCAGAGCTTGATTATCTGATTGTTGATATGCCACCGGGTACCGGTGATATTCAGCTTACCATGGCGCAAAAGCTGCCGGTAACCGGTGCTGTGGTGGTGACCACACCGCAGGACGTGGCGCTGTCGGATGCAGAAAAAGCCATCAGTATGTTTCGTCAGGTAAATATTCCGCTACTGGGCCTGATTGAAAATATGAGTTTTTATCAGTGCAGCCACTGCGGTGCGCAGGATGATATTTTTGGCACCGAAGGCGGCGTGCTGCTGGCAGAGCGTTATCAGGTGCCGGTGCTAGGGCAGCTACCGCTTGAAAAGCATATCCGCGAGCAGGCCGATGCTGGCGTACCGGCGGTACTAAAACAGCAGCCAGTGGCACAAATTTACCGTACAATCAGCCGGCAATTAATGCTGGCATTGCATTGGCAAGCAGCTTCACAGCAAATAGGCCAGCCTGAAATTATAATAACGGACGATTAAGATGAGACTGTGTGACCGCGATATAGAACGCTATTTAGCTGAAGGTAAAATTAGCATTACACCACTGCCTGACGCCGACATGATAAGCGGTGTCAGTGTTGATATTCGTTTGGGTAATAAGTTTCGCGTCTTTGTGGCGCATACCGCCGCTTACATTGACTTAAGCGGCCCGCGCGGCGAAGTAGATAAAGCGCTGAACAGTGTAATGAGTGACGAGATTTACGTTGCTGACGGTGACAAGTTTATTTTGCACCCTGGCGAGCTCGCACTGGCGATGACATTAGAATCGGTAACCTTGCCGGACGATATCGTCGGCTGGTTAGATGGCCGTTCATCATTAGCGCGTTTAGGTCTAATGGTGCATGTTACCGCGCACCGTATTGACCCGGGTTGGTCGGGTAATATCGTGCTTGAGTTTTATAACAGCGGTAAGTTGCCGCTGGCGCTTAGGCCACAGATGAAAATTGGTGCACTGAATTTTGAGTTGATGACAGGCCCGGCTGATCGGCCTTATAACAAGCGGCTGGATGCAAAATACCAGCAGCAAACCGGTGCTGTCGCCAGCCGCATTAGCCATGATGATAAAGGCTGAATTGCGTTAAGTGCTGTAAAAACTAAAAAGCCCACGCAAAGCGTGGGCCAAAAGCTATAAAGCAAAAATGAAGCGGGATGATTATGCAATAAAGCTGCATAGCTTGGCAATATGTGTGCTGAATAATTCTGCATTTTGCCGTTTGCCTGCGTGGTAAATTTTGTTGTACTGCATTATGCTCTGTTGACTTTTTTGTTTCAGGGAGTGAAAGCTGTGGCTGATAATGCTTTACAACATAAATGGCGCTTTTTCCGCAGTGGCGGTTTTGACCAGGTAACACTGGATAGTGCTGCCGACTTACAACATTTGAGTGAACTTGATCCAAAACTATGGACAGTACTGAACTGTCCGACAACCGGTTTAGAGTTTGATAGCCGCACCTTAGCGTTATTAGATACCGATGGAGATGGCCAGGTGCGCGTGCCTGAAGTTCAAGCGGCTGTTCGCTGGTGTTGCCAGCGTCTGGTTGATGTTGATTTGCTGTTTCAAGCCTCTGGTATACCACTTAGCGCGATAAACGATACCGATGCCGAAGGTGTAGCACTAAAAACGGCAGCCCAGCGGGTGCTGCAATATGCTGGTAAGACAGCGGCTGATGCATTGCAAGTTAGCGATGTGCTTGATAAAGCACGGTTGTTTTCTGCCGATCACTTTAACGGTGACGGCGTAGTTATGTCTGAGCTTACTGACAACAGTGATGTAAAGCAGCTAATTGTTGATATTATTGCCACTTTGGGCGGTGTACCAGATCGCAGCGGCGGTGTTGGCGTAGACGCGACGATGCTAAGCAATTTCAATGCGCAGGCGCAGGCCATAGTGGACTGGCATGCTGCCGGAGCAACAGAGTCCGACGTTTTGCATCCGCTAGGTGAAAATACTGCAGCCGCAGTAGCGGTATTTGATAGCGTGCAAGCGAAAGTAGATGATTTTTTTGTCCGTTGCCAACTGGCGGCGTTTGATAGCCGCTCTGCCGCGGCTTTAAATCCTGATGCCTCGGTTTATGCCGTTTTGGCAAACCGCGCTATTGGTAACGCCGACAACGATATTGCGGCCTTGCCGCTGGCTGAAGTGGCTGCAGGTTTGGCTTTACCACTGGGGCAGGGGGTTAACCCGGCTTGGGCGGCAAAAATAGAGCAATTACGTGTGCAGGTAGTTGAGCCATTGCTTGGCAGCGAAGATAACAGTTTAACGCTGGTGCAGTGGTCGGCAATATCTTCCAGCCTGGCTGCGTGGCGTGCCTGGCAGGCGGCAAAGCCCGAATCAACTTTGCATGTGCTGGGTGCTGAGCGTTTGTCAGCCATTTTAAACAGTGAAGTTTCCACCGAACTGGCAGCGCTTATTACGCAAGACAGCGCTGAGAAAACATTCGCTGATAATGTAGATGCGGTAGAAAAGCTGCTGTATTTGCAGCGGGATCTCGTGACCTTGTTGCGCAATTTTGTTTCGCTGAGTGACTTTTATCAGGGGGCAAAGAAAGCCGTATTTCAGGCCGGTACGCTGTATCTGGATCAACGAAGCTGTGAGTTGGTGCTGTATGTTAACGATTTGGCCCGGCACGCAACCATGGCGCCATTTAGTGGCTGTTATCTGGTGTATTGCAGTTGTATACGCAAAGGCGAAGCCCCGGTTAACATTGTTGCTGCTTTAACCGGCGGTGATGTGGATGAACTTATGGTGCCTGGGCGTAATGGGGTGTTTTATGACCGTCAGGGCCGGGATTGGAAGGCCAGTGTCACTAAGGTTGTTGTTCAGCCGGTGAGTATTCGTCAGGCATTTTGGTCGCCCTATAAACGTATAGCGGCTTTTATTGAAGCACAGTTACAAAAATTTGCGGCCAGCCGCGACAAAGATATTGAAGCCAAAGCAAACAGTGGCGTGACAGCTGCACCTGCGACAGCAACAACGGGTTTTGATATTGCTAAATTTGCCGGTATTTTTGCGGCTATAGGGCTGGCAATGGGTGCCTTAGGTACGGCGTTAGCGGCTATGGTCGCAGGTTTGTTTTCGTTGTTTTGGTGGCAAATACCCTTGGTGTTAGTTGGCGCGATGCTACTGATATCATGCCCGTCAATGTTAATGGCTTATATGACACTGCGTCGGCGTAACCTGGGGCCCTTATTGGACGCCAACGGCTGGGCCATCAATACCAGAGCCAGAATTAATGTGCCCTTTGGTGCAGCATTAACCGGCCTGGCCCGCTTACCTAAAGGGGCACAGCGAATTATTAAAGATCCTTATGCTGAGAAAAAACAGCCCTGGGGTTTCATACTGGTGTTGATGTTGCTCAGCGCCTTAGCGGTGTGGTTTTGGTTCTATCGCTAAGCACGCTACGTAAAAGCCGACAAACAGGAAACAGACGTTGAATTTAGCCAGTATCATTCGTTTGGTGTCGTTAGCGGCACCATGCTGGTGGCCGGGTTTAGTATGAGATCATTAGGCGCTGCAACAGCGTCTGTTAAGGAATAAATATGAAACTGTATGGTTCACAAACTTCACCTTATGTCAGGCGCATTCGCTTGTTATTGGCGGCGACGGCTCATGAATTTATTAATCTGAATATTTTTGCCGGCACTGATCGTGAAACCCTGGCCGCGCTTAATCCAACGCTGCGTATTCCTATGCTGGACGATAATGGCCGGGTTATTTTTGATTCCGGCGTGATATATCGTTATCTGGCTCCGCAGCTGGGCATAGGACCACTTAACTGGTATCAGGAAAATCAGCTGACGCTGATTAATGCTGTAACGGATTCTTTAGTCATGCTGCTGCAATGCAGCCGCAGTGGCTTTGACACCAATGACGATAAACTGTTTTTTAACTTGCAGCGCGAGCGGGTGGCCACATCGTTATATGTGTTAGAGCAGCAAGCCGGTAATGCCGAATTTGCCAACTGGGATTATGTTGCCATGGCGCTTTACAGTCTGGTCGACTGGATTATGTTCCGCGAATTATTGCAGCTCGATGATTACCCGGCGCTATTAGCTATTTGCAAAGATAACAAAAGCCAACCAATGGTAGCAGACAGCGATCCGCGGCTGGGTTAATCACGTTATTGCGCCGTTTTTAGTATTACCGGCTCTATTAATACACTTTGCTCAGCGTCGGACAGCCAAATCTGGCCTTCGCTGATATTGCACTGCAAGTTCATATTACGGCTAACCAGTTTGGCCATTTGCGCTACGGCTGCCTCGTCTATTTCTAACACGCTGAGGTTTTGATAGCGCTGCAGCGCCTGTTGGTTATTCTTCCACCATACTGGCACGCTGCGCCCGCCATAACAAAACAGTTGCACTTGTTTGGCGCGTCCGGCCGCTTTTCGCAACCACTTTTCATCGCTTTGGCCAAACTCAACCCAGAGGTTTATTTCGCCGCTCAGGGCTTTGTCCCATAATTCCGGCTCATCGTCTTCAGCACTTAGCCCTTTGGTAAACGCCAGGGTGTCGCTGGCATTAATGGCAAAGGCTAGCAAACGTACCATCATACGCTCGTCGTTTTCGGACGGATGCTGGGCCAGCGTCAGGCTGTGGTCCTGGTAATAATGCCGGTCCATATCGGCAATTTGCAGCTGTACTTTAAATACGGTGGCTTTAAGTGCCATTGCTCAACTCACTTGCAGTATAAAGGCGGCGAGTGTAACGCGAAGTGCTGTTGTACTCAATTTTACCGTTTAAGCCGTGGGTGGCTGCCGTGTTGGCCCAAACTGCGCTATGCTGTGAAAAGCAGAGATAACTAACTGAGTTAACGTAAAAATGTCGGAATTTGATATAGATATGGTGCAAAACTTTTTAATTGCCTTGTTGCTGGGCGCACTGGTTGGCATTGAGCGCGAAAAGCACCGGCGCGACGAGCACCCGAACAGTTTTGGTGGCCTGCGTACCTATATTTTGTTTGCTCAGGCCGGTGCGGTATCGGCCTGGTTATCTATTCATCTGCAATCGCCTTTGCTGTTCGTTATTACGGTGTTGGTGGTGGCATTAGCAGTGTTAACTGCCTATATTCTGGAAAACCGGCACAACCCGTCTGCGCTGGGCTTAACCAGTGAAATAAGTGCTGTTACCGTATGTTTGCTCGGTGGCGCCATTATGTTTGGCTACGCTGAACTGGCGGTTATGCTGGGTATTTTAACCTCAGCCATTTTAACTTTTAAGCAGCCACTGCACGGTCTGGTAAATAAAATTGGTACTGATGATTTGTATGCCGGGCTTAAGCTGCTTATCGCCAGCTTTATTGTATTACCCTTGTTGCCAAACGAACCTATCGATCCCTGGCTGGCGCTTAATCCCTATAAACTCTGGCTACTGGTGATCTTAATTTCGACCATGTCTCTGCTCGGTTATGTTGCGGTGCGTTGGCTGGGCGCTGCACACGGTGCCGTGGTTACCGGTATCAGCGGTGGCCTGGCATCCTCTACAGCAGTGACCTTGAGCTTTGCCCGCAGCAGCAAAATAGAGAGTGATCCACTGGCGGCCGATAATCAGGCTTGTGGCGTGTTGCTGGCCTGGCTGGTGATGTTTATCCGTGTGCTGGTTACCATCAGTATTGTTTATCAACCCTTATTAGCCAAGATATGGCTACCGTTTAGCATTATGGCTGGTGCAACCGCGACAATGGCTGGGTTGTATTACTGGCATGGCAGCCGGCGTTATCAGGCGCCACAGCAAAGTGCGGTAAAAGTAACCAATCCCTTTAGCCTGGTGGCGGCTATCAAATTCGGCGCTTTGTTTGCGGTAATTTTGTTGCTGGTAAAGTTAACTGAGCAATATGCTGCAGCAGAAGGCTTATATTTGTTAGCGGCAGTAGCGGGCATGACAGATGTGGATGCCATTACCTTATCGATGGCGCAATATGCCGGCCAGTCAGCCGAGGCCTTAACCGTTGCCGGCAGCGCTATTACTGTGGCCGCGCTTAGCAATACGCTGGTAAAGTGTGGCTTGGTGTATGCACTGGGTGGCCGTGCATTGGCGCATAAACTGGCCATATCTACCCTGGTTATTCTGGCGCTGGGTGTAGCGGTGTTGTGGTTGGGCTGATGCTTTTGCAAACCGGGTTATGTGGCAAAAGCTAATTCGCCGCGTAACAAAAAGCTGATTAAAAAATATGATCAGGCTGGTTGATCGGATAACAGTTAGGTACAGTATCTAACCCGTAATATAATGTGCTGTTTATTAAGCTAGTGATCAAAATAGGGTTATCAGATGAAGGTTTGTGGTTATGTCCTTGCTGCGGTGTTATCTGCAGCATTATGTAGTGCGACGGCAACTGCCCAGCAAGCCGCCCCGCAGGGATTTTTATATGGTGTGGGTATAGGCGTAAATCAGGAGATTTACCGTGGTTACAATAACCGTACTATACCGTTGCCGATAGTCGGTTATCGCGACGATAGGCTATCTGTGTACGGCCCTTTTGCCAGTTATAAACTGCTGGATTTTGGTAATATCAGTGTCAGTGCTAAGCTGGCGCCACGTTTTGCCGGCTTTGACGAGTCTGACAGCAGCGTGTTTGCCGGTATGGCAAAACGTAAAAGCTCATTGGATGGTGGTTTTGCTGTGCAATTGCGCCAGCAAGACTGGCTGTTGGAAGCGGATACCGTATTTGATCTGTTAGGTAATTCAAATGGCCGTGAGTCAAAACTGGCAGTAAGTTACAGCTATCGCACCGGACCTGTAGTCATAGAGCCTAAATTTGGTATCAGTTATTCTGACAGCAAACTGGTTAATTATTACTATGGTGTGCGCGCGGACGAAGCAACAGCGCAGCGTGCGGCTTATAAGGCCGGTGGCGCGGTTAACTACAACGCTGGTTTCTCACTTAGTACACCAGTGTTTTTCGGTGGTATGACGCGCTTAGGTATAGAGCATCACTGGTACGGTAGCAGTATCAGCGACAGCCCGCTGACTGATCGTGACAGCGGTTTGTCGGCTTTTCTGTCCTGGTCGACCTTTTTTTGAGTTAGTGGATTAAAGCCTGCACTAATTGATGCACGGCCTGCAGTTGGAGACCCTCTTTGGTTGCATAGTCTGCGCCGGTATAACCCCACCAGTCCCAACAGGCGTTGGGGTTGAACGGGTTTATACTACTGGCTGTAGCTTGCGGGTAAAGCACCACCAAGTTATTGCTGTCAGCATAATTATTTAAACCGGTACCGGTAACATAAGCATCACCAACACTTTGCGCATTTTGTTTGCAACCATGAAAGCTAACGTGCAAGCGGCAAGGCTGTCCCTCTGCACAGCGCTGTGGCACATAAAGATAACCGTGTTCAGCCAGAGTAGTTTTTGCTGCGGTGGATAATAGATGTTGATTAAGGGGAATCAGTTGCCCTGAAGCTGCGCTCGTTTTCGCGTTAACCTTACCCAATAGATGACTAAGCAAAGCGCCGGCGGCATCATAGTTACAGCTGGCCAAAAAAGGCGGCTCTGATAGCTCGCAGCTACCTAAATCGGTGCGGTCGGTAGGGAAGGTATGGCCAAAGGCTTTGTCATTTATCAGTGTTATGTTAGCCGGTTGCAGCCATTGCTGGTACTGCTGATAAAGCGTTACCGCAAGTCCGGGGTAGACGGTTCCGTCTTTGGTGCCATGAAATATCCACACTTTGTCGCTTGCCAGCGCGGATAGCGGCGCCAGTTTACCCTCTGCTTGCCGCTGCTTTAAATAAGCGTTAATAGCAGCCATGTCCGGCGCGCTGGTGGCTTTATTAAAGCAATGCTCCAGCGCTAAACCCAAACTGTTCTGAGCACAGTACACCGGGCCTGCTGCAATCATGGCGATACCGTTTACACTCTCTGCAAAAGCGAGGTGATATTGGCCTGCCATATAAGCGCCACTGGATAAACCTGACAAGGTGATAGCATGTTGTAGTTTAAGTTGGGGGATCTCAGCGCTGGTAATCGGGGAAGGCATACTTGTCGTTAATATGGTTAAATACAGTAAATTTATGGCGGGCATGACAACTCCTGGCAAGAAATATAATCTGCTTAACCATGACAAAACTAAACAGTTTGAGCAATAAGGCTTTAGTACAGCAACTGGGGGGCTAATCTACAGGTAGTGTCATATAACGCAGATAACGTTGTTTATTCAGTGTTTCAGGCAGAGATTGCCATAGTCGTTCTGACAGAGCGGGATTGCGTTGATAAAAATCATTACTTAGCATCAGGTAACCGTTGCTTCTATGTAATGCCGGGTACAATAACAGCACTGGCAGTTGGTCCAAATGCTGCTCTTTTGCTTTGATGCCGTTCAATTCGCACAGCACTGTAGTGGCATCCACCCTGCCAGAGACCACCAGCTCCAGAGCCTGCTGCGGCGAGTTTGCGCCAACCAGCAGAGTATTTTGTGGAAACGGAATCGGTTTATAGCCTAGTGGCCTTGATACGGTAATTTGGTTGATTGGGTGATCAATATTGTCAGGTAGAGAATTGTCATAACGGTATGCCAGACACAAGCCCAATTGGTTGATTGCTTTGGCCGGATCAGGGCTGCCATCCGGTTGTTTGGGGTATACCGTGTAATGCTCCCGGTCTGGATCATATGCCGCAATCAGTGCGTCTACACTGTTATCTTCCAGCTGCTGCAGGCAGCGTAACCAGGGTAAACGCACAAGTTGTAACGTTACACCGGCTTTTGTTGCTGCCAGACGCAGATGTTCGATGGTTGCACCTGGCAGGTCGGGAATGTGTTGGCCATTACCGGCGTAATAGGGTAACAATTGCTTGTCTTCGTAGCAAAAGCGCAGCGTAATGCTTTGCTGTGTTGCGGTAATATCTGTTTCTGGTGTTTGCAGCACATCAGAGCGCACAGCGGTGCTGAACAGCAATAAGCTGAAGTGCAGTATTAACGTCGCGGGCTGCATCACAAATCCTTTGAGCACAGTTTAATAGTCAAATACGTTCGCCACGCCGCGCGAGCGCGGATCAGCAATGGCAGTCACTGTGCCGTTAGTGCTATGTATCGCCTGAATGTCGCCCAGGCTCCAGCTTTGAGTCACTAGATTGTAACCCCTGGCTTTTAATTGTGTCTGCACTTCAGCTGCTAAGGGGGCATAAGGCTCCATTGTGATCTGATCCTTAGGTAATAACTGATGGTGGAAGCGCGGCGCAGCAACAGCCTCTGACAGCGGCATACCAAAATCATACAGATTGGTTATTACCTGAAAAATGGAGGTAAAGATAGTTGAACCGCCAGGGGTACCAATAATTAGCTCTACTTTACCATTTTTGACTAGCAGGCTGGGTGTCATGGATGACAGCATACGTTTGTTTGGCGCAATTGCATTAGCCTCACTGCCCACCACGCCAAAAGCGTTCGGCACGCCGGCCTTGGCAGAAAAATCATCCATTTGGTTATTAAGTAAAAAACCAGCACCTTCAACTACTACACCGCTGCCATAATCCAGATTAAGCGTGTAAGTGTTTGACACTGCATTGCCGTGTTTATCCAGCACGGAGAAGTGCGTAGTGTGGTATCCCTCCAGCCCCGGTTTTACTGACTTAGTGGCTGAAATGGCTTTACTGTTTATTTCTGCAGCGCGTTTATCTAAATAGGAGCTGTCCAGCAATTGTTGTTGCGGCACGCTGGTAAAATCCGGATCGCCTAAATAATAAGCGCGATCGGCATAAACCCGCTTGGCTATTTCCGCCATTAAATGTACGTATTGAGCGCTGTTCAGCGTAATGCCGTTAAAATCTGCTGCGCGCCGCTGTTTCAGGCTAAGCAGTTGGCTAAGGGCTATACCGCCAGAACTGGGCGGGGCAGTGGTTACTAATTGATATTCATGCCAGGGCATTACTACCGGTTCACGCCAACCGGCTGTGTAGCTGGCTAAGTCAGCCATGCTGATTAGGCCGCCGCCGCGATGCATCTGTGCCACCAGCAGTTTAGCGGTTTCACCCAGATAAAAATCTGCCGGCCCATGTGCGGCAATTCGGCTAAGCGTGGCGGCCAATTCCGGTTGGCGAAAGTTTTTACCGGCTTGCATAGTGCCAAAGTAGTCAGCAAAGTTTGTTGTACCTGCCAGTTGGCTTAGGATGTCAGCACGATACTGGTATTGGTTTTCGGCGACTGTAAAACCATTTTGCGCATAGTGTACCGCTGGTTTTACCAGCTCGGCCCATGGCAGTGTGCCAAAGCGTTGATGTGCTTGCCACAAGCCCATCACTGTACCGGGCACACCGCTTGCTTTATGGCCAATTAAACTTAAGTTCTCAATAATTTGTGTTTCTGAGTCCAAATACATATCGCGGTACGCTGCTGCTGGAGCTGTTTCACGATAATCAAGAAAGTAGGCTTTGCCATCAAACCATAGTGTCATAAAGCCACCGCCACCTATGTTGCCAGCTTCAGGGTAGGTTACCGCCAGAGTAAAAGCAGCAGCAATAGCTGCATCAACCGCGTTACCACCCCGGCGCATTATCTGCTCTGCTATTTCAGCTCCGTACTTATCGGGTGCGGCTACGGCGCCACTATGTTGGACTTTGGTTTCATCCTCAGCCACGGCGCTGTTTAATACAACAAACAGCGTTAATAACATAATGCGATACAACATTGAACTCTCCTACGTGACATTGCTCCTGTTCTACCTTGGCACAGTTAAAATTACAAGACATGACAAGCGTTATTCCTGCGTCTAAGCTGAGTTTATAATAACAGGCTAAATACTAAACAGAAGTAAACCAGTTCTGCTTTGGTATTTACCATAACATGGGGTAGTAAAATGGCATTCTGGAATACATTAGGCGGGCGTTTACTCAGCATACCTATATTGGCATTGCTGGGTTTTATTGTGTTGGCGGCTGTAGCGTTGAGCGCACTTAACCAGAGCTTGACTGAAGGCCGTGAAAACCGCGTAGTAGCAGTTATCGACAGCGGCCTTAGTATCTTAAAACATTACCAGGCGCTGGAGCAAAGCGGTGCACTAAGCACTGCTCAGGCACAGCAGCAAGCGATGGCGGCCATTAAAGCGATCCGCTATGACGGCACCGAATATATCTGGATCAATGACACGGGCCGGCCCATTCCGACCATGATTATGCACCCCACGGCGCCAACACTCGATAACACCATATTGGATCAAGAAAGATTTCACCATGCCACCTTAATGCGCAACCGCGACGGCAGCCAACGACAAGTGCTGGACAATGCTAACTTGTTTGTTAGCTTTGTCGATGTCATAGGTCGTTACGGCAATGGTTTTGTCGAATACCAATGGCCCAAACCGTTAAAAAGCGGAGGGATGTCAGAACAGCGCTACACTAAGTTGTCTTATGTGGCCAAAGACGCTAAGTGGGACTGGGTATTAGGCTCTGGTATTTATATTGACGATGTAAAAGCGGCCTTTTGGGCGGTAGCTGTAAAGGTTGGCCTGGTCGTGGTGATTATTATCTTGCTGACGGTGGGGGTATCTTTGTTTATCCGCCGTTGGTTGCTGCGGGCCTTAGGCGGTGAAGTTGCCAGCACTAAAGCATTGGTGCAACAAGTTGCCGGCGGTGATTTTTCAGTAAATTTTGCGCTAAAACCCGGTGACAATGACAGTTTGTTGGCAGCACTAAGCGGCCTTATCAGCCAACTGCGCAGTATTATCAGTCAGCAATCCTCAATGGCTGAGCAGCTGGCAGGGCAATCTGAAGCACTGGATGAAACCAGTCAACAAACGAAGCATATTTTGCAAAGTGTGATGGACCAAACGGCTCAGGTAGCCACTGCCGTAAATGAAATGACCGCCACCTGTGAAGATATGGCACGCAGTGCGACCACTGCTGCAAAAGCTGCCCGCGACGCCGATACTGAAACACAAAATGGCGTAACCTCAGTACAACAAACGATAACCGCTATTGATGCGCTTAAGTTAAAACTAGACCAGGTGTCTGAGGTTATAGCCCAATTATCAAAACGCGGCGAAGAAGTTGGCGCGGTAACAGATGTTATCGGCGCTATTGCCGAGCAAACCAACTTGCTGGCGCTTAATGCCGCGATTGAAGCAGCACGCGCAGGCGAAATGGGCCGCGGCTTTGCCGTGGTTGCAGATGAGGTGCGCACTCTTGCCAGCCGCTCTCAGGCTTCTACCCAAGATATCAACAAACGTATCGAAGGTATTCAGCAAGACTCTGCTAACGCAGTAGAATCGATGGCGCAAAGCAAAACAGAGACTGAGCAAACTATTGCCTGTTCGCAGCAGGCGAATGAAGCGCTAAAACGCATCAATACTGCAGTATCCAGCATTACTGACGTAAACGATCAATTAGCCAGCGCCACCGAAGAGCTGGCGGTGGTGTCCGGCACCATAAACGAGAATATGGAAAACATCGCCAACGCCGTGGAAAGTACCACGGTGAAATCAACTGAACTGTCGGTCGCTAGCCAGCAATTACGGCAAATGGCCAGTGACATGAAAAAGTCACTGAGTGGTTTTAAACTCTAAACCAAAATAGATAAGCACAGAAACAACAAAGCCCCGCAAAAGCGGGGCTTTGTTTTGAGGAATTAATGGTCGGTACGAGAGGATTCGAACCTCCGACCCCTTCACCCCCAGCGAAGTGCGCTACCAAGCTGCGCTACGTACCGACGTAGGGCGTATCATAATGATTCCCCGCCAGAAAGCAATGCTGTAATGGTTGACTGTCGCTATTTTCGCCAGTCTGTTCTGCGGTTATGTGTTATCGGCGTTATAGCAGGCTATTAAATGACTCGGCTATTAAATGTATTGCTTCCTTGCTAGCATAGCCATCTTTACGTCTTTTGGTGTATAGCTGTGCTGTGGATCCCCTTTACCTTGCTGGCTGCGTTTATGCAAGCCTGGCGCAATGCGTTTCAAAAACAATTAAGCAAAGATGTTGGCGTGGCCGGGGTAACGCTGGCGCGTTTTATCTGGGCATCACCGCTGGCGGCAGTATATTTGTGGGCTTTGTATCAGTGGCAACCGGTGGCGCTACCGGCTTTTAACGGTCGTTTGGCCGGTTTTATTGTTGCGGCTGCGCTGGCACAAATTCTGGCTACTGCGCTGATGGTAAAGCTGTTTAAGCTACGTAACTATGCTATCGGAGCCGGGCTGGCTAAAAGCGAGGCTGTGCTGGCTGCGGTGCTAGGCGTGGTGTTTTTCAGCGAATCTTTAACCGCGCTGGGCTGGCTAGGTGTGGCCTTAGGTGGCTGTGCGGTATTTTTACTCAGTGGTGCCAGCTTACGCCAGTTATCGTTGCCGGTAATGTTGCTGGGCCTCGGTAGCGGCTTGGCGTTTGCAATGACATCCTTATGGGTGCGCCAGGCCAGCCTGGTGCTGGGCTTGCCATTTCCGCATGGCGCGGCCTGGGTATTGCTGCTGGTTATATTGCTGCAAACCGTTATTCTGCTGCTGTGGTTAAGCCTGAAAGATAAACCGACGTTAACAGCACTGTGGCAGCGGCCAAAGCTTACCTTATTGGTTAGTGTTTGCAGTTGTATTGGCTCGGTGGGTTGGTTTACCGCTATGAGCCTGGAATCGGTAGCATTGGTAAAAACCCTTGGCCAGGTTGAAGTGCTGTTTATGTTACTGATCTCAGCTTTTGTATTTAAAGAAAAGCTGCAAAAAGCCGATCATTGGGGCCTGGCGCTAATAGTGCTGGCTGCTATAGCCGTAATGTGGGCTTGAGGCAGGACAACTGCCTCAAGCCTAAGTCAGTTTGTTATGGCTGTGTCAGAGCCCATTCGGTTAGCAGTTGTACGCCGAAGCCAGTGGCACCTTCCGGGTTAATACCTTTACTGCTGTTAGCCAGTGCATTGCCGGCTATATCGATATGTGCCCACGGTGTCTTGCCAACAAATTGCTGCAAAAACAGGGCTGCGGTGGACGCGCCTGCGCTGCGCCCGGTATTTCGCAAGTCGGCAATGCGGCTTTTTAGCTCAGGCAGCATGTCGTCTGTTAGCGGTAAGCGCCATAGTTGCTCATTTACCTGCTTGCCGGCTTGTTGTAATTGCATCACCAGGCTGTCGTCTTTACTAAACAGGCCGGCATAGTAACTGCCGAGGGCTGTAACTTTGGCGCCGGTGAGAGTGGCGATATTTACCATAGCCCGCGGCTGATAATGTTTTTCGGCATACCACAGGGCGTCAGCGACAACCAGTCGCCCTTCGGCGTCGGTGTTAATTACTTCCACACTTAATCCGGCAGCGCTGTTTACCACATCGCCTGGCAGATAAGCACGGTCGGAGATCATATTCTCTGCCAGCGCTAATACGGCCAGCACATTTACCGGGGCTTTTTGCTCTGCCAGGGCATGTATTGTACCCAGCGCCGCCGCCGCACCTGCCATATCGCTGGTCATGCGAAGGATAGAGTCAGCTTGAGTTTTTAAGTTATAGCCGCCGGTATCAAAGGTGATACCTTTACCCACTATAGCTAAAGGCGCTTGTTGGCTACCTTGCCAATGTGCGATCACCAGACGCGGTGGCCGCGCGCTGCCGCGCCCTACGGCTAAAATGGCGCCCATATTGTTTTTTTGCAATGCTTTTTCATCAAGCACCGTAATTTTCACGCCGAGTTTTTTCAGTGCGGTAGCTTTTTCAGCAAAGGTGGCCGGAGCTAGTCCCATAGCAGGTTCATTGGTCAGGTCTCGTGCCAGCGTGACACCGTTGGCAATTGCAGTGAGTTGCTCATGGCGCCGCTGTGCTTCTTTGGCATTGGCTACGATAAATGTCAGTTGCTGCTGCTTTAACGGCGCAGCTTTACTTTTATACTGATCAAAGCGATAAGCGCTTAACCTTGCCCCAAACGCCAGCTGTGCGGCTAATTCAGTATCAGCCAGGCTGCTGTTGATCTGGCTGGCATCCACTATTACCTGCTGTGCTGCGGAGCTACCTAATTGCTTTGCTAGCTCAGCACCTAGTGCCGCCGCGCTGTGGGTGTTATGTTCGGTTGCATTTCCAACGCCCAATATTAAAAGCCGTTTATAGCCCTGATACGGCACTGGCGGTGATAGCCATTGCAAACTTTGCCCGGTAGTCGCATTAAAGCTTTCGCTTTGCGCCAACTGTCTGAGTTGTTCATCCTGTAGTTGGGTATTTGTTCCTGCCAGTAATACCAGGGTGTCGGCATCAGGTGTTGTTTGTTCTGTAAAACGGATCTCAAAGGGGCTGGCTGAGGCTATTGTGCTTAACAGCAACAGAGATACAGTGATTAACACGCGCATACAAAAAGTCCTTGTATAATTTTTCTGTATTGTCCGTAGCAAAGCAAGATGATGCAACTGCAATGCGATAAGGTGATGGCTGGCGATGTCGGAATGATGGCGAAACAAATACAGCTTGCCACTGGTGAATTTTTGCTAACTCAGTAAAATGGTGCCTTCTTAAGAGTTAACGTAGTGATTTTTGTGTCAGATAAAGACCTATATGCCGATATCCGTCCGTACAACGATAGTGAGGTCGTAAGCGCTATAGCCCGACTAGTTGCTGATAAAGATTTTATCAAGGCAATTTTGCACTACCGTTTTCCGCATTTATCGGGTCCCTTTGGTTGGTTACTGTCTCCTGTGGTGCAATTTGCACTAAAACGGCGCTGGGCCAAACTGACCAGCGTGCAAGCTGTGCAGCGGCAGGTTGCAGTGTTTATGGACCGAATGATAGAAAATACCACTAACAAGGTAACAGTGTCAGGACTGGAACAACTAAGGCCTGGTAAAGCTTATCTGTTTGTGTCCAATCATCGCGACATCGCCATGGATCCTGCATTGGTGAACTGGTGTTTACATCATCATGGTTTTGATACTGTACGCATTGCTATTGGTGATAATTTACTGCGCAAGGCCTGTGCCACAGAGCTGATGAAGCTAAATAAAAGCTTTATTGTGAAACGTGGCGCCAAAGGGCCGCGTGAAATGCTAAAAAATTTCTCGCAGTTGTCGTCTTATATTAAGCATTCACTGGAACAACAACAATCGGTATGGATTGCGCAAAAAGAAGGCCGAGCTAAAGATGGTAATGATGAAACCGACCCGGCTATTTTGAAGATGTTTTATATGGAAGGCAAAAAGCGCGGCGAAGATTTTGCCGCCTATATGGCTGGGTTAAATATCGTGCCGGTGTGTTTATCTTATGAGTATGACCCGTGCGATATAGATAAGATAAACGAATTGTGGCAAAAACAAACTGCCGGCAGTTATCAAAAAGGCGAGTTTGAGGATATCGACAGTATTATTAAAGGCATAGTGGGCTTTAAGGGGCGGGTGCACGTAGCTTTTTGTACTCCGCTCAGCGATGTGCCGGCAGAGCCTGAGCAATTGGCCGCATTAATAGATCAGCAAATTTGGCAAGGCTATCGTTTGTTTCCGGTAAATTATTTAGCTGCCGGTCAACAACATTTGGCTATTGATGAAGCGGTAGCAGAACAGTGGCAACAACGGTTACAGGCTTTGCCTGCTGCAGCTCAACCTATGTTAAGTCAGTTGTATGCCGCACCGCTGTTAAAACAGCATACCGGCGGAGTGCATAGTTGAGCTATTTAATTACGGTAACGCTGTTATGGGCGTTTTCGTTTAGCCTGATTGGGGTGTATTTAGCCGGTCAGGTAGATGCCTACTTCGCCGTGTTGCTGCGCGTGCTGTTGGCCCTGCTGGTGTTTTTACCTTTTATGCGATGGATACCGCTTGCGCTGGCGCTAAAGTTACTGGCGTTGGGTGCGGTGCAACTGGGGCTGATGTATTTGTTTTATTATCAGTCGTTCTTGTTGCTTACGGTGCCAGAAGTGCTGGTTTTTACCATTTTTACGCCGGTTTATATTACCCTGTTGTACGACGCATTGCAGCGCCGCTTCCGCTTTCGCTTTTTACTGGCGGCGTTGTTAGCCGTTGCCGCTGCTGCCATTATGCGTTATCAGGGGCTGACACAAGATTACTGGTTGGGCTTTGCGGTAGTGCAGGGAGCAAATTTATGTTTTGCGCTAGGCCAGGTAGGTTATAAGCTACTATTGGCACAACAACCTTCTGCTTTATCGCAGCATCACCTATTTGGTTGGTTTTACCTTGGCGCGGTAATAGTGGTGTTACCAGCCTGGTTATTGCTAGGTGATGCGCAGTATCCGCAGAGCGCTACGCAATGGAGCATATTGCTGTGGTTGGGGCTGGTGGCATCCGGTGGCGGTTATTATTATTGGAATAAAGGCGCTACCTTGGTTAGCAGTGGCTTGTTGGCTGTAATGAACAATATGCTGATCCCGGCAGGTTTATTGGTAAATATTGTATTGTGGAACCGCAATGAGAACTTGTTGAGCTTATGCATAGGTTCAATACTGTTAATCTTATCCTGTATGTTGTGTAAGCCTGTGCGCAACTCAGTTAAACCCGGAGTGGCAAATGGCCAGACAAGTTAGTTATACCTTTAATAAACAGCGTAAAGTAATTAACTTTAGCTATGACAAGCACCGTGATATGTATGAAGCTGTTGCTGCAGCCGAAGGCATAGACTTAACTCGCTTTCTGGCGATGGAGCAGCAAGTGGCAATGACCGCTAAGCGTGGCGCAGCGGTGAAAAATTACCGGCAGCAAGAGT
This sequence comes from Rheinheimera gaetbuli, assembly GCF_054781935.1. Taxonomy (NCBI): domain Bacteria; kingdom Pseudomonadati; phylum Pseudomonadota; class Gammaproteobacteria; order Chromatiales; family Chromatiaceae; genus Rheinheimera; species Rheinheimera gaetbuli. Next base: position 46,504 of record NZ_BAAGTL010000006.1, read on the forward strand.
TTGCCCGTATGGGTTTTGCCGATATCGCATTCGTCAGAGAAGAGCAGTAGCTAGATATGGTGTTTGTAACCGGGCGCTTAATTTATTCAGGTAGGGTGGTAAATTAAAGGCAATAAAAAAGGACACCGCAGTGTCCTTTTTTTAGCAAGTGCTTAGATTACAGAACTGTAACGTTAGCAGCTTGTGGGCCTTTTTGGCCTTGTTCGATTTCGAAAGCTACGCGTTGGCCTTCGTTTAAGGTTTTGTAACCTTCAGTTTGGATAGCACGGAAGTGAACGAATGCGTCAGCGCCGCCGTTATCCTGAGTAATGAAACCGAAACCTTTATCAGCGTTGAACCACTTAACTACACCAGTTACTTTAGCCATGAATGACTCCTAAAAATTTTAATAGAACTAATTGACGCTTAATTGCGCTTTTAGCCTGACTGTTACCTTACTTATGCGGCCAAACGTGCGTGAATCTTCAGGACATGACTTACAATGAAGCTGTGTAGCGAAGTTTTCATAAACATTTTGTTACATAGGTCTGCTTTACAGGCCGGAATGAACTATAACAGGTTTGAGCGTAATGTATATAGCAAATTACAAATAAACCGTTGTCAGGCAATAAAAAAGCGTAAAAAATAAAAAAGGCCGCAAAAGCGGCCTTTAAAAGCAGTTGTTTATTTATTGAACATTAAGCATTTAATGCTACTTCAGGTGCGACGAAAGCAAAACCTAATGCTTCGGCCACACTTTCATTGGTCACCTGACCATTGATCACGTTTAAGCCGTTCAGCAAATGCTTGTCGTCCAGCAAGGCTTGTTTGTAGCCTTTATTGGCTAAACGCAGGATGAACGGTAAGGTGGCGTTGTTCAGTGCAAAGGTGGATGTGCGAGGCACAGCACCTGGCATGTTCGCGACGCAGTAGTGCACTACATCATCAACAATATAGGTCGGCTCAGCGTGGGTGGTTGCTTTAGATGTTTCAACACAGCCACCCTGGTCAATAGCAACGTCAACAATTGCTGAGCCTGGTTTCATGCGTTTAATGTGCTCTTTAGTCACCAGCTTAGGCGCGGCTGCACCTGGAACCAATACGCCACCAATAACCAGATCGGCTGCCAGCACTTCTTGCTCTAACGCATCGGCAGTAGAGTAAATGGCTTTAACTGCGCCATTGAACTGAGCGTTAATACGGCGTAACACATCTACACTACGATCCAGCACTGTCACATCAGCACCTAAACCCAGCGCCATTTGTGCTGCGTTGGTACCTACCATTCCGCCACCAATTACGACTACTTTGGCCGGTGCTACACCAGGTACACCGCCTAACAGCATACCACGACCGCCACAGGACTTTTCCAGAGCACGGGCACCGGCCTGAATTGACATGCGGCCAGCGACTTCTGACATTGGCGCTAACAGCGGTAAACCGCCGCGGTTGTCGGTAACAGTTTCATAAGCAATACAGATAGCTTTAGATTTAATTAAATCTTCGGTTTGCGGTAGATCCGGTGCCAGGTGCAGGTAAGTAAACAGAATTTGGCCTTCACGCAGCATGGCGCGTTCAACCGCTTGTGGCTCTTTTACTTTAACAATCATCTCTGCTTTAGCGAAAACGTCTGCCGCTGTTGGCAACACTGTAGCGCCGGCAGCGGTGTAATCTTCATCGGTAAAGCCAATGCCCATACCGGCATTGGTTTCTACCAATACACTGTGTTTATGGTTTACCAGCTCACGTACGCTGGCTGGTGTCATACCGACACGGTATTCATGGTTTTTGATTTCTTTTGGTACGCCAATAATCATGTTTTTTTGCCTTATTTTGAGGTAAATGTTGGCTTAGGTAAAATTTATGCGAAGTATACTGCTAATTTTAAGGAATTAATGCTTGTTTTGAGGCGTTAGTGTAGTGCAAAATTCTGTTTAAAATTAAAAAGCGAATTATTTAACTGCAATGTACTCTTTAAGTAAAAGTATCAAGAAGTTAGATCGTATAGATCGTAAAATACTCACTGAATTACAGCGTGACGGGCGTTTAGCCAATGTTGAGTTGGCGCGCAGAGTAGGGCTTAGTCCAACGCCGTGCTTAGAGCGCGTACGTAAGCTCGAAGCTGAAGGCGTTATTCTGGGTTACACCGCTCAGGTCGACCCACACAAGGTAGGTGCCGCTTTGCTGGTGTTTGTCGAAATTACGCTGAGTAAAACCTCACCTGAAGACTTTGATGAGTTTAGTAAGGCGGTACAAAAACTGACAGAAATTCAGGAGTGTCATCTGGTATCGGGTAGTTTTGATTTCCTGTTAAAAACCCGGGTAGCCAATATGGCGGCATACCGTGAACTGTTGGGCGAAACGCTGCTCAGATTACCCAGCGTGCGGGAGAGCCGCACCTATGTGGTGATGGAAGAAGTAAAACAAACCACTTTTGTCGCAGTTAATAGTTAAATACTGGTTCAGCGCCGCTTCACGGATGCACTTTTACAGTCTGTCTGGTATCTTAAGCAGCAACGCGCTCACAGAAGAACGACGATAAAAATTAGGGGCTCCATTTGCAAAACAGAGAGTATTTTCCATTGAACGGCATTCAGCGTTTGCTGGAAGTTGGACTGATTATTTTTTCTGGCTTTGGCTTGTTTTTGTTACTTGCATTACTGTCATTTGACCCGGCCGATCCTAGTTGGTCGCAGACTGGTTATCAGACCGATATTCGCAATTATACTGGGCCAATTGGTGCCTGGCTTGCGGATCTGTTGTTGTTCAGTTTTGGTTGGATAGCATATCTGGTGCCTTTTTTAGTCGCATTTAGCGGATTTTTATTATTTAAGCGTTTTCACGATTTGATGCAATTAGACTATCTGATTTTAGGCCTGCGCCTGATAGGGTTGATGCTAACGTTGCTATCGGCTACGGCGATCAGCAGCATTAATTTTAATGACATTTTTTATTTTTCGTCCGGTGGTGTAGTAGGGGATGTGGTTAGCAATACATTGCTGCCATACTTTAATTTTGTCGGCACTATTTTGGTATTGCTCATTGGTTTTGCCACCGGCTTAACCTTTATGACCGGTATATCCTGGTTCTCAGTGGCAGATGCGCTTGGCGCAGCATGCTTTAACGCTGCGTATTTTATTGCCAGTATTCCTGCCCGAATTAAGCAGCGTCAAGCTGATGATTACGATCCATTCTCAGCAGAGCAGCAATTGGCTGATGAGCCGGTTAAAGCGCTGACAAAAACACCAGCAGTCGAAAAAACAGCGCTAGCTGAGCCGTTTGTTTCTGCCAGCCGTGTTGAGCCGCTGCCGATTAAACCGCTTGATGTTAAAACGCAGGCAAAAGCCTATTATGCAGTGGATACGTTGGCAGACGAGCAGTTATCGTTTAGCGCTGTCGACGAGCCTGACAATGATCAACGCTGGGCTGAAACATTGCAGCAACTTGAATTACCGCCAGAGACTGAGCAAGAAGCAATATTAACTGCTGTGACCGACGATGAGGATGACGGTCTGGAGGTATCACATCTGCTCGAAGAGTTACCATCGTTGGCGCTGCTGGACCGCCCCGATAAAGCTGTTAACCCGATTGACCCGGCAGACTTAGAGCGCGTGTCACGTCTGGTAGAAGCCAAATTGCTCGATTTTAATGTTGAAGCGCAAGTAGTTGGGGTGCATCCGGGGCCGGTGGTTACCCGATTTGAGCTGGATTTAGCGCCTGGCGTTAAGGTGAGTAAAATTACCGGCCTGGCCAAAGATTTGGCCCGCTCGCTGTCAGCTATCAGTGTGCGCGTAGTTGAAGTGATACCGGGCAAGTCTTTTATTGGACTGGAGCTACCAAATAAACACCGTGAAATAGTGCGGCTATCTGAAGTGATTGGCGATGAGGTTTTCGATAACTCTAAATCGCCGCTGACGATGGTGCTGGGTAAAGATATTGCCGGAAAATCGGTGGTAGCTGATCTGGCGAAAATGCCACATTTACTTGTTGCTGGTACTACCGGCTCAGGTAAGTCTGTTGGCGTTAACGTGATGATATGTAGCTTACTGTATAAATCGACACCTGATGACGTGCGCTTTTTAATGATCGACCCGAAAATGCTTGAGCTGTCTATCTATGAGGGCATTCCTCATTTGTTAACTGAAGTTGTTACTGATATGAAAGATGCGGCCAACGGTCTGCGTTGGTGTGTAGGTGAAATGGAGCGTCGTTACAAACTGATGTCGGCGCTGGGGGTGCGTAACCTGAAAGGTTACAATGCGAAAATTAACGATGCCATAGCCGAAGGTTTGCCCATTAAAGACCCGTTATGGCGTCCGTCGGATGATATGCGTACTGAAGCACCATTATTGCAGAGATTACCCGCTATTGTCGTAGTAATCGACGAATTTGCTGACATGATGATGATCGTGGGCAAAAAAGTGGAAGAACTGATCGCGCGGATAGCACAAAAAGCACGGGCAGCCGGTATTCATTTAATTTTGGCGACACAGCGCCCCTCGGTTGATGTGATTACCGGTCTTATTAAAGCCAATATTCCAACCCGGATTGCCTTTCAGGTCTCATCAAAAATTGACTCCCGTACTATTCTTGACCAACAAGGTGCAGAAAGTTTGTTAGGGCAGGGCGATATGTTGTATCTGCCGCCGGGCTCGGGTGTACCAACACGGGTGCACGGCGCTTTTGTTGACGACCATGAAGTACACGCAGTCGTGGCGGATTGGAAAAAACGCGGCAAACCCAATTATGTGGCGGAAATTCTAAGCGGTGAAACAACAGAAGAAAACTTGTTGCCTGGTGAAACACTCGAAGGCGACGATGGTGAAGCCGATCCATTATATGACCAGGCCGTAGCCTTTGTTATTGAATCACGCCGGGCTTCAGTGTCTGGGGTGCAGCGTAAATTTCGTATCGGGTACAACCGTGCAGCGCGCTTAGTCGAGCAAATGGAACAAGGTGGTATCGTCAGTGGTCCTGGCCACAATGGCAATCGTGAAGTAATAGTGCCGGGCGGTCCGGCAAAAGGATATTAAATGGCAGTAAAATGGCTAGTATCAGCCCTACTATGCCTGCCGCTTTTGGCACAGGCACAAGATGCAGCGCAATTGCTGCAGCGTAAACTGGCAACCATTAAAACCTTTTCTGCCAGTTTTGAGCAGCAGGTTTTTGATGCCGGACAGCAAGTCCTGCAGCAAGGCAAAGGCCAGTTGTTAATTAAGCAGCCAGCGTTATTTAGATTCGAAACCACAGAGCCAGAGCCAAACGTGTTTATTGGCGATGGCCAAACGTTGTGGTTTTACAATGAAATTCTGGAACAATTAACGATATATGACGCCGCAGCTGAAGTGAACCGTACGCCTTTTGTGTTGTTAACCTCAACCAAAGCAGAGCTTTGGGCGCAGTATAATGTAACCCGTGATGCCGAGCAGTTTGTAATAAGCGCTAAAGATCCAGACAGTATGGTTAAACAGCTGATTTTACGGTTTTCTGGTGACGCGCTGGCGAACATGCAAGTGGTCGATATTAACACCCAGCGCAGCGAGTTTAACTTTACTACGGTGCAATTGAATATTGCACTGGAGGATAGTTTGTTTTCGTTTGAACCGCCGGCGGGCACCGATATTGATGATCAACGGCAGCGTTAGACTGTGAATACACTGGATTTAGATTTTGCTGAAGATTTTCGCCCTTTAGCGGCGAGAATGCGCCCTCGCACACTAAGTGAATATGCCGGACAGCAACATCTTATTGCCCCTGGTACTGCGCTGCATAAAGCGATTAGCGCTGGCAAAGTTTTCTCACTTATCCTATGGGGGCCACCGGGCACCGGTAAAACCACATTGGCAGAGGTTATCGCCAGTCACGCCGATGCCGCTATTATTAAATTATCGGCGGTAACCTCGGGTATAAAAGATATTCGTGAGGCGATAAGCGCGGCTCAGCAGCGGGCACAACAGTATCAGCAGCGCACCCTGCTATTTGTTGATGAAGTGCATCGGTTTAACAAAAGCCAACAGGACGCCTTTTTACCCTATATTGAAGATGGCACCATTACCTTTATAGGTGCCACCACTGAAAATCCGTCTTTTGCACTTAATAATGCTATTTTATCCCGGGCTCGGGTTTGCGTGCTCAAACCGCTAAGTGACGCTGACTTGCAACAAGTACTGACCAGTGCGCTTAACGATAAAGAGCGTGGACTTGGTAATGACGCCATAACACTGACGGCACAGGCGCAGCAGTTGTTGTTACAATTGGCAGCAGGTGATGCTCGTAAGTTACTCAATTTATTAGAGCAAGCGGCTGAGCTAACCGAACCTGAAATTACCGATGACGGTACTATCAAACAAATCAGTTTCACCACCCTAAAACACCTGGTGCCCAAGCAGTTACCTGGCTTTGATAATCAGGGCGATATGTTTTTCGATTTAATTTCGGCATTTCATAAATCTGTGCGGGGCTCAGATCCTGATGCGGCCCTGTATTGGTATTGTCGTATTCTGGCCGGTGGTGGTGACCCGCTATATGTAGCCAGGCGTCTATTGGCGATTGCCAGTGAGGACATCGGCAATGCTGACCCACGCGCATTAACGCTGGCATTGAATGCCTGGGATACCTTTGAACGGGTCGGGCCAGCGGAAGGCGAACGTGCTATTGCACAAGCCGCGGTTTATTTAGCCCTGGCACCAAAAAGCAACGCAGTTTACAGCGCGTTTAATCAATTGAAGCAGTTGGTAACAGAGCATCCGGATTATGAAGTGCCGCTGCATTTACGTAATGCGCCAACCGCACTTATGCAACAACTTGGCTTTGGTAAGGGCTACCGCTACGCGCATGATGAGCCAGGTGCCTATGCAGCCGGAGAACGCTACTTACCGGCAGAGCTGGCAGGGTTACGCTTTTATCAACCGGTAGAGCGCGGCATGGAGAAACAGTTGGCTGAAAAGCTACAATATTTACGCGCACTGGATGCGCAAAGCCCGCAAAAGCGAGACGAATAGTGTTAACCTATCTTGCTATCGGATTGGGCGGCGCCGTTGGTGCCTGTTTGCGTTATGCCTGTAACGAGGCTGCGCTGAATGTTTTCGGTAAATCATTCCCTTTTGGTACTTTGCTGGTTAATATTCTCGGCTCTTTTATTTTAGGTTTTTTATATGCGCTGCTCAGTACCGGTGCGCTCTCTGCTACGCCCTGGCGTGCGCTGGTGGCAATAGGTCTGATTGGCGCTTTTACCACCTTCTCCACGTTTTCGTTGGATACGGTGTTGTTATTGCAGCAAGGGGCTGTATTAAAGGCGCTGATTAATGTGTTTTTAAATGTGCTGTTATGTTTAACGCTTGCCTGGTTAGGGCTTAAACTGGGTTCAATGAAGTAATTACTATGTTAGATGCAAAATTTTTACGTAACGAATTAACTGAAACTGCTGCTCGCCTTGCAAAGCGCGGCTTTGTGCTGGATGTGGCACGGTTAACAGAACTTGAAGAGCTGCGCCGCAAGCTGCAGGTTGATACGCAGGAGCTGCAAAATCTGCGCAATACCAAGTCCAAAGCGATTGGGCAGGCAAAAGGTCGTGGCGAAGATATCGCTCCGCTTTTAGCTGAGGTAGACGGTTTAGGTGCAGCTTTGGATGCGGCTAAGCAACAACTTGATACTGTGCTGGCCGAAGTTGAGCAGATTGCACTGACGATACCTAACTTACCCGATGTATCTGTACCAGAAGGTAAAGATGAAACAGAAAATGTTGAAGTACGTCGGGTTGGCAGCCCTCGTCAGTTTGATTTTGATGTAAAAGATCATGTAGCTTTGGGCGAGGCGATAGATAACGGCCTGGATTTTGAAAGTGCAGTTAAGCTTACCGGTTCACGTTTTGTCGTCATGCGTGGCAAAATTGCCCGGTTGCACCGTGCCTTAACACAATTTATGCTTGACCTGCATACCACTGAACATGGTTACACTGAACTGTATGTGCCTTATCTGGTAAATCATACCAGCTTGTACGGTACGGGTCAGTTACCCAAGTTTGGTGCCGACTTGTTTCACACCCAGCCTGCAACAGAAGAGGGCCAGGGCCTGGCTCTTATTCCAACCGCTGAAGTACCTGTGACTAATCTGGCGCGTGACACTATTTTTGATGTCAGTGAGCTACCGCAGCGCTATACCGCACATACGCCGTGTTTCAGAAGCGAAGCGGGCTCTTACGGTCGCGATACTCGTGGCTTAATTCGTCAGCATCAGTTTGATAAAGTTGAGCTGGTGCAGTTGGTACAACCTCAGCACGCAATGCAGGCGTTAGAGCAGTTGACAGGCCACGCTGAAAAGGTGCTGCAATTACTCGATTTACCGTATCGTGTTATGTTGCTATGCACCGGCGATATGGGCTTTGGCTCATGCAAAACCTACGATCTTGAAGTTTGGCTGCCAGCGCAAAATACCTACCGTGAAATTTCGTCTTGCTCCAATATGGGCGAGTTTCAGGCGCGTCGGATGCAAGCGCGTTATCGCAGTCCAGATATGAAAAAACCAGAGTTGCTTCATACGCTTAATGGTTCAGGGTTGGCAGTGGGTCGCACCCTTGTAGCGATTTTGGAGAATTATCAGCAAGCCGATGGCAGTGTGTTGGTACCACAAGCGCTTCACAGTTACATGGGTGGTGTTGAACTGCTTAACTGAGTTAAACAGCAACAATTTTGCGCCATTCCGTTGTATTGCGGGATGGCGTAAAGCAAGGAAATGCGCATGGCAAAAAAAGGTCGAAAAAGCGCTGAGAAGCCTAACGCTGTGCTAATGCGTGGTATTTTTCTGGCAGTTATCTTTGGTATTATTGTCATATTTGTCATCGTTACATTAGAGCCTATTGTTGCCATTTTACGTGACACTTTTTGACGTGTTGCTTAGTTAGAGACACTTTGCAGGCTTTGGCAATCCGGCAATGCGCGTAGCCTGCTTAGCGGGGCCTTGCGGAAATAACAAAAACAGATATTTACTGTTACCTTTGTCTGCACCTAACTGCTGTGCCATGGCCTTAACCAGTAATCTAATAGCGGGTGAGGTATTAAACTCCAGATAAAACTGTCTGACAAAATGCACGACCTCCCAATGTGCGGCGCTGAGCGTGATATTTTCCAAAATAGCAAAAGCCTCAGCAACCTGTTCGTTCCAGTCATTTAAGTGTGCCAGATAACCATGTTTATCCAACATTAGTGTTTGTCCGTTCACGATTAAGGTATTTAGTTCTGCCACAGCAACACCTGTTGGGCTTTAATGGTTAATGCAACCCAGGTTGCGTCATCGATTATTTTAATGTGCTGCTGCTCGGGCAGGCCTCGCAGTAGCATATCGCTTTGCAATGCATAGACATGTTGCACAGGCCAGTTAATATCCTGGCGTATACTTAGCCATACGGCATCCTGACGCAGTAAAATACCGTCCTCTGGCCAGCAAATAGTCGTCAGGTCAGCCAGGGAAAGAGTAGGCTGGATCAGGGTAATTAATTTCATCAGCTGCAAATCACCTGCTGTTGTTGGCTTATCAGATGCTGTATTTGTTGGGCGTCCAGCAGTTTTACGGCAATATTAAGCTGTATTGGCTGAATATTTCTTTGCAACAATGAGGTTTGGCATACATACACCTGCTCGATATCGTACAAGCTAAACAGTTTAAAGCTACGCGGATACGCTTTTAATTTAAGCTCAGGCTGGTCTACTGTTGGCAGTAACTGATATACCGCATCAGCCCTAAATAGCACGCTCACTTTGTGTTCTACTGCTGCCAGGGCCAAAAGCATGTCCAATGCTTCACGACCGTGGCTGCTGTTAAAAGGCGCATGACGCTGAATAAGGAGTATATTGCGCATTAAAACTGCACCAGTCTATCAATTTTGCTCTGGCGCATAGCAAATTCAGCTAAGCCTGCTCCGGTATAGCCGCTACGGGCCGGCATTTTAGCAGATACGACACCACGCTTTTCAGCCGCAGTGATACAAAATAGTAACGGTATCTGCTGTTTTTGGCAAAAGTCTGCCAGCTCGGCGCTTAAATCGGGCTCATCAGCAGGCAAATCTATATTCGCTGCCGCTTGTAGCACTGCATCATGATATAAAAAAATGTGATCAATGCTATGGCCTGTTAGCAGCACTGCGCGGGCAAATTGCAGCGCACTGCTAAGGCTTTGGCTGGCAAAACCCGGTGAGGTTAGCAGCAATGCAAAGGTTTTCATCGGTATTCCACTAGTATTGGTTGATCTATCCGGCAATAAAAAGCCCCGACTGGCGGGGCATTTTATCGGATTGTGTCAGCTTCGCAAAGCGGGTTGCTTAGTCATCGCTACTAAATACACCTAACAGCTGCAGCAAATTAACGAAGATGTTAAAGATATTCAGGTACAGGCCGACTGTAGCGCGAATATAATTTGTTTCTCCGCCGTTGATTATACGGCTGGTATCAAACAGGATCAGTGCTGACATAATAAGAATGATGGCTGCAGATATTGCCAGGCTTAGTGCCGGTATTGCCAGAAAAATATTGGCCAGTGCCGCAACCAACACCACTATCAGACCAACCATCAAAAAACCACCCATGAAGGAGAAGTCTTTACGAGTGGTTAATGCATAGGCTGATAAACTGAAAAAAATCAACGCTGTACCACCTAGCGCTTGCATGATCATGGCTGGGCCGTTAGCTAAACCCGCATAGTAATTTAACATTGGGCCAAGTGATGCGCCCATTAAACCGGTAAAAGCAAAGACCCAGAAAATGCCACTGGCAGAGTCAGCCTTTTTATTAACTACAAACAACATAATAAAACCAGCGACAAAACAGCCAAGTGATACCATTGGCGACATGTTCATCGCCATTGCTAATGCAGCTGAAATGGCGCTTAGCGTTAGTGTCATTGCTAGCAGAAAATAGGTATTGCGTAATACTTTGTTTATTTCAACACTGCGACCGGCGGTGTCGAGGGTGGTTGTGTCTCTGTATGACATAGTAATGTCCTCCTGATACAAAGGTTTAATAGCTCATCTGACTGTATCATACTGACTAAGTTCCCACTGAGCCAGTGTTAGCAGCGAAATTTTGTAGCACTTAGACATTTTTTTGAATTTAACACTTTCTTTTACCGGTGTTAGTGATTAATATACGCGTCGCCGGAGGGATGGCAGAGCGGTTTAATGCACCGGTCTTGAAAACCGGCGTGGGTTAATAGCCCACCGAGAGTTCGAATCTCTCTCCCTCCGCCACTAAAACCACCGTTAAGGTGGTTTTTTTGTTTTATAGCTATTTGTCTGCCATAAATGCACTTTTATGCTGATTAATTAGCCGGATATACAGCTTATTGCCGATTTACTAAGCAAACAGCGTAAAATTGCAAAAAAGGCCTTTACAACAGCTTAGTCAGTTCTTAATATGCGCCCCATATCGCGGAGGGATGGCAGAGCGGTTTAATGCACCGGTCTTGAAAACCGGCGTGGGTTAATAGCCCACCGAGAGTTCGAATCTCTCTCCCTCCGCCATCTCATTGCAATTCAGAAATACCTCGCTGAGATATTATTACTATACTGATTCAGTAGATTTTTCAGCTTATTGATTTCAAATCATTAACCTTTCTGGCACACTAAGCACCAACTGTTCAAAACAGCGATTTTCTAGGTAATTGGGTTAGCAATACTGGCCGCCCTCGGCTATGCTAGACATCAATAATTATACTAATAACCAGTGATTCGGAGAGGCTAAATTGATTAACGTCCTGTTAGTTGATGACCATGAGCTTGTACGTACTGGGATCAGTCGCATACTAATGGATGAGCGCGGTATCAAGGTGATAGGCGAGGCTGGCTCTGGAGAGGAAGCATTGCAATTTTGTCGTCAGCATGAACCTGATGTGGTGTTGATGGACATGAATATGCCAGGCATGGGTGGTATGACGGCCACGAAGCGTATTTTACATTACTGTCCCGACACGAAGGTTTTGGCACTATCTGTATCCTGTGAAGAGCCGGTACCCACTAAAGTCATGCAATTGGGTGCTGCTGGTTTTATATCTAAAAATTCGCCACCCAAAGAAATGGTTGCCGCTATTCGTAAAGTGTATTCCGGTGCCAGGCATATTTCAGATGAAGTAGCACAGAAAATGGCCATGAGTAAGGTCAATAATAACAGCCAAAATCCGTTTGATGATTTATCTGATCGTGAGCTGCAAATTATGCTGATGATTACGCAAGGCCAAAAGGTGAATGATATTGCTGAACAGCTGAATGTTAGCGCAAAAACAGTTAATTCTTATCGCTACAGGATGTTTGAAAAGTTGGCAATTAGTGGTGATGTTGAACTTACACATCTTGCGTTACGCCACGGTATGATCGACATCGCCAAAGCCTGATGTTTGACGCAAAAACATTTTTACAGGCTGTACCTCGTCAGCCCGGCGTTTATCGTATGTTAAGCAGTGCGGGGCAGGTCATTTATGTTGGCAAAGCCAAAGATCTGCGCGCCCGCTTAAGCAGTTATTTCCGTTCTCAGCTTGACAGCATTAAAACCCGCTCGCTGGTTAGTCAGATTGCAAATGTCGAATACACGCTAACCCACAGCGAGACTGAAGCGCTGATCCTGGAAAATAACCTGATAAAACAGTTTATGCCGCGCTACAACGTGTTGTTGCGCGATGATAAGTCTTACCCCTATATTTTGCTGACTGAACATAAACACCCCAGGATTGGTTCGCATCGAGGGCCCCGCAGTAAGGCGGGGCAGTATTTTGGTCCTTATCCTAATGCTGGTGCGGTTTGGCACAGTTTAAAAACGCTGCAAAAAATCTTCCCTATACGCCAATGTGAAGACGGCTTTTATCGTGCCAGAACCCGGCCTTGCCTGCAGTATCAGTTAAAACTGTGTTCCGCGCCCTGTGTTGGCAAAATCTCCGATGATGATTATCAACAGTTGGTGCGGATGGCTGCGTTGTTTTTACGCGGTAAAAACCAGCAGGTTATAGATGATTTAGTGCAAGCTATGACACAAGCCAGTGAACAACAGCAGTTTGAGCTGGCCGCCCAGTATCGCGATAAAATTTTGGCGCTGCGTAAAGTACAGGAGCAACAAAGTGTCAGCGGTGAACATGATGAAATGGATGTAATCGGTTTTGTTTATTCACACGGTGTAGCAGCGGTGCATGTGCTGTTTGTACGTCAGCAAAAAGTGATGGGCAGCAAGGCATACTTTCCCAAAGTGCCTGCTGATACCGCAGAACCGGAAATCCTCACTGCTTTTTTATTACAGTTTTATCTCGACGGCTACGGTGCCCAACAATTGCCACGCGAAATAGTGATTGCGCAACCTCTTGTTGAAATAGATATAGTGGCAACGGCTATCAGTGAGGTTGCCGGGCGCAAAGTACGTCTTACCTACGCGCAACGCGGCGAAAAGGCGCAATACCTCAGTCTGGCACAAAAAAATGCGCAGCTAGCGTGTGACAATAAACAATCTTTGTCGCAAAAAATGGCACTGCGCTATCAGCAACTACAACAACTGTTACAACTAGATGACGCTATCGGGCGGATGGAGTGTTTTGATATTAGCCATACCATGGGGCAGGCGACAATAGCATCCTGTGTGGTGTTTGATGGCACAGGGCCAAATAAAGCACAATACCGGCGTTATAATGTTACCGGAATAACCGGAGGCGATGACTATGCCGCCATGCAGTTTGCGCTACAAAAGCGTTATGGCAAGTTGCAAGATACTGAAAAAATTCCGGATATTATTTTTATTGATGGTGGCCAGGGGCAACTGAATATTGCTATAGCGCAATTTGCCAATTGGCCGCATGAGAAAATGCCGCTGCTGGTAGGCGTTGCTAAAGGCACCAGCCGCAAACCGGGGCTTGAAACGTTAATTTTGGCGCAACGTGGTCATAGTATTAACTTGCCTGAAGATGCACCAGCCTTACACTTAATTCAACAGATCCGTGATGAAGCGCATCGGTTTGCTATTACCGGCCATAGAAATAAACGTGGTAAAGCACTGGTGAAAAGCCCGTTAGAGCAGGTAAAAGGTATTGGAGAAAAACGTCGGCAGGCTTTGTTGCAATATCTTGGTGGCTTGCAAGGTGTGATGCAAGCATCGGTAGTTGAACTGGCGTCAGTGCCAGGAATTTCAAAGGCGCAGGCAGAAAACATTTACCATGCCTGTCATAACAAGTAGCATAACGGCATTGTCGCTGTTGAGAACAATAAGATGTGGAATATTCCCAACCTGCTTACCCTGTTCCGGTTATTTCTTATTCCGGTATTTATTTTGTGTTTTTATTCGGGTTTAGATAATGCCCGCTTTTGGGCCGCTTTCGTATTTTGGCTGGCGGCCATTACCGATGCATTGGACGGCTATCTGGCGCGTAAACTGGAGCAATCTACACCTTTTGGTGCTTTCCTTGATCCGGTAGCTGATAAGGTTATGGTAGCAGTGGCGCTGGTATTGATTGCTGCCGACAGTGCTTCGCTGTGGATAACTATTCCGGCCATAATAATGATTAGCCGGGAGATTGTCATTTCAGCATTGCGGGAATGGATGGCTGAACTGGGTAAACGTGCCAATGTAGCGGTGTCTAACCTTGGCAAATATAAAACCATTGCACAAATGTTGGCGCTGATTGGCCTCATTTGGCAGCCTGAGCATTGGCTGGTCAGTTGGTTTACACCGGCTGGTATGGTTTTGTTGTATCTGGCGACAGTATTAACCATCTGGTCTATGTACAGTTATTTAAAAGCTGCCTGGCGTGATTTGATAGATTAATTGCTGTTTTTGTTGCTATTTAGCGCAACTCAGTCAAATTTTAATCAGTCAGTCATAAAAGCAAAATTTATTATTGACTGGCACAATTAAAACAGTAGAATGCGTCACGTGTTAAGGCACATGGCTACAAACGTTGCGAGTATAGCTCAGCTGGTAGAGCGCGACCTTGCCAAGGTCGAGGTCACGAGTTCGAACCTCGTTACTCGCTCCAACTCTTCTTAAGAGTGGAAATTGTTTGATTGGCGGGTTGGCAGAGTGGCCATGCAGCGGATTGCAAATCCGTCCACCTCGGTTCGACTCCGGGACCCGCCTCCATAACACAGTGTTTTGGTAAGTTAAAATAGAAAAGTTGTCTGCCCGGGTGGTGAAATCGGTAGACACAAGGGATTTAAAATCCCTCGCTCGAAAGGGCGTGCCGGTTCAAGTCCGGCCCCGGGCACCATTACTCTGTAAGAGTAATTACCAGATTTTTGCGAGTATAGCTCAGCTGGTAGAGCGCGACCTTGCCAAGGTCGAGGTCACGAGTTCGAACCTCGTTACTCGCTCCAAATACGCAAAAGCGCAGCCAATTGGCTGCGCTTTTGCGTTTCTACGCTACCGTTAAAAATCAAAGATATATTGCGCTAAGGTCACTACTGCCAAGGTGATAAATATAATTGCCGCAATATTCATTACCAAGCCCGCCTTTACCATATCGATAATCTTCAGTTTACCAGAAGCAAATACGATGGCGTTGGGCGGGGTAGCTACCGGCATCATAAAGGCACAACTGGCTGCGACGGCCGCTGGTATCACCAACATGGCGGCAGAGGTATCCAACGACACCGCCACCGGGCCCAGTAGAGGCAAAAATGCTGCTGCAGTGGCAGTGTTGCTGGTGATCTCAGTAAGGAAAATAATCACCGTGGTTACCAGCAAAATTAACAATAGCAAATTTATACTGCCAAGCTGGCCAATTTGACCGGCAATATAGGCGGATAAACCGGAGTTATCTATCTGGCTGGCTAATGTTAAGCCACCACCGAATAGCAATAGCACACCCCATGGCAGCTTTTGGCAATCTTCCCACTGTAAAATACGCTGGCCGGTTTTCAATGATACCGGAAGCACAAACAGTAAGGCTGCTGCAAATACAGCTATCAGGGTATCGTCCAGCTTGATACCGCTAAGCTGACTTAGCGGGTCGCGAAAAACCCAGCAAAATGCCGCGGACATAAATATTGCCAACACCAGCTTTTCAGCATTATGCATAGCGCCTAGTGCGTTGAGCTTTTTACGATACATAGTGCGGCTGTCGATTGTGGCGATTTTGTCGAGTCTGAAATGGACCTGTGTCAGCCAAAACCAGCACACCAATAATAAACTTACTGACAGAGGCACGCCGAACAGCATCCAGTCACTGAAACTGAGCTGCAACTGATAACTACGCTCCAGATATGCTGCTAATAAGGCATTTGGCGGAGTACCTATTAGCGTAGCAACACCACCGATACTGGCGGCATAAGCAATTGACAACAAAATTGCTTTGCCAAAGTTATCGTTACTGACACCTTGCTCTTGTTGCATGGCGATAATTGATAAGCCAATCGGCAACATCATAACAGCGGTGGCAGTGTTAGACATCCACATCGATAAAAAAGCGGTAACCAGCATAATACCGGCAATTTGCTGGCTGGGTTTGTTACCCACCAACAGCATAGTTAGTAAGGCAATGCGTTTATGCAGATCCCAACGCTCCATGGCGATGGATAAAATAAAACCACCGAGAAACAAAAAAATCAGCGGATGGGCGTAGGGCGCGGTAACATTGCTAATGGTATCCAGGCCCAGCAGAGGCACTATAACAATAGGTAGCAGTGCGGTAACAGGAATTGGCACCGGCTCAGTTATCCACCATAGTGCCATCCAGGCAGTAAGGCCGCTGATTATCCAGGCACTGTCAGACATACCGCTGAAAGCAGGCTCAGTGACTAATGTCAGTAAGAATAGTAGCGGGCCTGCCAGTAAGCTTAAATAATATTGTCTTGCGGCAGCGCCAAGTTTAGTTAACCAGGACATAATGTGCTCTTGTGCGGTTAGTCATCAAAGCTATTATCTGCAGCACCTTGATCTGACGTTTTGCTGGAGGTCAATAATTGGGCTTCTAGCATACGAATTTCAATGTCATCCAGCAGACGCCATTGGCCAGGTTTTAACCCGGCGACACGGATATGCATAATGCGGGTTCGTTTAAGCGTTTGCACTTCATAGCCCAGATACTCGCACATCCGGCGGATCTGGCGGTTAAGGCCCTGGGTTAGAATAATGCTAAAGCTTTGTTTTGATTTTTGCGTTACGTTGCAGGGCAGGGTTATGGTATCGAGAATAGGCACCCCTGTGCTCATCTGACGAATAAAACGCTCGGTAATGGGTTTATTTACCGTTACCACGTATTCTTTTTCATGGGCGTTGCCAGCACGCAGGATCTTATTAACGATATCACCATCGTTAGTCAGAAAAATAAGACCTTCTGAAGGTTTATCCAGCCGGCCAATTGGAAAAATACGCTCAGAATAGCGAATAGCATCGATGATATTGCCTTGGATGTGGCGTTCGGTAGTGCAGGTAATACCAACGGGTTTATGGTAAGCCATGTAAACCCGTTTGGGTTTAGCTTTTAACGGTTTGCCGTCAATTAACACCTGATCCGCTGCACTGACTTTTAAGCCTACCGGCGCTACGGCGCCATTAACCGTTACCTGACCATTCTCAATAAATTTGTCCGCTTCACGTCGTGAGCAAAAGCCGGTATCGCTGATAAATTTATTTAATCGGTACACTAATTCTTCAGACATAGTTTAACAGTATTTCTTAGCAGTTTTTTAGTTGCTGCTAGTGTAGGGCCTGAGGGCTTTTTTCGCTACACTGTCGGCGTGTTAAATAAGCCAGAGACAGTTATGTTAGCGTTAGATAAACATTTGCCCGGTGTCAGTCGTCTGGCGCTGGGGTGCATGGGATTAGGTGGTGGTTGGGATAACAGTCCGGTAAGTGCGGAACAACTGCGTCAGGCATCTGACGCAATAGATGCGGCTATGGACAATGGTATTAATCTGTTTGACCATGCTGATATTTATACCTGCGGTAAGGCTGAACAGGTATTTGGCCAATATTTGGCAAAGGCGCCTGCCAAGCGTTCGCAGATGTTTATCCAAACTAAGTGTGCGATCCGTTTTGCTGATGAACACGCACCAGGCCGCTATGATTTCTCGCCGGGATACATTATTGCCTCGGTAGAGCAAAGTTTACGGCGTTTAAACACTGATTACATTGATTTGTTGCTGTTACACCGGCCAGATCCCCTGATGCAACCAGAACATGTCGCTGAGGCGTTTGAGCAATTAAATGCGCAGGGTAAGGTGCGTCATTTTGGCGTATCTAACATGGGCTGGGCGCAAATGCAGCTGCTGCAATCTGCATTAGCCAAGCCGCTGCTTGCGAATCAGTTACAAATGAGCCTGGCCGATATTAACTGGCTGGAAGAGAGCGTGTTAGTCGGTATGCCTGAGGGAGGCCAGCGCCATTTTGGTTACGGTACTGTGGAGTATTGTCAGCAGCATGGTGTGCAAGTACAAAGTTGGGGCAGTTTAGCCAAAGGGGTATTTAGTGGTGCGCCGCAGCAAAATGCGCAGCAAGCTGCAACCGCACAGCTAGTTGCTGATTTGTCAGAACACTACAACTGTAGCGCTGAGGCCATAGTGTTGGCCTGGCTGATGCGTCATCCAGCGGTGATACAGCCAGTAATAGGTACCATACAACCGGCACGCATTGCTGCCTGTACTGAGGCCTGTGATATTACGCTAAGCCGGGAGCACTGGTATCAGTTGTATATCAGCAGCCGGGCAGCAGTTTTGCCATAAAAACAGACCTGGCTTGCCAGGTCTGTCTCAGAGTGTTGTTACTACAAGGTGTTTATTCAGCTTTATCAGGTGTTTTTACCTGGCTGGCTTTTGTGCTGGCAGGGGTATTAAGCGAAATAACCTTAGTCTTACTAATTTTATGCCGATAGATTTCCCGCAAATATTTGATGGCTTTTTTCACGCTGTCGCGGCTTAGGCGAATATCATTTATTGAGACAAATTTGTCTTTATTATGAATGAGTTCACGGTATTTTTTCTCGTACATCGGTTTTATCGCATACCAGTTGGTATCGAGAATTTTCGCCGGGTTTTCAAATTCATGTAACATTTTGTCCAACGCAACTTCGTCGAATTCGTCAGTGCGGATGAAGTCGAGCATCGCCTTGTCCAGTTGCTCGTCAAAACGGTAATTGTCTTTTGCAAAGCAGCGTTTAATATAAGCAACAATCAGTGTTAAAAAATCATCACTTAAACAAGGGCTTTTAACAATTAACGTGGTCAGTGAAATATTAGCCGAGGCACCAATAACCAAGGCATAACGTTTCAATGTGGTATTGGGAAACAGTGAGTTTAAATGTGACTTTAACCGGTTTAAATCCATGTATGATAGTTTGTAATCTTTGGGCAGTGAAATAATAGACACTACCGACGAACAGTTTTTAAAGAAATGCAGATCTTTAAGTTCGCTGGCGTTGTATCCGTTCTTAACATATCCCGACAGTGTTTCGCGATAGCGGCTGGATTCTATTGGCAGTAAGCTAATGCCCTCTATGGCTTGAGTTACTTTGTTAAAATGCGGCAAGTCGATGGACCGGAAGAACAAATCGTCGATATTCAACCCTCCGGTCGTTTTATCGAACAGTTTTAACTTTTCGCCAGCGTTATCAGCCGGTACAACGGATTCAGCATATGCAACGGCCACCGGCCCGGCGAGGCTCATAAATAAGTCATTTGCATCTAACCTTATGGTTTCGCCTATATCGATACCGGCCCGACGGAAATAGTTTTCGTCATAATCAGTGGTAACGGCCTGAGCGGTTAAGATATTGAAAATTTGCTGCGAGATATACTGGTTGGCATATTTCTCCATCGCATTGACGTCGATATGTTGAATACCACCATCATCTGTCTCTTCGGCATAACGCATTATATCATTTGAAATCAACATCATAGCATTCCAGGGCCGAATGCGATGCATGACACTAGACTCACTGCTGTCTTCGTTTTCAAAGTTGTAAGAAAAATCCCATTCCTCTGCCAGATACTTACATAACAGCCGTCCGGCGTTGATATGTAAAGCTTCAGACATTTCAACACCATGATCAGAAATATTCGGTAATATACAAATCCCGCTGGTGAAAATAGGCTCGAATACAAACGAATGACCACGATTTTCCTCATCTTCGGCAAGGGTGCGTGTGTCAAAGGTTTTACTCATGTAGGCATACTGTTGCGCCAGGCCAAACTCAGATGCCATACCCGAGCCAGTGCCGCCACCAGCACTAAAAATATAAAAATACAATCTGGACTGGTTAGCTTTAATACCACAGGAGTCAATAAGGTAAGAATGAATAAACTTCCAATCAGCATTAGAAAAGCGCTGCGTGTCTTTATTGAGAATAATCTTCGCCAGATACTGCCCCAAAATAGGAGCATTGCCGGCACCACCAGCGTGCACTTCTGACAGATCCATAATTTTCATTTTGGTGTAATCGTGCAAAAAGCCGCTTTTCTCACCTTTATGTGAAAAACGGATCCGGCCTTCAATATCTTTGTCCAGATCGCCTAGCATCACCAATGGTTCTATTAAAAAAACCGGTTTTATGGCCTGTGAGTTAGACAGATGCAAACTGCGTTTAATCCAGCGCATTGGCCGGTATTCCTGTTCGCGTACCTGCTTCTCTTCATTGTTAAACTCGTTTAGATAAAAATTGCGTGCGTTATACACCAAAGAGGCAACATCCAGCGCAATATTAGAGCCACAGCGTCCAAGACCAATTAAGCACACCGATGGAAAGTGCTGCTGTTTTCTACTTTGAATTTCATTGTCAGGGTTAGGGGCAGGGAAGACGCTGCTGCGTAACGCATCCAAATTAGTCAGAATTTTGTTCAGATCACGTTCGGTAAAATACATATAGCGGTCGCTGGCAAAAGACGGCGTAATAGCTTGTGTTGTTGGTGACTTTCTCACCGCGCTCTTTACCACCAAATCATCCTGTGCACTGGCTTCGGGTTTTATTCTATTGTTCATCATGCTACTTCCTGTCTCTGGCGAGGCATTACTGCACTTCATTTGAGTAAGTTCAGCATTAAAAGTAGTTGCTGGATAAAATTAAGGCAATGAAGCAAGATGAAAAAACGTTATAGAGAGGCGGTGGCGCAGATGATATTGGACAATATAAAACAACAAGTTAGTAAAAGGGCTGCTGTTCCAGGCAGCCCCTTTACTTTAGCGGCTTACATGTTAGGGTAATTAGGCCCGCCGGCCCCTTCAGGGGTTACCCAGGTAATATTTTGGGCCGGATCTTTGATATCGCAGGTTTTACAGTGAATACAATTTTGAGCATTTATCTGAAACTTAGGCTCATTATTGTCATCATGCACTATTTCATATACACCAGCAGGGCAATAGCGTTGCGCCGGTTCATTATATTTAGCCAGATTAACCCGCACGGGAATGCTACTGTCTTTTAGTTTTAAATGACAAGGTTGCTCTTCTTCGTGGTTGGTATTAGATAAGTACACCGACGACAGGCGGTCGAAACTGAACACATTGTCCGGCTTGGGGTAACTTATTTGCTGTGCTTCGCTTGCCAGTTTCAGTTGCGCGTGATCCAGTCTGTCATCTTTAAGTGTAAAGGGTAACTTACCGCCGAACCAGTTTTGTTCCACCGTGTTGAATGCGCCCCCCCAAAAGGTGCCAAATTTGTGTAGCGCCGGGCCAAAGTTGCGCGAGCGATACAGTTCATCGTATAACCAGCTATTTTGTAATGCCGTCGCAAAAGCGGTTAAATCTTCGCCGCCATTACCTTGTTGCAGTGCGTTAAATAAGGTTTCCGCTGCTAACATGCCAGATTTCATTGCGGTGTGGTTACCCTTAATCTTGGCAAAGTTTAAAGTGCCGGCGTCACAACCCACTAATAAACCACCATTAAACGTCATTTTGGGCAGGCTGTTGAGGCCGCCTTTAGCAATGGCACGGGCGCCATAACTGACCCTTTTGCCTCCAGCCAGATATTGGCTGATCACCGGATGGTGCTTGTAGCGCTGAAACTCATCAAACGGACTTAAGTGTGGATTGCTGTAGTTCAAATCAACGATTAGTCCTACCACGATCTGTTGATTTTCTGCATGATACAGGTAACCGCCGCCAGTAGTGTCGCTAGCCAGCGGCCAGCCGGCAGAATGCACCACTAAACCCGGTTGATGTTTTGCGGCGGGTATATCCCAGATCTCTTTAAAGCCAAGGGCATAGTGCTGAGGTGATTTATCTTTGTCCAACTCGAAGTGCTTAATAAGTTGTTTGCCCAGATGGCCGCGACAGCCCTCTGCAAAGACGGTGTACTTAGCACGCAGTTCCATGCCTGGTACGAAGCTATCTTTGGCTTGGCCTTGTTTATCCAGGCCCATGTCGCCAATCAAAATACCTTTGACGATATTGTCTTCTATCAGCACTTCACTGGCGGCAAAACCAGGGAAAATTTCTACGCCAAGTTCTTCAGCCTGTTGTGCTAACCAACGACACAGGTTTGCGATTGAAACAATATAGTTACCACTATTGTGCATTGTTTTAGGTACGGCAAAAGAGGGTAGTTTGGTGGCGTTGTCAGCATCTTTAAACAGATATATATCATCGTGGCTAACTGCCGTTGTTACTGGCGCGCCTTGTGCTTGCCAGTCAGGAAGTAACTCATTCAGTGCCCGCGTTTCGAACACAGCGCCAGATAAGATATGTGCACCAACCTCAGAACCTTTTTCAACCACACATACGGTCAGTTCAATTGCTGTTTCGCGCGCCTGTTGCATCAGTTTTATAGCAGTGGATAGCCCGGCCGGACCTGCACCGACAATCACTACATCGAATTCCATTGATTCTCTTTCCACGCTACCGACCTCTTGGAGTTTATTATTTACAGCTATAGCTGCTTTTATCATGTTGTTTAGGGTATTGCAGGTTGACGTTAACGTCAACAGTAAGTAGATTGTGCCAAGTCAAACTATTATAGCTTTACCTTAACGTAAACCTGCGCTGATAAAGCCTGTTTGCGCAGGAAAAGAACGAGGACATTATGAAAATACTGGTGCCGGTAAAACGGGTTATTGATTACAACGTAAAGGTGCGGGTAAAAGCTGATGAAACAGCAGTTGACCTGGCTAACGTAAAAATGGCGTTAAACCCTTTTTGTGAGATCGCCATAGAAGAAGCCGTTCGGTTAAAAGAGGCCGGCACAGCGACTGAAGTTGTCGTTGTATCTATCGGCACTACGGCGGTGCAGGAGCAGTTGCGTACGGCTTTGGCACTGGGAGCAGACCGGGCCTTGCATATCGAAACCGACCTAAACCTTGATTCTTTGCAAGTTGCAAAACTATTGGCCAAAGTGGTAGGGGAAGAGCAGCCAGGTTTGGTGATTTTAGGCAAACAGGCAATAGACTCGGATAATAATCAAACAGGTCAGATGCTGGCAGCGTTAACAGGCATGGGCCAGGGTACTTTTGCTTCTGAAGTTAAAGTGAGCGCCGACAAAGTACAGGTAACCCGCGAGATTGATGGTGGCTTGCAAACAATAGAACTAACTTTACCGGCAGTAGTGTCAACAGATTTGCGCCTGAACGAGCCGCGTTATGCGTCACTGCCAAATATTATGAAAGCGAAGAAGAAACCACTTGAAACCAAGTCAGCAGATAGCTTTGGTGTCAATTTAACCTCGAATATCGCTGTGCTGAAAGTCACTGCACCGGCAGTGCGTCAGGGCGGTATTAAAGTAGAGTCAGTGGCAGAGCTGGTCGACAAGTTAAAGCATGAGGCAAAGGTGATCTAATGGCTATTTTAATAATTGCAGAGCATAACAACCAAAGTCTGAAAAGCGAGACGCATAAAGTGGTACAGGCCGCCAGCCAGATTGGTGGCGACATTACCGTGCTGGTCGCCGGTTTTAACTGCAATGCTGTTGCCGCTGAAGCAGCAGCAATCAACGGCGTTGGCAAAGTGCTGTTGGCCGAAAATATCGCTTATCAGCATCAGCTTGCAGAAAATATTGCTGCCTTAGTTGCTGAGCTGGGTAATGGTTATAGCCATATTTTGACTGCGGCGACGACAACAGGTAAAAATTTCTTGCCACGCGTTGCGGCTATGCTGGATGTGCCTCAAATTTCTGATGTTATTGCTATTGAATCGGCTGATACTTTTGTTCGGCCTATTTATGCCGGCAATGCTATTGCAACCGTTAAATCAGCTGATGCAGTAAAGGTGCTGACCATTCGCCCGTCTGCATTCCGTGCTGCTGAAACAGGCAATAATGCATCGATTGAAGCTGTGACAGCAGTTCATGACGCAGGGGTGTCGGCTTTTGTTGCCGAAGAGCTAACCAAGTCTGAGCGCCCTGAGCTAAGCGCTGCCCGCGTCGTTATCTCTGGTGGCCGTGGTATGCAAAATGGTGAAAACTTTGCGTTGTTAAATGGTATCGCCGATAAACTAGGTGCCGCTATAGGCGCGTCGCGCGCGGCAGTTGATGCCGGCTTTGTACCTAATGATATGCAAGTTGGTCAAACTGGCAAAATTGTAGCGCCTGAGCTGTATATTGCTGTGGGTATTTCCGGTGCTATTCAGCATTTGGCCGGTATGAAAGACTCCAAAGTTATTGTTGCGATCAATAAAGACGCTGAAGCGCCGATTTTCCAAATTGCTGACTATGGCCTGGTAGCCGATTTGTTTACGGTATTACCTGAGCTGGAGCAGCAACTGTAAGCAGTGCTAATTTGAATAAAGCCAGCGTCTTGCTGGCTTTTTTGCATTTAGGCTCTTGTTGTTAAAGCTCAACCCCGCTTAAGATAACTGCCTGACATTGATAAGGATGCCAATATGCCTGCTGTAATACGCCATGCTGAACCGGAAGACATTGAGGCGATAAAAGCCATATATGATCAAAGCTCTGTGTATGCCAATACGCTGCAGTTACCTTATCAGCCTGTTGCCAACTGGCAGCGATTGTATAATGCCGGCACAGGCTTTTACAATCTGGTGGCTGAAGTTGAAGGCCGTGTTATTGGTCAGCTGGGTTTGCAAGTCTGCCAGAACCCACGCCGGCGTCATGTGGCCGAGTTAGGTATGGGTGTGTCAGAACACTATCAGGGGCAGGGTATTGGCTCGGCATTACTGCGCTCAGCATTAGAGCTGTGTGATAATTGGTTAAATATACGCAGGGTAGAGCTAACGGTTTACGTTAATAATGAGGCGGCAATTGCGTTATATGAGCGTTTTGGTTTTGAAGCCGAAGCAGAGCTGACGGATTTCGCCTTTCAATATGGGCGCTATGTTAATGCACTGTGCATGGCGAGGATTACCACAGGCAATGTCTGACTAGTAAAACGGCGCCACCAGGCGCCGTCATGCTCAACTAAACCTTGTTAGTTCATATCGCTGTTTTTCTTGCATTGCGCTGTATCTACGCACTCGCCATAAAGGTATAAACTGTGATGGGTCAGTTTAATACCGTTTTTCTCAGAAATTTCCAACTGTTTCGCTTCAATGACCTCGTCTTCAAACTCAATAACTTTGCCACATTTTAAGCACACAAGATGATCATGGTGATGGCTGCCAGTGAGTTCGAACACTGATTTACCACCTTCAAAATGATGACGGGTCAAAATTCCGGCATCGTCAAATTGGTTTAATACCCGGTATACCGTGGCTAAACCGATGTCTTCACCAAGATCCAGCAGCAGCTTATATACGTCTTCAGCACTGATATGTTGGTTTTTCGGATCCTGCAGGATTTCTAAAATCTTTACCCGTGGCAGGGTAACCTTCAGGCCGGCTTTACGTAATTCGCTGTTGTGATCTGACATAATAACTCTAACTCTGGCTTATATTTGCAAAAGATTATAAAGACATTATGCCGACATTGAAATGGAAAAGCATCCCTTAAATGCAAGCATAGTCCTTGTGCTTGTTGTGTCAGTCGGTACAATACCTCGCAACAGGTCATACCAGAGAAAGCAGATGAAATGGGCATTTAAGCCGTCAGTGATGCGGCGTTTACTTAACTTTTGGCCGCCGTTTTTATTCACCGGCATTCGTGTAGCAGACCTTAGCGATGATTATCGCTACTGTAAGGTAGAGTTAAAGTCGCGTGTCTGGACGCGTAACATCAACAATAGCCAATTTGGTGGCTCGATGTTTGCGATGACCGATCCCATTTACCCGTTGATGTTGATGGGAGCCTTGGGTAAAGAGTATCTGGTATGGGACAAACAAGCCGATATTAACTTTATTAGCCCGGGCCGCGGCAAACTGATAGCTGAGTTTTGGTTGGCTGATAAAACACTTGATGCTGTTAAGGCTGCAACGGAGGATGGTAGCAAGCATTTTCCGCAGTTTTTGCTGCACATTAAAGACAGCAAAGGTCAGATAGTGTGTGAGGTAAACCGTACTGTGTATGTGCGTAAAAAAGCGCAATACCGGCCGAGCTAGATAGTTGCAAAAAACCGGCAAAATTGCCGGTTTTTAACTGGATTTACAGACCTTCGAACTCTTTTAAGCTCATTTCTTCATATATCTGTTTACACCACTGTTTAACACGTTGTTCGGTGAGCTCTGGCTGACGGTCTTCGTCAACGCCTAAGCCTACAAAGTGGTTGTCATCGGCCAGCGCTTTAGAAGCAACGAAGTTATAACCTTTGGTTGGCCAGTGTCCTACAATAATCGCGCCTTTAGGCTCAATTATGTCACGTAGTGTACCCATGGCATCAAGGAAATATTCTGCATAGTCCTCTTGATCACCACAACCAAAAATAGCCACCAGCTTGTTGCTAAAGTCGATATTGTCCAATTCTGGAAAAAAGTCGTCCCAGTCACACTGTGCTTCACCATAATACCAGGTCGGAATACCCAGTAATAATAAGTCAAAAGCCGCAATGTCTTCTTTGCTGCTTTTGGCGATATCACGCACATCAAACAAGTGCTTACCCAGTTCTTTCTGGATCATCTTGGCGATATGTTCAGTGTTGCCGGTATCACTACCGAAAAAAATGCCTACAGTTGCCATTAATCTAACCTTCTTACCTGGTTAAAACTTGTGTCAGAATACTCTCTATATACGCACTGCGAGTCATACCAGCTTTGTCTGCCTGTTGCTCTAATTTGCTATACAGCTGATCAGACAGTTTAAACTCGATGCGCTTTAAACCTTTACTGCGATCACGTTTTACCTGATTACGTTTGTTCAGCCGAAGTTGCTCTTCGCGCGGCAATGGGTTGGTTTTTGGCCGTCCCGGGCGCTTTTCCTGCGCAAACAAATCAATCGTGGTGCGATCAGTGGCAATTTTAGCCATTAATCCAAACCTTACTACTCGATAAAATAGGGCACTATGCTTTTGATAACAAACACCGCCGGCGACAGAAACAGCACTAGCCAGACAAAAAACTGCCCAAGCCTGGGTGCGTTACTTTTTTTCAGTACATCTCTTATCGCCATTACGATAAATATATATAACACGCCCAAACCAAGCCATAAGCCTAAGCTTTCAAACTGCTCTATTGACACGGCACTTTACCTGACCTGAAAAAAGTGCGCGCACTATAGCATAACTGCGGTAAAATTTTACTGCGTTAACTCAATAAAAAGTCGTTTACCAGCTTTGTAAATGCAGCGGGTTTTTCGGCATGTAACCAGTGACCTGTGCCTTGTATCACTTTGGCTTGCGCCTTTGGAAATAGCTGCATAATCTGCGCTTTGTGCTCGGGCAGTATATAGTCCGAATCACCACCTTTGATAAATAACACCGGCCCATGGTAGCAGCCTTCAAGTATCGGAGCGCCAATAAGTTGCTGATAATTACTGTATAATGCTGCCAGATTAAAGCGCCAAATAAATTTATTATCGTGTTTTACAAGGCTTTTTAGTAAAAACTGCCGCACGCCTAATTCACTGATATGCTTTGCCAACAGGGCATCGGCGTCATTGCGGTTGTTAATCGTGTTTAAGTCTACTGCATGTAAACCGGCAAAAATGCTGTTGTGCCTTGCAGGATAAGCAACGGGGGCGATATCCGCCAGGATCAGTTTGCTAACCCTTTGCGGCTGAGCAAGTGCCAAAGCCATTGCCAGTTTGCCACCCATAGAGTGGCCAAGCAGTGCCGCTGAGGTAACATTAAGACTGTCCAGGGTTTGCGCCAGATCGTCTGCCATCAGCTGATAATTCATCTCGTCGCTGTGGCCAGAGCGGCCATGATTGCGTACATCAATATTAATGACCTGATATTGCTCACTTAAGCTTCGTTCAATTACGCCAAGGTTTTCATAGCTACCAAACAGGCCATGGATCAGTACTACCGGTGCCTGGCCTGCTATAGCCTGGCCACTTATATGGTTATATAACAGCATAAAACACTCATCTGGTTACCTTTAAGTAGAGTCTACCAAATCATGTCGCTGGCGTCTGTCGGCAAGGCTTTATATAATGGTGCGACTTCTAAGTGCGCGGAATAAATATATGAAAACCATCGAAATAGATGACGAGCTATATCAGTATATTGCAGGCCAGACCCAACGCATCGGCGAGAGCGCCTCTGATATTCTGCGCCGCTTGCTGTTGGGCGATAGTGAAGCAAGCTCAGAGCAGTTGTCTGAGCCTGCTATGGTCGAACCTGTGGTCAACAGTAATATTTTTGACTTAATAAACCGGCAAGATCTGCAGGCGGAGTCTAGTGTAGTAGGGCGGTTTTTATTTATTTTATCAACATTGGCACGAGCGCATAAAAAGCAGTTTGCCAAAGTGCTGGAGATAAAAGGCCGTAACCGACTGTATTTTGGCCACAGTGCTGAAGAGTTGTCCGAAGCGGGCAGCAGCACCAACCCAAAATTGATCCCCAATACTGATTTTTGGGTGATTACCAACTCTAACACCACCCGGAAAAAAATGATGTTGACTGAAACAGCGTTAAAACTGGGTTACAGTGAGCAGGACGTTGAACGTATTCGTGATTTGTTATAACAAGGAATTTTTATGTCGCTACATGCGCTGGCCGGCCAACAGGTGCCCTCTTCGTTAGTACCCAATATCAGTCGGCTTATGACAGCCTACTATGTGCTGGAGCCCGATGTGCATCAGTATGCGCAGCATAAAGTCAGTTTTGGTACTTCAGGCCATCGAGGCAGTGCTTTAACATGCTCTTTCAATGAGCCTCATGTACTGGCCATTTGTCAGGCGATTGCCGATTATCGTAAGCAACAGGGTATTACCGGACCATTATTTCTTGGTAAAGATACGCATGCCTTGTCTGAAGCCGCGTTTGCTACCGCACTTGAAGTGCTGATTGCGAATAAAATTCAGGTATGTATTCAAAAAGATCTGGGCTATACGCCAACACCGGTTATTTCGCATGCCATCTTAACGCAAAACAAAGGCGCAAGCAGCCAACTGGCCGACGGTATTGTGATTACGCCATCACATAACCCGCCGGAAGATGGCGGTATTAAGTACAACCCGCCACACGGTGGTCCGGCGGATACCGACGTCACTAACTGGATAGAGCAGCGTGCGAACCAGCTACTGGCAAAAGAGCTGGAAGGCGTAAAAATGATGCCTTATGCGCTGGCACTGCAATCAGGCTATTGTCAACACATAGATTATATTCAGCATTATGTTGATGACTTAGAAAACGTTGTCGACATGGCTGCGATTGCCAAGGCCGGCATTAAAATTGGTGTAGACCCGCTGGGTGGTTCAGGTATTGCGTACTGGCCACGGATTGCAGAGCGTTACGGGCTTAACATTACCGTCGTAAATGACAAAGTTGACCCCGCTTTTGCCTTTATGTCGCTCGATAAAGACGGCCAGATCCGCATGGACTGTTCGTCAGCTTATGCAATGGCAAATTTGATTCAGCTTAAAGATCAGTTTGATATTGCCATAGGTAATGACCCTGATTTTGATCGCCACGGTATTGTTACACGCAGTGGCGGCCTGATGAATCCGAACCATTACCTGGCAGTAGCGATTAATTATTTGCTGGCAAACCGGCCAGACTGGGCGCCAGAATTAGCCATTGGTAAAACGCTGGTGTCCAGTGCATTAATTGATCGGGTAGTGGCTTCCCGGGGCCGTAATTTACTGGAAGTGCCGGTAGGCTTTAAATGGTTTGTCGACGGCCTGCACAACGGCAGCGTAGCGTTTGGCGGTGAAGAAAGTGCCGGTGCCAGTTTTTTACGCTTTGATGGCAGCGCCTGGTCGACTGATAAAGACGGTATTATTTTAGGTTTGTTGGCAGCAGAAATGCTGGCAAAGACCGGTGTTGACCCTTATCTGCAATATCAGGCATTAACCAAAGAGTTAGGTTCGCCACTTTATCGGCGGCTGGATGCACCGGCAAGTGCTGAACAAAAAGCAGCACTTAAAAAATTGGATGTTAGTAGCGTCACGCAGACTACCCTGGCCGGTGATGACATTCTGGCGGTGCTGACTAAAGCGCCTGGCAACGACGCAGACATCGGTGGCGTAAAGGTGGTTACCCGCAATGGTTGGTTTGCTGCCCGGCCATCCGGTACAGAAAATTCTTATAAAATTTATCTGGAAAGCTTTGTTGGTGAAACGCATCTGCTACAGTTAGAGCAGGACGCTAAGGCATTTGTTGAATACGTATTCAGTAAAATCTAAGCTGTTGAAAACGCTACAAATTAAACTGTAACTAAGTTTCATGCGTAGCGTTTTACTTTGCTAAGACACGTCCATTAAGGTATTTTTTTGTAATAAGTCTACATTTGCCGCTATTTTGTTGAAAATTCAGGCATAAACATTTCAGGATTTGTAATGAAAAAACATACCACGACAGAGGCAACATCGGTTGCCAGGCTCAGCACTGAGCAGCTAAAAGATAATATCGTGCGACATTTACATGCCAGTCTTGGTACCGATGTCAATAAAGCCAGCCCCCAAGCCTGGTGGCGCGCGACCTGTGCTGCGGTAAATGAGCAGGTGTTTGATGGTTTGCGTAATACCCAACGTACCCACTACGAGCAAAATACCCGCGCACTGCATTACTTCAGTCTGGAATATTTAATGGGCCGGCTGTTCAGCAACAATCTGCACAATCTCGGGCTGTATGACCAAGCCAGACAGGCGTTGAGCGAGTTGGGGATGAATATTGCTGATCTGGAAGATCAAGAAGAAGACATGGCGCTAGGCAATGGTGGCCTTGGCCGCTTAGCGGCATGTTTTATCGATTCGTTAGCGACACTGAATTATCCGGCTATTGGCTATGGCATTCATTATGAACACGGTTTATTTAAGCAGAGCTTTCAGGATGGCCGCCAAATAGAGCGGCCGGATAGCTGGCGCGAATACGGTAACCCGTGGGAAATCTGCCGGCCAGAGTCGGTGCAGGAAATTTCTGTGTATGGTTATGTTGAAACCGTCTATGACCTGCAAGGCCGGATGAAGAAAGTGTGGCACCCTGGCCGCATTATCAAAGGTGTGCCCTGGGATATTCCGGTGGTGGGTTATAATGGTAGTTCGGTTAATGTATTGCGTCTGTGGGAAAGCCGGGCCAGTGACTTTTTCAACTGGGATGTATTTAACTCTGGCGGTTATATCGATGCGGCACGCGAGAACATCGAAGCTGAAACCATTTCTAAAGTACTGTACCCGAACGATGAAACCGATGCCGGTAAAGAGCTGCGGTTAATTCAGCAGTATTTCTTCGTTTCATGCTCGTTAAAAGACATAATTCGCCGCTACAAGCGCACCCATGCAGACGATTGGAGCGATTTTGCCAAGCAAGTTGTTATTCAACTTAACGATACTCATCCGGCAGTGGCAATACCAGAGCTAATGCGCGTGTTGGTAGACCGCGCAGAAATGCAATGGGATCAGGCCTGGAATTTATGTCAGCAGGTATTTGCCTATACCAACCATACGTTATTGCCCGAAGCGTTGGAAAAGTGGCCGGTACGCTTATTTGAAAAAGTACTACCGCGGCATATTGAAATTATTTATGAGATTAACCGCCGCTTTCTGGTAGAGCAGGTTGATGTATTGTGGCCAGGCGACAGCCAGAAAAAACGTAAATTGTCTA
Source organism: Rheinheimera gaetbuli (assembly GCF_054781935.1). NCBI lineage: Bacteria > Pseudomonadati > Pseudomonadota > Gammaproteobacteria > Chromatiales > Chromatiaceae > Rheinheimera > Rheinheimera gaetbuli. The sequence continues at coordinate 78,449 of NZ_BAAGTL010000006.1, forward strand.
TCATCGAGGAAGGCCATGACCCTATGGTACGGATGGGACACTTGTCGGTGGTGGGAGCCTTTCGTGTCAATGGCGTGGCCGAAATTCACTCGCAGCTGGTTAAATCGGATTTATTTCCGGAGATGGTTGCGCTTTGGCCGGACAAATTTACTAACGTTACCAATGGCGTGACGCCGCGGCGTTGGCTTAAAGCCTGTAACCCACGGTTATCAGCCTTGCTGGACAAACAAGTGGGCACTGACTGGCCAACTAACTTAAAGCAGTTATCCCAGTTTGCTGCTTTTGCTGATGATCCAGCGATTCAGGACGCCTTTATGGCGATTAAGCAACAGAACAAAGCAGAGCTGGCCGCGGTAGTAAAAAAACTGACGAATGTGGATATTGACCCGCATGCCATCTTCGATATTCAGATCAAGCGCTTGCACGAGTACAAACGCCAACACCTTAACCTGTTGCATATACTGGCGTTATATCGCCGTATATTGCAGGAGCCTGACTATGACATGGTTCCACGGGTGTTTTTATTTGGCGCCAAGGCGGCCCCTGGCTATAAGCTGGCGAAAGAAATTATCTATGCCATTAATAAAGTGGCCGAGAAGATAAACCATGATAAAAGGGTAAAAAACCGCATTAAAGTGGTGTTTATGCCAAATTACCGTGTCACGCTGGCTGAAAAAATGATCCCGGCAGCCGATGTATCCGAACAAATATCGACAGCAGGTAAAGAGGCCTCCGGCACCGGCAATATGAAACTGGCATTAAATGGTGCTGTGACGGTAGGTACCCTTGATGGTGCTAATATTGAAATTGCCGAAGAAGTGGGCAGTGATAACATCGCTATCTTTGGTTTAACGGTAGATGAAGTGAAAGCACTGCAGGTCGGCGGTTATAACAGTACCGACTATTACTACGCTGATCCAGAAATTAAAGCCATTCTGGATTGGCTGGAAACCGATTACTTTACGCCAGGCAAACCGGGCGAGTTAGCAGCGATTAAGCGCAGTTTGTTAGAAGGCGGAGACCCTTATCTGGTGTTGGCTGATTTTGCCAGCTATGTCAAAGCTCAGGAAAAAATAGACCAGTGGTACCGCGATAAATCACTGTGGGCAAAAAAGGCGATGTTAAATACGGCTTCGGTAGGTAAATTTACTTCAGATAGGTCCATAGAAGATTATGTAAGTCGCATATGGCATCTGGAGAAATGTACGGTAAAACGCAGCTAAAACCGCGTAAAAAGCCTGTCACTGACAGGCTTTTTATTTTTTGCAGCTGATAAGCCTGCCCCTCTTGTAACGCGTGCAGAAAACGCTTTATAGTGCAAAAAAAACATCAAGGACGTACTTTGCAGTCAGGTAGTTTAGTTTGTGTCGGCACCGGCATGACACTGGGGGCGCATATCAGCCCGCTTTCGCGCAGTTATATCGAGCAGGCCGATGTGGTGTTTGTACTGGTGGCCGACGGCATTACCGAGAAATGGATAGAGCAGATGAACGCTGATGTGCGTTCACTGCAACCCTATTATCTGGAAGGTAAGTCACGCATGATTACCTACCGTGAGATGGTGGCGGCAATGCTGGCTGAAGTTAAAGCCGGTAAAAAAGTAGTCGGCGCCTTTTATGGCCACCCTGGTGTGTTTGCCTGGGTACCGCATAATGCCATTAAGCAGGCACGCGAGCTGGGTTACAAAGCCCATATGGAGCCAGGCATTTCTGCCGAAGACTGCCTGTTTGCCGATTTGGGCATAGACCCTGGCAGCTCGGGCTGTCAGCACTATGAAACCAGCCAGTTTATGTTTTACAAGCGCAATATCGATACAGCGGCTTATCTGATTTTATGGCAGGTAGGTATAGCCGGTGACAGAAGCCTGGCGAAATTTACCACCGACAGCGAGTACCGTAAGGTACTGGTAAAACTGCTGGCAGAATATTACCCGCCAGAGCATGAAGTGATTCTGTATGAAGCGGCAACACTACCGATTCAGCCAACACGCATTGACCATTTGCCCATAAGCGCCTTACCCGATGCCAGTATGGATTTAAAAACCACGCTGGTAATACCGCCTAGCACCAAAGCCGAGTTGAACCAGGCACTGATTACAGAGCTGGAATTGCTGGTAAAGAGCCGGGGAAATGAGGCTGATTGATGTTGCTTGATGCGAAAAGGTTTGATTTTAAATGGCAACATTTACACTTAAAGCCATTATCCGAATGTGATCTGCAGTTATACATAAACTTGTATTGCTGTGAGCGGGTGATGAAGTTTATTGGCGAGCCATTGTCACTTGAACAAGCAAAAAAAAGTTTCGCATATGCTTTAAAGTTGAATGGCAGTGTAAAAAGCGACCGATTATTCTTTAGTGTTACAGTGGACGGAGCAGATAAAGCTGCAGCTCTCAGTAGTATTAGCTTTTTTGACCGGGCGAATAAAAAAGTGGAAATTGGTAGTATGGTATTGCCAAACGCGCACGGTAAGCGGGTGGGACAAGATGCGAGTACCATGTTGATGCAACGTATTTATCAGGAGATTGGCATTAGTGAATTCACTGTCAAAATCCATCCTAAAAATCTGCCTGCTATACGTGCAGCGAAATTACTTGGTTTTACAGCAACAGAAACGTCAGACACTTTAAATAATGCTACTGCGGTGGAATTCTCTAAATCACTGCGCGGGCATGAACTTGCTAGCTAAACGAAGCAAATTCTAGTATAAAAACAAGGTAGAAAACTTAGTAAAACTATAAACCTCTAAGGAACGCAAATGGGAAATATAATAAATTTTATGGAAAAGTTGGGGTCTTCCGCTGAGTTTCAAGAGCTAACTGAAACTGAGGCGATGGCATTACTCAAGCAAGAAAAACTTGTTAGTAACGAAGCCTCATCACTTCATCCTACGGTAGAAATGCTACTGGATGCCAGAAAAAATCTAGTTTGTGGTATTGAACCAGCTGAAGAGCCCGCTGAGCAACCAGAAGACGCTCCGGATGAAGATTCACCAGAAGAAGACAAGTAAGTTACTACACTATTTGTGATATCGATGCATAGTGTCACTTCGATTTTGATAGCAACATGCTTGTCCTTTACAAGCATGTTGTATTGTTCTGAGGTGGAGCTGCATAAATCAGATTTTAATGAATTGTTAAAGCAAGCCGATGAAATCAAGTCATCCGATTTTAAAAGATATACTGAACTTGTATTTGATTTAGTTAATGTACGTGAAAGCTTAACACAGCTGCAGCAGCAGGAACTTGATTTTTTACTGAGTTATCAATTGGTTTACTCTGGTCAAAAACAGGAAGCCACCACCAAGTTATTAAGTCTAATTGATTCCACCAGTTCTGATAACATAAAGTTCAGGTCCTATGGGCTGCTGATAAATAGTCTTGTCGTCTCACGAAAATACAGTGATGTTTTCAAGTATTTTGATGACTTCCAAAGTTTGCTGAAAAACATCTCCGATGAAGAAATTAAAAGCTATGGTTTGGGTATCATGGCTTTGGTGTTTAACAATATAAATGAATTTGAGCTAGGTCTCTATTACGCAAATAAAAGACTGGAAGTTGCTACAGATCCGCGAAATATTTGTATTGGCTTATCCTATAAAGCTGAGTCGCTACATCGTGCTAATAGGAATCGTGAATTCGATGAAATTTATCACAACGCAGTAAGTCAGTGTGAAATTGCAGAACAGCCGGTCTATGTTGGCATAGTCAGAGGTATCTGGTTGGAGCAACTTTCTGAGCAGGATCCTAAGAAAGCACTTGATGAACTTGGGAAGTACCTTCCTGAAGTTGAGAGCACTTCTTACAACCTGTTGTCAGTATGGTATAAGGCGCTCTATAGTCTAAATCTTCTAAAAACCGGGCAACCAAAATTAGCATTGCGCCGTGGCTTGGAAGCAGAGAAGTTGCTGATGTCTAACGAAATAAATTACGCAGTGCTAAAGCTTTATCAGGTGCTATATGAAAGCTCTAAGGCTGTTGGTAATTTTCAAAATGCACTTACCTATCATGAAACCTGGGTAGAAAAGCAAACTGCTTTTGAAGACGAGAAAACCGCTGGTTTGTTAGCGTACAACATTACTAAAGCAAATATTGAAGTTAAAAACCAGCGTATCGCATTGTTGGATAAAGACAATGAAGTATTATCATTACAGCGCGACTTGTACGAACAGGAAGCCAAACAAAACCGTCTTGTTGTACTGATACTGGCGTTTGTATTGGTAATCGCTACGACATTAGCTTATCGCGGTATGACAGGACGTAAGCGTTTTAAGAAAATTGCTGAATACGACCAGCTTACCGGCATTAGCAACCGTTACCACTTTAATAATCAGGCTAGAATAGCGCTGAACTATTGTGAAAACAATACGAAGCCGGCAGCAGTTATTTTATTTGATCTGGATTACTTTAAAACGATAAACGATACGCATGGCCATGCTGCGGGTGATTGGGCTTTGCAAGCAGTTGTTAAAACTTGTCGTAATTTTATGCGTAACAATGATGTGTTTGGCCGCATTGGCGGCGAAGAATTTGCTGTGGTTTTACCAGGTTGTCACACCGATAAAGCCGTGCTGCTGGCAGAGATTTGCCGCGATGCAATAGGTGCTATTGATAGTAGCGACAGTGGCAAGCAGTTTCCGTTAAGTGCCAGTTTTGGGGTTTCTGGTTCTGATACTTCCGGCTATCAGCTTAAGCAACTATTGGCAGACGCCGACTATGCGATGTATCGGGCTAAAGAGTTAGGCCGAGATACAGTGGCAGCGTTTTCTGATTACCGTTCAACCGTTTAGTCCCGCGTGGTTATAGGGTAGAATCGACAGCTGTTTTATTACACGGAGCTGGCGTATGACACCACAACAGATCGCAAACGGTGACTTTCTGCATCTTACTTTGCAACATCCCGATGGCCTGGCGCCAATACATTTTAATCTGGCTGACAACACCGCAGTGTCGGTGTGGGACACCGGTGTTATTTGTTTTGAACCCGAGCAGCCAGGCAGTAAAGACATTGTCCTATCCTGCGGTGTACATGGCAATGAAACCGCGCCGATAGAAATTTGTGCTGAGCTGGTCAAGCACCTGCTTACCGGCCAACTGCAGCTTAAACACCGCTTATTAGTACTGTTTGGTAACCCACCGGCGATTAATGCCGGCAGCCGAGAAATTACAGAAAATTTAAACCGGTTGTTTTCCGGTCATCATAGTATGGGCGCCGGCCTGATTAATGCTGAGCGTCACCGTGCTAGGGCGTTAGAAGACTATGTCAGCCGGTTCTACAACGATGTACGCGTAACCAAATTGGTGCCGCGTAACCGTTATTTATACGATTTACACACCGCTATTCGTGGCTCACGCTTTGAAAAATTTGCCGTATATCCGTTCCTACATGACAAGCCGTGGCAAAAAGCCGGGTTTGAGTTTTTACAGGCCTGTGATGTCACTACTGTACTGTTGATGCAAACGCCGGCATCGACCTTTAGCTATTATGCTTCTAACAGCCACGGCGCAGATGCCTTTACCATTGAACTGGGTAAAGTGCAGCCGTTCGGCCAAAATGATATGCGCCGTTTTAGTAAAGCCCGCACGGCATTGCGTCAATTGGTTAGCGAAGAGAGGGTAAACACAGTGCCGTTCGATGAGCAGCAGTTTCAGCTGTATCAGGTGTATCGGGCTATTAATAAACAAACGCAGGAATTTAAGCTGCATTTTTCCGATGACGTGCAAAACTTTACCGCTTACCCGGTGGGTACGTTGTTAGCCACTGACGGCGACACTGAATATCGGGTAGAGCGGGAAGGCGAAGCCATTATTTTCCCTAATGCTAAAGTCGCAATAGGCCAACGCGCTATGTTGATGGTGGTGCCCACCACAGTGCAGCACAACCTGGTGTAACAGCAGTTAGCCGATTAACCTGCTGTAAAGAGTAAATTTAAGCTGACAGTCTCCGGCAGCGCTTGCCTGGCTAAACCGCAAGGGCGGTTGCAATGCAGTTTACGTAAAGGTAAAGTTGCCGCCGATAATAATCAGAACAAACCGGTGCCTGCTCACGTGGCGCACAAACGGGGAGAGCGGTAAACACCGCTATAATGAGTAGTAACGCTGGCCTGACACCAAGGCCGGGCCAGCGTTGCTAACCACATGTCCAACACGTATAACAAACAAGAGACACCCTATGACTAACCCAAATAACGCCACCATTACCACGGTGCACACTGCGGAGTTTACCGCCGGTGATGCGTTAAAAATTCCTACGCTGCGCATTTTACGCGACGATGGCAGCCTGTACGAAGGTGCAACAGTGCCGGAGTTGGATAAGGCTACCGCACTTAAAATGTACGACACCATGGTGTTTACCCGGGTGCTGGACGAGCGCATGCTGGCAGCACAACGTCAGGGCCGCATCAGCTTTTATATGCAATGTCTTGGCGAAGAAGCCGCTACCGTTGGCAGTGCCGCTGCGCTGGACGATAAAGACATGATTATGGCGCAATACCGTGAACAGGGGGCATTGCGTTATCGTGGCTTTACGCTGGAGCAGTTTATGAACCAACTGTTCTCCAACGAAAAAGATTTGGGTAAAGGCCGGCAAATGCCGGTGCATTACGGCAGTAAAGATATTTACTACATGACAATATCCTCACCGCTGGGCACGCAAATTCCGCAGGCAAGTGGTTATGCCTATGCGCAAAAGCTGCGCGGTTTGGCCAACACCACTATTTGTTATTTTGGTGAAGGCGCTGCCTCTGAAGGCGATTTTCACGCTGGCTTAAATATGGCCGCAGTACACAAAGCACCGGTGATCTTCTTCTGTCGTAACAATGGTTATGCTATTTCTACCCCGGCCAACGAGCAGTTTGTCGGCGACGGTATTGCCTGTCGCGCAGTCGGTTATGGTATGAAAGCACTGCGGGTAGACGGCGCGGATATTTTAGCCGTGTACCATGCCACCAAAATGGCGCGTGAGCATGCGCTTAAGCATAACGAACCGGTGTTAATTGAATCGATCGCTTACCGGTTAGGTGCGCACTCCTCCTCTGATGACCCAAGTGGCTATCGCTCGAAAGAAGAAGAAGAGAAATGGCGCCAGAACGACCCGATCGCCCGCTACCGTTTATGGTTAATTGACAAAGGCTGGCTAAAAGATGCCGATGACAAAGTGACCATTGAAGCACTGCGCAGCGAAATTCTTGATGCGTTAAAAGTGGCGGAAAAAGTGGCTAAGCCCGGTATTGAACACCTGATCTCTGATGTATATGCCCAGCCGATCCCGGCACTACAACAACAATTAGATGAATTAAAAGCGCATATCCGTAAGTACCCGGATGCGTATCCGGTAACGGCGGGGAGATTAGACTAATGGCAAAGATGAATATGTTACAGGCCATTAATAATGCGCTTGATTTAGCGATGGCCAAAGACGACAGCGTTGTGTGTTTTGGTGAAGACGTCGGCCACTTTGGTGGTGTATTTCGCGCCACCAGTAAATTGCAGGAAAAATACGGTAAAGCCCGCTGCTTTAATACGCCATTAACCGAGCAGGGTATCGCCGGTTTTGCCAATGGCATGGCGGCGCAAGGCATGAAGCCGGTAGCGGAAATTCAGTTTGCCGATTATATCTTCCCGGCCTTTGACCAAATAGTTAACGAAACCGCGAAATTCCGTTACCGCTCCGGTAATGAGTTTAATGTAGGCGGCATTGTCTTTCGAAGCCCTTATGGCGGCGGTATTGCCGGTGGACACTATCACAGTCAGTCGCCGGAGGCCTATTTCGCGCATACTCCGGGTTTAAAAGTGGTGATCCCACGTGATCCGTATCAGGCCAAGGGGTTGTTACTGGCGTCTATCGCCAGCCCCGACCCGGTTATTTTCTTTGAACCGAAAAAGCTCTATCGCGCATCAGTGGGTGAAGTGCCTGAAGACTATTACGAAATTGAGCTGGGCAAAGCCGAAGTGACCCAGCAGGGCAAAGACATTACCGTGCTGGCCTGGGGCGCGCAAATGGAAATCGTGCAAAAAGCAGTTGAGATGGCTGAAAAAGACGGTATTTCGTGCGAAGTAATCGACCTGCGCAGCATCTTACCGTGGGACGCTGATACGGTTGCAGCCTCGGTGAAGAAAACCGGCCGCCTGCTGATAAACCATGAAGCGCCGTTAACCGGAGGTTTTGCCGGTGAAATTGCCGCCACTATCCAGCAAATGTGCTTTTTACATCTGGAAAGCCCGATTGAACGCGTATGCGGTATGGATACGCCTTACCCGCTCGCGCTGGAAAAAGAGTATGTGGCAGATCACTTAAAAACCTATGAAGCGATTAAACGCTCAGTTAACTTTTAACGGAGGCAGCAATGAAAAAAGATTTTATTCTGCCGGATATCGGTGAAGGTATTGTTGAGTGTGAAATTGTCGACTGGTTGGTCAGTGAAGGCGACACCATCACTGAAGACCAACCGGTATGTGATGTGATGACCGACAAAGCGTTGGTGCAAATTCCTGCGGTACATAACGGTGTAGTAACTAAGCTGTATTACGCCAAGGGCGAGATTGCTAAAGTGCATGCGCCGCTTTTTGAAATGCAGGTTGCAGGCACAGCAAGCAGTGGCGATGCTCAACCAGCACCAGCACCAGCACCAGCACCAGCACCTGCGACTATTGCGGCGAGCGGCAGCGAAGATTTTATTCTGCCGGATATCGGTGAAGGTATTGTTGAGTGTGAAATTGTCGATTGGCTGGTGGCAGAGGGCGATAACATCGTTGAAGATCAGCCGGTATGTGATGTGATGACCGACAAAGCACTGGTACAAATTCCCGCCAAGTACTCGGGTAAAATTACTAAGCTGTATTACGCCAAAGGTGAAATTGCCAAGGTACACTCGCCACTGTTTGCTATGACGCATGCCGGCACTGCGCCGGCAACAACATCACCTGCAGCGGCAAGCCAAACTGTTGCACTCACGCCGCAAGCCAGTGTGCCCGAAGCAGTTGTCTCTCCAGCTGTGCAAGGCAAAGCCCTGGCCAGCCCGGCGGTGCGCCGTTTAGCCCGTGAATTAAATATTGATTTAAGCAAGGTGCCAGGCAGCGGTGATAAAGGCCGGGTATATAAAGAGGATGTGCGTGCTTTTGCTGGTGGTAAGCAAACTTCACCAGTATCTTCACCGCAGCAAGTCAAAGCGTTAACACCAGCGCCGGCGGCGGTATCCGGCGGTAGCCGTATTGAGCCTATCAAAGGTATTAAAGCGGCGATGGCGCGGCAAATGGTTGAATCGGTGTCGATTATTCCGCACTTTACTTACTGTGAAGAGATTGATTTAACCGATCTGATTGCACTGCGCCTCAGTCTGAAAGATCACTACGCTAATCAGGGCGTAAAACTGACGATGATGCCGTTTTTTATCAAAGCACTGTCGTTGGCAATTAACCAGTTCCCAATTATGAACGCCAAAGTCAATGCTGATTGCACTGAGCTCACCTACTTTGATGATCACAATATCGGTATAGCGGTAGACTCCAAAATTGGTCTGCTGGTGCCGAATATCAAAGGTTGCCAGCATAAATCCATTATTGATATTGCCAACGATTTAACTCGCTTAACCGAGCAGGCGCGGGAAGGACGGGTAAGCCCGGCCGATTTAAAAGGCGGTACTATCAGTATCTCCAATATTGGTGCACTAGGCGGCACTGTCGCCACGCCGATTATCAATAAGCCGGAGCTGGCGATAGTGGCGCTGGGTAAAGTGCAAACGCTGCCACGCTTTAACAGCAAAGGTGAAGTGGAAGCGCGCCAACTGATGCAGATCAGCTGGTCTGGCGATCACCGCGTTATTGACGGCGGCACCATAGCGCGCTTTACCAATCTTTGGAAACAGTATCTGGAACAGCCGTCAGCCATGTTAGTGGCAATGCGCTGATAGCCGATATTTAAGCTTGGCAGCTAAGCGGCTTTCTGCTAAAACCCACTCATTGTAGTGGGTTTTTTTATTGGTGTTTGGCTCAAGGATTGTTATGCACGAATTTGATGACTTACGGGTATTGGTGCAGGCACACAGCCCGCTGATTGTAATTGAAAGCTATGAAGAGCCGCGCGCGCTATTGCTGATCAAACGCTTGGCCGTAAACTTAATGCGGCCGGTGTTTAAATGGACCATCACCGACGGTTTGCAGCGGCTGGATAGTGAACACAGCGCCCAGGCATTTAATGCTGATCCCACCAATTTACTGGCGCAAATTAAAGCAACCCGCAACCCCGGCATTTTTGTGCTGTGTGATTTTCATCCGTTTTTGTCTGATCCCAAGCATATACGTTATATCAAAGAGATTGCTCAGGCACATGAACAGCTTGGCCACACAATTATGCTGTTAAGCCACGCAATAGAGGTACCGCCGGAACTGGCCCGCTTGTGCTACCGCTTTGAGTTGAGTTTGCCTTCCGACCAGCAAGTACGTCAGCTAGTGCATGATATGGCCGATAGCTATAGCGCTAAACACGGCATGCTGGCAGAACTGAGTGCTGAGAATGTGGCATTACTGGTGCAAAATTTACGCGGTTTAACCTTTGATGAGGTAAAACGGCTGGCTTACAAAGCGATTTCGGATGACGGTGCCATTACAAAAGAGGATATCCCGCGTATTAACCGCGCTAAGTTCAGCTTGTTGCAAACCGATGGCGTGTTGTCACAAGTATTCGACAGCGGCAGCTTTGCCAATGTGATCGGCTTACATAATCTTAAGCATTGGATAGCGCAGCGCCAGCAAGCCTTTATTGATAACGCCAAAGATACGCCCAAAGGCTTATTGCTAACTGGGGTGCAGGGCACGGGTAAAAGCCTGGCGGCAAAAGCCATCGCAGGTAGTTGGTGCCTGCCTTTACTGCGGCTGGATATGGCGGCGCTGTACAATAAGTACATTGGTGAAACCGAAAAAAACCTCGCCCAAGCATTGGCGCTGGCCGATGCGATGGCCCCTTGCGTTTTATGGATAGATGAAATAGAAAAAGGCTTGTCCGGTGGTGACAGCGACAACGGCGTGACTCGGCGTTTGCTCGGTAGTTTTCTTACCTGGTTGTCAGAGCGTAAATCACAGGTGTTTTTGGTCGCTACCGCGAACAATATCCACGAATTAGCACCAGAGTTGCTGCGTAAAGGTCGCTTTGATGAAATCTTCTTTGTTGACTTACCCGGTAACGACGAGTGTTTACAGCTGCTCAGATTGCATTTAACCAGGCGACAACTGAGCCTGCCGGATGAGGCACTGCAACAGGCCATGACATTATGCCGTGGTTTTTCCGGCGCAGAGCTGGAGCAAGCGGTCGTTGGTGCCAGTTTTCGTGCACGGGCCGCCGGCACTGAGTTCAGCTTGCACCATTTAATGGACGAGCTGTCAGCAACGCAGCCGCTGTCGGTGGTGATGGCAGAGCAAATTAATGCGCTGCGCCAATGGGCGCTCGAGCGCTGTGTGAAAGCCTGAGGCCCTATGCAGTATAAAAACCAGTTGCGCAACTTTTACATTCCGGAAGAGCAGTCGATCTATCTGCTTAATGCCAATGATGCTAAAAAGCTTAAAGACTGGGTGGCGCTGTGTATTTCTGAACTGGAAAAACTCGGTTACGGCCAGATTGAGCTAATTGGTAAAGGCGCTTATGGCTTTGCATTTGCCGGGTTAGATGCCAGCGGACAAAGCTGTGTGTTTAAATTTTCGCGCATCAATTTGCCGCAGCATATTCAGGAGCGGCTGGCGGACGAAGCCTATATGCTGTCGCAGGTACAGCATCCGAACGTACCGCGTTACATCACGTACCAGGTGGTTAAAAAGCAAGGCATTCTGATGATGCAACGTGGCGCTGGTATCGATTTAGAGCATTACAGCTTAAAGCATGGCCGTTTAAGTGCCCGGCTGTTAGTGGATATTGCCTGTCAGTTAGCGGATGTGTTGTTGGCACTGCGTAGTAATGTCAAAGACGGCGAGCTAATACCAATAGTGCACGGTGATGTTAAGCCGTCTAACCTGGTGTTTGACGAGCTAAACGGCCATGTCAGCCTGATTGACTGGGGCTCGTCGGTATTTGCTCAATTAGATGCCAATGGCCAGTATGTAGCCAACAACGTCATGCAGTTGATGTCGGCGGATTTACAACACTCCAATGCGCGGATGGGCGATGTGTATTTTATCGGCCCTGAGCAACGTGCCGGCGCCTTGTCCAGCCCACGCTTTGACGAGCAGGGCGTTGCCGGCACCTTGTATGCGCTGGCATCCGGTCAGTCATGCCGTTTTGGCTGTAAAGCGATACCTGCGCGCAGCCTGGGTTTACCGGTAGAGTTTGCCACTCTGCTAGACAGTATGCTGTCGGACGATGCCATGTTAAGGGCGCAGGCCGGTGATTATTTTTTACAGCAGATGTCGGCATTAAAGCGTTTAGTCTTGCCGCAGTTTGCTTTGTTTGATGATTCCCCATTGTTGCCGGTATGGGTAAGCCCGCAGGCGCGCGAGCTGGATACGGTAGTGTATTCATCGCGTAAGTCGTTTTTACGTGAGCACAGTGAAGAAGAAGGCATTGCTTATGTCGATGATGTGCAACTAGAGCGTTATTACAAAAACTATTTGCAGGGTATGGGCGAAACAGAAAAAGCCTTTGTCGCAGCAGTAAGCCGGCTGGCGCGTTTTCCTGTGGTCGGTGGTCTGGCTATTCACTGGCAGGCGGGTGGCGTTTACATTGATTCAAGCCTGAATTTATATGACGACAGCCTGGCGCCTTCTTTCGCTTTGTCTGTCAATAATGTGGTCACGCTGGCGCGCGCCATTGCCAAAGTGGGTATTTTTAAAGCTTGCTTATTTAATGCACGTAATACGCTGCATATCAGCCGAAATAGCGTTAGCGAGCCCTTTACCGCGCCGGCAGATGCAGTTATTCCATATCAGTTAGCCCCGGTTCTTAGCAACGAAGACGCCAGTAAACAGCATTCTTATTTTGAAGATGGTAAAGATCCGGATGAGCAATTGATATTGCCCGATGCTATTATGGACGACATTGCTAAGCTGAACTTAATCCGGCATACCGGCTGCATTATTTTTGAAGTAACCACTTTGTATATGAAGATCCACAGTTACTACCGTTTGCTGGACCCGGCCGCAGAGCCACAGTTTAAGCGTTTACTGCAAAGTATTTTGCACAAAGTGGCGCAGATAAGCGGAGAGGGTGTTGGCGGCTTTATGAAACTGCCATACAAAGATACGCGGTTTTTTAGTCATCAGGCGCAACAGCCGGTTCGTTATTATCCGGCCAATCCGAACAAGGTCGATAGGGTTTAGGCTCAAACCTTGTATAAATATCAGTCAAATACGTGTCAAGCTTCATTTAAACCGCCAATGGCAGCAAATCTTTGCCCTGAAGTGGTTTAAATTCTCAGGTAAAACGAGTAATGTACGGGTTTTGAGCTTTAGTCAGAATCCCATATTTCATGTCTAGTGAAAAAACCGCGTTGTACCGGCTGCTGAATCAGCAAGCCAAGGCTTTAATTGAGCACGAATCCGACCTTATTGCCAATATGGCGAATTTAAGTGCGCTAATATTTAATCAGCTGCCTGATTTAAACTGGGCAGGTTTTTACATTATGCGCAGTGGTGAGCTGGTACTTGGGCCGTTTCAGGGCCAGGTTGCGTGCGTGCGCATTGCTGTAGGTAAAGGTGTCTGTGGTACAGCTGTTGCCAGCGGCGAGGTGCAACTGGTCAAGGATGTGCACGAATTCCCCGGCCATATTGCTTGTGATGCCGCCAGTAATTCTGAAATAGTATTACCACTGCGCCATAATGCTGAGATTATTGCCGTACTGGATATCGATAGCCCGCAATTAGCACGGTTTGATACCGATGACCAGGCCGGGCTTGAGCAGCTTATTCAGCTGTTTGAACAGCACTTGGCTGTTACACTATGAAAGATGCCATTTCAATTCACGACTACCTGTTTGACGTAGCCGATATCGGTGACTGGGAAGGTGATGAAGAGCTGGTAACAGATAAAATAAATGCGGTTTATCATACAGTTTGGCAGGCGTTGCCGGATGATATTACTACCGACCAGGTAGAGCATTTGCTGCCGGGCATATGGGATCAATTGCGTGGCGGTACTGTGCTGCTCGAAGCAGACGAAGATGAATTAATAGATTGGGCTTTGGCTTATGTGCGCCAACAGCTGGAAGAAGGTATACCGGACGCGGATACCGTAGATGAAGAAGAGTGAAGCGTTAATGACCACCCCAACCGAACAAAATGTTAAAGCGACAAATGTAAAAGATGTATTAGCTTACCTTGTCGATAAGTTTCCAGCTTGCTTTAGTTTGACTGGTGAAGCTAAGCCGCTAAAAATTGGTATTTTTCAGGATTTAGCTGCACGCTTGCAAACGGATGAAACTGTTAGTAAAACTCAGTTACGTCAAGCCCTAAGGGTTTATACATCAAGCTGGCGTTATCTGGAAGCTACCAAAGAAGGGACTGCCAGAGTCGATTTAGACGGCAGCAACGGTGATTTAATCGACGCTGCGCAAGCTGAACATGCCAGCCAAACTTTGGAACAAAGTAAGGCAAAAGCAGCTGAAAAACGCAAAGCACGCATTGCTGAAGCCAAAGCAAAACAAGCCCCAGTAGCGCCAGAAAAACCTGCTTACAAAAAAAACCAGAACAAAAAGCCTGTTCAGGCCTCTAAAGAAGCTAAGGTTAGCCACAGACCCGCCAGAGCTGAGCCGGTTGCGGCCACTTCAGCATCCTTACAACCTGTTGTGACGTCTGATGTTGTTGTTGGTGCCAAAGTGCTGATTAAACTTGGTCTTAGCCCAATGCCGGCGACGGTGCTGGAAGTTAGCAAAGAGGATGTCACTGTGCAGCTGGATTCTGGTATGGTAATAAAAACACGGCAGGATAGTTTGTATCTGGCCTGATTAATACAGAGTAGCTTATGAAAAAATGTTCAGTACTTGCGACAGCACTTTTTGTTACTTTTGGCATCGGTGCCTCAGGTGTAGACACGGACGCGTTGGTGCTGCCGGTTGTGACGCAGGCATCTCAGCATGCAACAGCCAGTAAAAGAATCACTGCGTTGTTTACCCGTGGCCATTATAGCAAAGTGCAGCTTGACGATGCCCTGTCTTCACGTATGTTTGATACTTACCTGAAGAATCTGGACTATTATCGCAACGTACTGACCAAAGCTGATGCAGAGAGCTTTGAAAAATATCGAACCCAGTTTGATGATGCAATAAACAAAGGCAATCTAAGCCTGGCGTTTGAGATGTTTAACCTGACGCTGCAACGTCGTGCAGAACGGTTTGATTACGCGCTGTCGTTATTGGACACTGAGTTTGATTTTTCTGTTGATGATCAATATGTTTACGACAGAGAAAAAGCAAATTGGCCGGCAGATACCAAAGAGTTAAATGAAATTTGGCGGCAACGAGTAAAATTTGATGCGCTTAATCTTAAGCTTGCGGGAAAAACCACCGCAGAAACAAAAGAAATTTTATCTAAACGTTACCGCAATACAAAAAAACGTCTAACGCAAACTGAAAGTGAAGACGTATTTCAGTTGGTAATGAATTCTTTTGCCCGCAGTATTGAAGCGCATACGTCGTATCTTTCACCTCGCAACGCCGATCGTTTTCAGCAAGAGATGAACTTGTCTCTGGAAGGGATTGGCGCTGTGCTGCGTGCAGATGAAGATTACACCGTAATCCAGAGCTTGGTTCCCGGTGGTCCGGCAGATATGACACAAAAGCTAAAACCGAAAGATAAAATTATCGGTGTGGCGCAAGACAAAAGTGAGTTTGTCGATGTGATAGGTTGGCGTTTGGATGATGTCGTAGACTTGATAAAAGGCCCCAAGGGCAGCACTGTGCGTTTACAAGTAGTGGGTGGCAATGATATTGGCACCAGCCAATCTCAGGTTATCAGTATTGTGCGTGATAAAATCCGGCTTGAAGATCGCGCAGCAAAGGCCGAAATATTTGAGCCGCAGTTGTCTGAACTTGATCAAAAAGTCGGGGTTATTAGTATCCCTGGCTTCTACAATAATTTGGCCGAAGATGTTAAAAAACTATTGGCTGATTTAAAGCAGTCGAATGTTGATGGCATTATTGTCGATTTACGTGGCAATGGTGGCGGCTCGCTGCAAGAAGCGACGTTATTGACAGGCTTATTTATTGACCGTGGTCCGGTAGTGCAAATTCGTGAAGGTGATGGCAAGGTTTCTGTATCGCAAGATAATGATGGCGTTAGTTATTATGATGGTCCTTTAACGGTAATGGTCGATCGCTACAGTGCATCAGCATCAGAAATTTTTGCCGCAGCAATGCAGGATTATGGCCGGGCATTGGTTGTTGGTGAACAAACGTTTGGTAAGGGCACTGTGCAGCAGCACCGGGGTCTTGGCCGGATCTATGATATGTTTGATAATCCGCTTGGTAGCGTGCAGTACACCATAGCTAAATTTTATCGCATAAATGGCGGCAGCACACAGCACAAAGGCGTGATCCCAGATATCTTATTTCCAACAGCGATAGATCCGCAAGAGTGGGGCGAAAGCAAAGAGGAATATGCTTTGCCGTGGGACTCAATAAATGCTGCGCAGTACGACAGTCTGTATGACATTGCTACTTTGGTGCCGAGCTTGCGTGAAAAACATCAGGCCCGTATCAGTGCGGAGCCAGAATTTCAGTATTTGTTGCAGGACATATCCGAATACAAGCAAAACATTGATGAGAAAACGGTATCGTTAAAAGAGGCTGAGCGTTTAGCAGAGCGTGATGAAAACAAAGCGAAGCAACTTAGCCGTGTAAATCAACGTTTGACGCGGTTTGGTATGCCTGTTGTTGAATCGCTTGACGATGTGCCAGAGAAGCTGGAGAAAATAGATCCATTTTTAGAAGAGGCTGCTAATATTACTGCCGATTTAAAAATGGTTAGCCGTCTGGCAAAAAAATAAGTTTTAGGTTGTATCGGTACAAGAAGGCGGTAGCAATACCGCCTTCTTTTTAAGTTTAAAAAACATAATAATTATAAAGGTTTACTATGAGTGCACGTGGTGAGTTCTCGTCGAGGCTGGGGTTTGTTTTGGCTGCCTCAGGTTCAGCAGTTGGGTTAGGGAATATCTGGGGCTTCCCGACGCAGGTAGCCAGCAATGGCGGTGCTGCTTTTGTTCTAATGTATCTGATATTAGCATTTCTGTTAGCTTATCCGGTATTAATGGCTGAATTATTGATTGGCCGGGCTACCAAAGCCAATGTGGTTGATGCATTGGGGCAGGTGTCCAGAGGCTTTTCCGGGCGTCTTGTTGGTGGCTGGGGCATTGTTACCGTATCACTTATTTTGGCATTCTACAGTATTGTTGGCGGCTGGATGCTTGCACATACACTTGAGGCTATCGCCAGTCTAGTGGGCTTTCATCAAGTATCACAATGGTTAATCACCTTTTCGTTGGAGCGTAACTTACTGTTTTGCGCTGGTTTTATGGCTTTAACGGTAGGTATTGTAAGTGGTGGTGTGGTCAATGGTATTGAACGTTGGTCGGTGCGTCTGATGCCAACTTTGTTTGTCATTATGTTTGTGTTATTTGGTTATGTTATGACGCAAGATGGCGCTCTCGAAGGCTTGAAAGTGTACCTACTACCTGATTTCAGCCAGATCCTTAAGCCGGATTTGTTGATCAGTGCGATGGGGCAGGCGTTTTTTTCCATGTCACTAGGCGTTGGCACTATGCTTATTTATGGCTCTTATGTCAGCCATAGCGAAAATTTACCGCGCTTGGGTGCCGCTGTATCGCTGGTGGATATTGGTGTGGCAGTGCTGGCCGGTTTGTTAATTATTCCGGCGATGTATGTAGCTTTAAATAATGGTGTGCAGATTTTTGCTGCTGATGGCAGTATGCTATCTGAAGATACGCTGATTTTTACTGTGTTACCGTCATTGTTCGCTACGATGGGCTTTGTCGGAGGTATCGTTGCGTTCGCATTTTTCCTACTGATGTCAATAGCTGCGTTAACTTCGTCTATCTCAATGCTTGAAGTGCCGGTGTCCTACGTGGTGGAAAAACATCAAATAGCCAGACAGAAAACGGTGTGGTTAATTGCCGCAGTCATTTTTACTCTAAGTTGTCTGATAATTGTCAATTTTGATAGCCTTTTCGGTTTTGTGATTGCGCTGACAACACGCTATAGCCAGCCTTTGTTGGGCTTAATGCTATGTCTTTTTGCCGGTTGGGTATGGCGACGTAATGACATACTGCAAGAGTTGAAAAAGGGTGACGCCCTGGCGGAGCAACGCCTGTTTTGGCGGATTTGGCCTTGGTACGTTAAGTTTGTTTGCCCGGTTATCATTCTGGTGATGTTCTACCGTTCGTTTTAGTTTTGTGGTTTGACAATATATAACTATAAAGAGCAAGGGTCGATGCACCCTTAGCCAATCGGAGCAATAGATGTCTGAAAAACAACCTAGCTTTCTGGATGCCGCGATACCGCTTATCGTACTGATTATTTTATTATCTGCATCAGTGTATTTGTTTGGTGATAATTCTTCTTATGGGCCAAATCAAATTGCATTATTTATGGCTACAGCCGTTGCCGTGGTGATAGGCTTAAAGAATGGCTATCGCTGGTCGGCAATGGAAAAAGCGATGGTTAAAGGCATTTCACTGTCATTAGGCGCAGTACTTATTTTGTTATCGGTGGGCGCACTGATCGGCACCTGGATGCTGTCCGGCACTGTGCCAACCTTAATTTACTATGGCTTGCAGCTGCTAAGTCCAAGCTGGTTTTATGCTGCCAGTTGTTTATTGTGTGGCATAGTTGCTATGAGTATCGGCAGCTCTTGGACTACTGCGGCGACTATAGGTGTCGCCCTGATAGGCGTGGCAGCCGGCTTAGGTTTGTCTCCGGCAATTACTGCTGGTGCTATCGTTTCTGGCGCTTATTTCGGCGATAAAATATCACCACTGAGCGAAACGACAAATTTAGCTCCTGCAGTAGCTGGGGCCGATTTGTTCGACCATATCCGGCATATGTTGTGGACCACGGTTCCCAGTTTCATCTTAGCGCTTATGTTGTTTACGGTTATCGGATTTAACTCGAATGTGAGTGCTGATTTAGCCCGTATCACTGAAATTACCAGCGTATTACAAGATAACTTCTCGATCAGTTTTATTGCACTGATCCCGCTGTTTGTCTTGTTAACGATGGCAATAAAGAAGGTTCCTGCTTTTCCAACCGTGTTTATTGGTGCCTTACTGGGCGCTGTGTGGGCGGTGTTTTTTCAGCAGGATTTGTTGGCTAAACTGATTGAGGCCGACGTACCGTCGGCACTTGGTATCGTTAAGTTAATCTGGCATACCTTACATGCTGGTTTTACCATTGACACTGGCAATGCCAGTTTAAATGATTTGTTAAGCGGTGGTGGTATGTCTAGCATGCTTAACACAATCTGGCTGGTGTTTAGCGCCATGATGTTTGGCGCGACGATTGAAAAAATAGGTTTATTACGTAAATTTGTCAGCTCTATTTTGTATTTTGCCCGTAGCACAGGCTCACTTATTACCAGCACTATTGCGACCTGTTTTGTTACCAATGTGCTTACTGCAGATCAGTATATGTCGATAGTAATGCCCGGCCGGATGTTTAAAGAAGAGTATGAACGGCGTAATCTGGCGCCTGTGAACTTATCCCGAACATTGGAAGATGGCGGTACTATTACCAGCCCGTTGATCCCATGGAATACCTGTGGTGCTTATATGCATAGCGTGTTACAGGTTAGCCCCTTGGATTACGCATTTTATGCTTTCTTTAATTTAATAAACCCGGTTTTAGCGATTATTTATGCCTACTGCGGTATTAAGATATTGAAATTGACACCACCTGATTCCTTGCTACAGCAAACGCAAGCCAAAGCCTGAATAAAAAAGCCTGAATCTGTCAGGCTTTTTTGTCATTATTAATGTAATTTTTATTATTGTCAGAGACGCACTATGTCATCACACACTGCCAGCCGGATTGCCCGCTCTCGCCACGATTATCAGCCACCTACTTTCACTATTCAGACAATGCAGCTAAGTTTTGATTTGCATGACACTGCCACGCGAGTCAGGGCGGTGATGCAGATAAACCGGCAATCGCCAGGTGCCGCTTTGCGCCTGGATGGGCAGCAGTTAACACTGTTGGCAATAGCACTTAACGGACAACCGCTTAACAGTAGTCAGTACCAATTGCTTGACGATGGACTTATCGTGTCTGAGGTGCCCGATAGCTTTGAGCTTTGTATTGAGACGGAACTGGCGCCACAACACAATACGGCACTGGAAGGCTTGTATATGGCAGGCAACACTTATTGTACGCAATGTGAAGCCGAAGGATTTCGTCGGATAATGTTTTTTCCTGACCGGCCTGATGTATTGTGTCAGTACACTGTAACCATTAAAGCCGACGCTAAAAAATACCCTTATCTGTTATCAAATGGTAATAAAGTATCAGAGCATGTCGATGAGCAGGGCTGCAGAATTGTGCAGTGGCATGACCCTTTTCCGAAGCCTTGCTATTTATTTGCCCTGGTCGCCGGTGATTTTGATCTACTGACTGATAACTTTACTACTCAGTCAGGGCGAGATGTCCGCCTGGAGCTTTTTGTTGATAAGGGCGCCTCGGCAAAAGGTGATTTTGCGCTGCAGGCGTTAAAACGTGCTATGCGCTGGGATGAGCAACGTTTTAACCTTGAGTATGATCTGGACATATACATGGTAGTCGCTGTTGATTTCTTTAACATGGGCGCCATGGAAAACAAAGGTCTGAATATTTTTAACAGCAAGTACGTGCTGGCGGATGCTGCCAGTGCGACAGATCGTGACTATTTTAATATTGAATCTATCATTGGCCATGAGTATTTTCATAACTGGACGGGTAACCGGGTAACGTGTCGTGATTGGTTTCAGTTAAGCCTCAAAGAAGGCTTAACGGTATTTCGTGATCAGGAATTCAGTGCCGATATGGGCTCTGCCACACTGTGTCGTATTGATGCAGTCAAGTTAGTCCGCTCAGCTCAGTTTGCTGAAGATGCCAGCCCAATGGCACATCCCATCCGGCCAGAGCAAGTGCTGGAGATGAATAACTTTTACACTGTGACCGTTTACGATAAAGGTGCGGAAGTGATCCGCATGCTGCAGACATTGCTGGGTAGAGAGAGATTTGCCGCTGGCTTGGCGTTATATCTTAAACGGCACGATGGTCAGGCAGCTACCTGTGATGACTTTATTCAGGCGATTCAGGATGCCAGTGACTATGATCTTACGTTGTTTTCCCGCTGGTACAGCCAATCAGGTACGCCGGTAGTTTCGGTTATGCAGCAATATGATGCTGCCAGCAAACAACTTACCTTAACGGTAAAACAACACACTGCTGCAACAGCAGATCAGCTGACTAAACACCCATTATTGCTGCCACTGGCTGTTGAGCTACTTTTTGAGCACGGCAGCAAGCAAAAACATTTGTTTAGTTTAACTGCGGCCCAGCAACAGTTTGTGCTGCAAGACCTGCCAGCAGAGCCCGTTGTCGTCTGGTTGGAGCATTTCTCCGCACCGGTAAAATTGCAATGCCAAACAACGGCGGATGAATTACTGCTAATTGCCGACAGGGCATCAGATGGCGTGGCGCGCTGGGATGCGATGCAGCAGTATTGGAGCCGGCAAATCGCAGCACTGATTCAGGGCGCCACCTTGCCATCGATTCTGTCAGATACTTTAGTTGCAACGCTAAAACAATGGCTGGAATCACCGGGCGATGATTTGGCGCTAACGGCTGAACTGTTAACCCTTCCTGATTTTGATACGCTGGCAGAGCAACATGACGAGATTCCGGTAGATGCTATTTTGTCTGCGCTTGCAACTATTAAAATAAGCCTGGCAGAACAGCTAGAACCAGCGTTTATGCAGTGTTTGCAGCGCCTGCCACAGCAACGCTATCGCTACGAGCAGCAGCATGTAGCAGTGCGGCGGTTACGGGGATTATGCTTAGCTTATCTGGCGCAGCTGCCATCAACCGATGATTTATTGCAGCAGTATTATCAGCAAGCTGACAATATGACCGACACTATGGCGGTGCTTATTGCTGTGCAGCAAGCAAAACCGGCGCTGTTTGCACAGTTGACTCATGTGTTTTGCCAACGCTGGCAGCATGATGCATTGGTTATGGATAAAGCCTTTGCGGTGGTCGCGACCAACCCGGGCGATGAGGTATTTGCCGGTATTGAGACGATGTTGCAGCATCAGCAGTTTAGCTGGAAAAATCCAAATCGTGTCCGGGCTTTATATTCGGCTTTCAGTATGCGCAATCCACAACAGTTTCACCGTGTGGATGGTAAAGGATACCAGTTGATACTGGATGCAGTGAAAAAGCTTGACCCTATCAATCCACAAGTTGCTGCGCGTTTAGTCACGCCATTACTCAGTTGGCGACGCTTTGACAAGACGCGGCAACAGTTAATGCGCAATGCACTAACGTTACTTGCCGCACAATCTAATTTAAGCAATGACCTGTTTGAGAAGGTCAGCAGAAGTTTGCAATAATGCCACAGTACAACTTTAATGCTGTGTTAAACGCTGAACAATGTTTGAGTTATTACCGCGGCCAGATTAAATATGTACTGGTTACGACAGACGATGGTTTACGTATTCAGCTACATTTTCGTCATCTTCTTCCCTTTGTAGATTCGCTAGGGATAAGAGGTCGTTTTCGGCTGAATGTAACTGAGCAGGGCACTTTTGAGCGACTGGAAAAAATTAATTAGAGTTAATACTTTAAACAATGAATTAAAACAATAGCTTGCTTAACGCTCTGGTTTGACCTTTAATTTCATTAGCTTAGAAAAATTTGTGGTGCACTCCTTTGCTAAGATTAAACCTGACACAGCTAGTGCTGGTTAAAAGATGAGCGCGTTTTATAAAAACTGAATAAAAATCAACAGATTTACGTTATGGCAGGCCTTGCCTGTAGCGTTAAATGATGTAATTATTTTAGCTAGGTAAGCTGAGATCGGATCAGTTGGCTTAGTAATATAACAAAAAAAACATTTATAAATCCTGTTGGGACAGGGGGGGAGATAACAAGATGAAAAAAAGGTCAATAACCTTTGCTAAGAAACCCTTAGCTGTGGGTGTTGCGTACGCGCTGTTTGCTTTGTCAATGGCGCCGGTAAATGCCGCATCCTGGAGTCTGGGTGATGTAAATATCACGTTTGACTCAACCTTCTCATACGGTGGTAGCTGGCGTATGGAAGACCGTAACTGGGATACTATCAGTAAAGTTAATCATCCGCGTTTTGATTGGGAAGGTTACAACGCTGCAACGAATAATATCTATACACCTTCACAAATTTGGCAACAACCAGGCGGTTATTCCAGCAATGGTGACGCAGGCAACCTGAATTATGATAGAGGTGATATGTTTAGCAGCCTGTTTAAAGGCTTGCATGAGTTATCTATTACTAAGGATAACATTGGTCTGTTTACCCGCTTTATGTATTTTTATGATTTCGCCCTGATGGATAAAGAGGGTGCGTACACTAACCCCGTTTCTGGCAAAAAAGTTGACCCTTGTGCTGATAAAGATGCCCGCAGCTTAACTTGCCGTGATGTTCGCCTGCTTGATGCTTATGTTTACGGTAACTTTAGCTTTAATGATGGTATGAATCCGGTTACGGTTAAACTGGGTCAGCAAGTGCTTAGTTGGGGTGAAAGTACCTTGATCCAGCACGGTATTAATATTACGCCGATAGATGTTGGTGTTGCCCGAGCCCCGGGTGCCGAGTTAAAAGAAGCCTATATTCCGGTGGGTATGTTTACCCTGAATATTGGTCTTACAGATAACCTGTCTACGGAATTGTTTTATCAGTATGAGTGGGTAAACAGTTACCTGCCTGTACCAGGAACTTATTTTTCTACCAACGACTTTGCCGGTAAAGGTGGCTATCAGCAAAATGTTCAGTTAGGTTTTGCCGGTAATCCGGATATTGATCTTGATCATTTGCTTAGCAGTCTGAATATGCTGGGCTCTGCCGTTGCTTCAGGTGCCTTACCTGCAGCTACTGCAGCTCAAGCTTATTTGGCATATCCAACTAAGGTGACATTGCGTCCTTATGGCAGCGCCGGAGAGCTTAAGCCAAAAGATGGTGGCGAGTACGGTATTAAGTTTGAGTATTTTTCACCTGAATTGAACGATACAGAATTTGCACTGTATTACATGAACTACCACAGCCGTGTACCGCTGATATCGGGTATAGCGTCTGATTTCTCGCAGGCGGGTGCTGATATAGGCCGTTTGGCAGCTATGGCAGCGTCTGGTGGCGTAACAAAAGAGAATATTACTCAGCTTGGTGCGTTTTCCAAAGCGCTGATTGAATACCCTGAGGATATAAAACTCTATGGTTTCAGCTTTAACACTACAGTAGGTGAAACCTCTGTTGCTGGTGAAATTTCATATCGTAAAGACGAGCCGCTGCAAATAGATGATGTTGAAATTCTCTATGCCGGTATGCCGGAACAACTAGCTAATGCCGGGCTTCGACCTGATTTAGCCGGTATCTCGCAAATTGGCCGTGATCCACGTTATGGCCAAAAAGTACAGCCTGGGCAAAAAGCACAAGGTTTTATCCTTACAGACACAATACAAGCCCAAATGACGTTTACCCACCTGGTGGGCCCTGCATTGGGTTCTGACAATATAAGTTTACTGGCAGAAGTAGGTGGTATCAGTATTCAGGACATGCCGGATCAAAGTGTTTTGCGCCTCAATGGCCCTAATACGGACCGCAGTGGCGGCCCCTTGCTTGGGCTGGATAGCAGTGGCAATCTGGTGAATAAGGATGGTTTGCATACCGGTTTGTCAAACGGTGCTGAAACTAATCCGTTTCCTACCGCTTCAGCCTGGGGTTATCGCTTACTTGCTAAAGCCGACTACAACAACGTGTTTGCTGGTGTTAACCTGTCACAACGTATTGTATTTTCTCACGACGTAAATGGTATTACACCCGATCCGTTATTTTTGTTTGTAGAAGACCGCAAGTCGCTGGCTTATGCAGTAAGTTTTGATTACCTGAGTAAATGGTCCGGTGAGCTATCTTACAACATATTCTGGGACGGACAGGGTACAACCAACAACGTAGCCGACCGTGACTTTATCTCTTTTAACATTAAGTACTCAATTTAAGGGACGAGCACTAATTATGAAAAAACTCACCCTACTGACCTCAGCAATTGCACTGGTATTAAGCTGCTCTGTGGCTGCTAAGGTTACTCAAGAACAAGCTAATCGGCTGGGCAATGATTTGACCCCGCTTGGCGCTGAAAAAGCAGCTAATGCTGACGGCTCTATACCTGCATGGACTGGAGGCATTACTGCTGCCCCTGCCGGTTATACTGCAGGTATGCATCATTTAAATCCATTTGCTGATGACAAAGTATTGTTTTCGATTGATAAAAGTAATGTAGAACAATACAAATCATTATTGAGTCCTGGACAAATCAAACTGTTCGAGTTATACCCTGACACCTTTAAAATGAATGTGTATCCAACGCGCCGTTCAGCGTCTTATCCTCAGTATGTTTATGATGCTACTAAAAATATTGCTACCAAAGCCGAATTGGTTGAGGGTGGTAATGGCATTGTTAACGCAGCGATTGGCATACCGTTTCCAATACCTCAAAATGGTTTGGAAGCAATATGGAATCACTTACTACGTTATCGCGGTGTTGCCGCCAGCCGTAACGGTGGCCAGGCAGCACCGACTGCAACAGGCGCTTATACCGTTATCGGTTTTGATGAGCAGATCATGTTCAAATATTCAGAGCCGAATGCTACTGCTGAAGCATTAACCGCAGAAAATATTCTGTTCCGCTTTAAGCAAGGAGTTACTTCTCCGGCGCGGTTGGCAGGTACTGCCTTATTGGTGCATGAGACTATGGACCAGGTCAAAACACCACGTCAGGCATGGACTTACAATACTGGCCAACGTCGTGTGCGTCGGGCGCCAAACGTAGCTTATGATGCACCAGGTACAGCATCTGACGGTCTTCGCACCACTGATGATTTTGATATGTTTAACGGCTCGCCAGATCGTTATAACTGGCAGTTAAAAGGCAAGCAGGAAATGTATATTGCCTACAACGATTACAAACTGCATAGCAATGAAGTGAAGTACGCTGACTTGCTGCTGCCAGGCCACATTAACCCAGAATATGTGCGTTGGGAAAAACACCGTGTTTGGGTGGTTGAAGCAACTTTAAAAGACGGCACACGCCACGTCTATGGCAAGCGGGTGTTTTATATAGACGAAGACAGCTGGCAAATCCATGTAGCGGATCTTTATGATAATCGTATGGAGCTGTATCGCGTCGCTTTTGCCCACGGTCTGAACTATTATGAAGTCCCAACGCATTGGAGTACGCTGGAAGTGTATCACGACTTAAACTCTCGCCGTTACATTGCCATCGGTCTGGATAATGAAGACAAAATGTATGATTTCTCTGTGCAGTTGTCTGATGCCGACTTCACTCCGGCGGCACTGCGTCGTGAAGGCACACGTTAACCTTCTCACGTTACGGTTACGGTTGGCCTAGTGCCAACCGTTTTTATTTACAAAGTACAGTAGAGTAATAACTCAGATTATGTGTAATAAATTCATTTGCTTAGTTGCGCTAGGCTCGGCCTTGTTTATGATGCCTGGTGCAGTTCAGGCCAACCAGGCAGAGCCGCAATCTGCTTATCAGCTGCCAATGGTTAGCCGTTCTCTGTTAACTGACATTATCGATGTGCATGGCGTTACTTTAATTGCAGTAGGTGAGCGCGGACATATTGTGATGAGTAAAGATGGCGAGGTTTGGCAACAGGCGAATGTGCCGGTGCAAGCTAACCTGAACAGCGTTTATTTTGCCAATAAACAATATGGTTGGGCAGTGGGCCACGATGCCAGCATTTTGCAGACAACTGATGGCGGATTAAACTGGCAGGTACAACATTTTGCGCCTCAAATTGATAAGCCATTGTTTGACATTTATTTCTCTGATCTTAAAAACGGTATTGCCGTTGGCGCCTATGGTCTGTTTTATCGCACCGCTGATGGTGGTGTAAACTGGAATAAAGAATTTCATCCCGAGCTGTTGTCAGAGGATGAGCAGGATTATCTTGCCGACTTGCAGGACAGCGATCCCGAGTTATATGCGATAGAGCAAGGCGCGATATTGCCACATTTTAACCGGTTGTACGCAGATGGTAATGTACTGTACATGGTCGGGGAAGCCGGATTTGCGGCAAAGAGTACTGATCTTGGCCAAAGCTGGACCAGGCTGGAAGAGTTTTATAATGGCTCATTATTCGATATTACCCGCTCTGCGCAAATGAGCCTGATTGCTGTTGGTTTACGTGGCAACGCGTTTAAAAGCACAGATCAGGGCAATAGCTGGCAACCGCTTGCTGTGGGCGAAACAGCAACGTTTAATAGCGTTTTCTCTGATGCGGCAGGCCGTTTATATTTGGCGGGCAATGCTGGTAGCTTGCTTATTAGCTACGACGATGGCATTAGCTTTCGCGACTTTTCACGAGCCAACGGCAAAGCCATAGTAAATGGCCTGGCGTGGCAGGACAAATTGATACTGGTCACTGAAACCGGTGTGACAACGATAAAACTAAGTGAATTAGAATAAGATGAGTATTAACAGACTGGTAAACAAGTTTGAATATGCGCTGTTCCGGCATAGGGCAATGGTTATTGTTGTCTTTTTGTTGGCGACCTTGTTTTTGCTATTTAAAGCGACATCAATAAAGCTGGATGCAGCATTTACAAAAAATATCCCATTAAAACATGAGTATATGCAAACTTATCTGCGTCATGCGCAGGACTTTGGTGGCGCTAACAACATACTTATCTCGTTGTGTGACGCCGGTGGTGATATTTTTAATGCCGACTTTTTTAACAGCCTGCGCAATGCCCATGATGAATTGCTATATACACCCGGAGTTGATCGGGTGCAGGTTAAATCATTATTTAGCCCAAGCACACGTTTTGTTGAGGTAGTCGAAGACGGTTTTGCCGGTGGCCCGGTTATCCCGGCTGATTTTGTCGCCAATGCCAACGGCTTGGCTAAAGTAAAAGAAAATACCGAGAAAGCGGGTATCGTTGGGCGCATGGTCGCAGATGACTATAGCTGTGCGATGATTTCAGCCCAGTTACTGGAAACAGACCCCGACACTGGTGAAAAACTGGACACCATAGGTTTTGCCAGCACGCTGGAACAAAATATTCGCGCTAAGTATGAAAATGACAAGCTTAGTGTGCATATTATCGGTTTTGCTAAGATGGTTGGCGATGTTGCCGACGGCGCCAAAGGGGTTTTAGCGTTTTTCGCCGTAGCAATAGCTGTTACATCGATAATGGTATTTTTCTTTTGCCGCTCGTTAATGTTAACCATACTACCGATAGCTTGTTCGCTGATGGCCGTCGTATGGCAAATGGGCCTGCTGTCTGTACTCGGTTTTGGTATCGACCCGATGTCTATTTTGGTGCCGTTTCTGGTATTTGCTATCGGTGTTAGCCATGGCGTACAAATGATAAACTCCACCGGGAAACGGGTAGCTGCGGGGATGGATGCTAAAACTGCTGCCCAGGCCAGTTTCCGTAAGCTGTTAGTGCCCGGTGGTGTGGCATTACTATCTGATACTGTCGGCTTTTTAACCCTACTAATTATTGAAATAGGCGTAATACGTGAACTGGCAATTACAGCCAGTTTAGGTGTAGCTGTGATCATTCTGACCAACCTTATCCTGCTGCCGGTATTAATGTCTTTTGTTAAGTTTAGCGATAAGTATAAACAGCGCGCTGCAACGCCATCACCGCTAGCCGAGAAAGTGTGGTACGCCCTGTCAGCTTTCGCTACGCGTAAATATGCAGCAGTTATTTTGCTGATTACCGCGGTGCTGTTTGGTTTTGGCTACATGCAAAGCCAGCAACTTAAAATTGGTGATTTGCATGCCGGCGCTCCGGCACTGCATGAAGAATCGCGTTATAACCAGGACACCTTTCTTATCACTGATCGTTACGCTATTTCGGTTGACTATATCAATGTGATGGTAGAAACCATCCCCAGTGCCTGCACTGAACATAGCATTATGCAACGTATCGACCAGTTTCAATGGTTAATGGAGAACATTGCCGGCGTACAATCAGCAGTGTCACTGGCATCAGTGTCGAAAAACATTAATGCTGCCTTTAACGAAGGTAATGTTAAATGGCGTATTTTGCCACGCAATACGCAAAGTTTGGTGCAGGCTTCGTCCAGAGTTGAGACCAGTACAGGGTTATTAAATGCGGACTGCTCGGTGATGCCGATAATGTTGTTTCTTGAAGATCACAAAGCCGAAACTATCGAGCGTGTGGTAGCAGCAGCCAAGCAATACGGTGCCCAACTGGGCGATGAACAAACACGTTTTATGCTGGCTTCGGGTCCCGCTGGTGTTATGGCCGCAACCAATGAGGCCGTATCTGAAGCACAACAACCGATGATGTGGTACGTATACGGTGCGGTGATTATATTATGCTTGCTGAGTTTTCGCTCGTTACGGGCGACAATATCAGTGATTTTGCCCTTGTATGTGGTGTCAGTATTGGCAACGGCGCTAATGACTAAACTACAGATAGGTTTGACAGTGTCGACCTTACCGGTGATTGCGCTGGGGGTGGGTATAGGTGTCGACTACGGCATTTACATCTTGTCGAATATGACACAGATGTTGCGTGAAGGCGCACCGCTGCGTCAGGCCTATTTTGAAGCATTAAAAGAACGTGGCAGTGCCGTCTTGTTTACCGGGATTACATTGGCTATAGGTGTGAGCACCTGGGTATTCTCTGCGCTGAAGTTTCAGGTCGATATGGGCATACTGTTAACCTTTATGTTTATCGTTAATATGCTTGGTGCCATAGTGGTATTACCCGCGCTGGCAGCATTTTTATGGCGGCGTAAGTAAAAAATATTATTGCATGAATAAACACGAAAATGGCCGAAAGGCCATTTTCTATTTACGCTTGCTGAATAAGTTGTCAGAGCCTTTAAAAATCACTGGTTTAACCAGCATAAAAGGCAAAAATAGTGCTCGAAAAGCGCTACAATTGGCACTACACTGCGCAGCTGACACGCTCTGGTTTATTCGGTAGCGCCTGCTTTATGGCAGTGACTGCAAAAAGGATACAAAAATGGCACTGATAGACGGTCAACCCTCTGTATTACTACAAAATGTTAATAAACTTATAAAGCAAAAAGTTAAAGATCAGGTTAACCTGGTCGAAAAATTTGCCTATACCTTGTATGGCAATATGTCGAACGAAGATTTAGTGGGCCGTAATGACAGCGATCTTTACGGCGCAGCACTAAGCTTATGGCAAACCTTTAACCAACATGCGCAACCTGAAGCAATGATCCGGGTATTTAATCCGGAAATCGCCAAGCATGGCTGGGAATCTAAACACACCGTTGTCGAGATAGTGGTTGAGGATATGCCATTTTTAGTCGACTCTGTGCGAATGGCACTGAGCCGCCTTAGCATTACTGCTCATTTGCTGCTGCATTACCCATTACAGACTGAACGTGATGACAAAGGCGCAATCACGGATTTCTTTAAACTGGGAAGTAAAAGCAACGCCAGTACCGAGCAAACTGTATTTCATATTGAAATTGATCGGTTAACCGACAAAACAGCTATCTCTGCACTTACTGACGAGCTGCATTCTGTTATGGAAGATGTGTCGCTGGCTGTACAGGATTGGAAGCCGGCACGTGAAAAGCTAAAAAATGTCATTAGAAACCTGGCGAAACAAAGTGGCAAAGCCAGCAAGGCTGAAGTTGAGCAAGTTGATAATTTTCTAAACTGGCTGGCTAAAGATAACTTCACTTTATTAGGTTACCGCGAATATCGTATTAGTCCGGTAAAAGGCGATTACCAAATTTGTGGTATTGATGACACATCGCTGGGTTTAATGCGACGCACTTCGTCACGCGAATTGTTACTGTCAGAACTACCTGAATCAGGCCGTAAACAGGCGCTGAGTCAGGCCTTGCTTATCCTGACAAAAACCAACAATAAATCACGCGTGCATCGTCCAGCCTATATTGATTATATCGGCATAAAAAAATTCGATAAAGACGGCAAAGTCATTGGCGAAGACCGTTTTATCGGTTTGTATTCCTCTTCACTTTACAATAACAGTGCAGGTGATATTCCGCTGTTAAAAGACAAACTTGCTGCCGTCATGCAGAAGTCTGAATTTGCTGCCGGCACGCATGCATACAAAGCCTTGCTTAATATTCTGGAAACCTACCCACGTGATGAGCTTATTCAGGCTACAGCAGATGAACTGCTGTATGTAGCGATGGGCGTGCTGCAGATGCAGGAACGTGACATGACACGTGTTTTTATGCGCAAAGAGCCATTTGGCCGTTTTGTTACAGTGATGGTGTATGTGCCACGCGAGCGCTATAACACTCAGTTACGTAAAGAAACCCAGACTATATTGCAACGAGCTCTGGGGAGTGACGAGCCGGTGGAATTTACCACCTATTTCTCAGAATCTGTGCTGGCACGTACCCATTATCTCGTGCGGATCAGCGATAGCCATGTCGAGTATAAAGTGAAAGATATTGAACGTAATCTGGTTGAAGCTGCCCGTACCTGGGAAGACAAGTTAGAAAGCGCCCTGATAGGCGTTTACGGTGAAGCGCGTGGCCGCGAGCTGATTGGTAAGTATGTCAACGCCTTTCCGCGCAGCTACAAAGAAGAAATGCTGCCAAACGATGCACTGGTCGACATTGGCAAACTGGAAGCGCTGAATGATGAGCACAAGCTCGAAATGCTGTTTTACCGGCCGCAGGAAGAAAAAGCAGATAGCAAAGCTGTAAGGTTAAATCTGTTTCATAAAGATCATCCAATCCACTTATCCGACGTGCTACCGATGCTGGAAAACTTCGGCTTGCGCGTTATCGGCGAGACGCCTTATGCAGTGAAATGTGCTGATGGCACAGTAAGTTGGATATTGAACTTTGCTATGGAGTTAAACTGTGCTGTGCCGGCAGATTTTGAAGCGGCACAGAACTCGTTTCAGAACTCATTTGCCAAAGTATGGGCTGGTCAGTTAGAAGATGACGGTTTTAACAAATTGATCCTCGGTGCTGGCCTATGTGGGCGTGAAGCGTCTTTGTTGCGCGCTTATGCCAAATACAAACGGCAGATAGGCGGCACGTTCAGCCAGTCTTATGTAGAAAGTACTTTTACCCGTTATGCTGAGCTTGCTAATCTGCTGGTACAGCTGTTTAACAGCAAATTTGAGCCAAAATCAAAAGCAACGGCAAAAACTATTGAAAAACTGGAAGAGCAAATTGCCGGCCAACTGGAACATGTAGCAAATCTGGATGATGACCGTATTATCCGCCGCTTTGTCGATATGATTAATGCTACTTTGCGGACTAACTATTTCCAAAAATTATCAGACGGTGCCGACAAACCCTATATCTCGTTTAAGATTAAATCTGATCTTATTCCTGATATGCCATTACCGACACCGATGTTTGAAATTTTCGTCTACTCACCACGGGTAGAAGGTGTACACCTGCGGTTTGGTAAAGTAGCACGCGGCGGCTTGCGTTGGTCAGACCGGCGCGAAGACTTCCGTACCGAGGTACTGGGGCTGGTTAAAGCACAACAGGTAAAAAACACCGTTATAGTACCAACCGGCTCTAAAGGTGGCTTCGTTTGTAAAAAGCTGCCAGAAACCGGCGGTCGCGAAGCTTTCCTCAATGAAGGTAAAGAGTGTTACCGCACCTTTATCCGGGGCTTATTGGATGTTACTGACAACATCGTACAGGGCGCGGTAGTCCCGCCTAAAGATGTGGTGCGTCATGATGAGGATGACCCATATCTGGTGGTAGCCGCAGACAAAGGTACGGCAACCTTTTCTGATATATCTAATGGTATTTCAGAAGAATATGGTTTCTGGCTTGGCGATGCGTTCGCCTCCGGCGGCTCTAATGGGTATGACCACAAGAAAATGGGTATAACTGCCCGTGGTGGCTGGGAGTCTGTAAAGCGTCACTTCCGCGAAATCGGTATTGACTGCCAAAACAGCGATTTTACCTGTGTTGCCATTGGTGATATGGCCGGCGACGTGTTTGGTAACGGTATGTTGTTGTCAAAGCATATTCGCTTGCAGGTTGCGTTTAACCATATGCATATTTTTATTGACCCGAATCCGGATGCTGCAAAGAGTTGGCCTGAACGTGAGCGGATGTTCAATCTACCTACCTCAACCTGGGATGATTACAATAAATCGTTAATTTCAGAGGGTGGTGGTATTTTCCTGCGTAGCGCTAAAGCGATTAAGCTGTCGCCACAAATGAAAGAAATGCTGGGCACTACTAAAGCCAGCATGACACCAAATGAGTTAATCCGTGAAGCCCTGATGATGCCGGTAGACTTGATTTGGAACGGCGGCATAGGTACCTATGTTAAAGGTAGCGGCGAAAGCCATGCTGAAGTAGGTGATCGCGGCTCTGAAGCACTACGGGTGAATGGTAAAGAGCTGAAAGCGAAAATTTTTGGCGAAGGCGGTAATCTTGGCGCTACCCAGCGTGGCCGTATAGAGTTTGCTATGCATGGCGGTTTAATCAATACCGATTTTGTTGACAACGTTGGTGGTGTTACCTGCTCTGATAATGAAGTTAACATCAAGATTTTGCTTAATACACTGGTCGCCAGCGGCGACTTGACGTTGAAACAGCGTAATAAACTATTGCTGGATATGACAGATGATGTGTCAGAAATCGTCATTAAAGATTGTTATCGTCAAACCCAGAGCATCAGTATTTCGTCGTTACTGGGCTCAGAGCAGCTAAAAGAGTACACCCGTTTTATTCATACGCTGGAAAAAGACGGCAAGCTTAATCGCGAATTGGAATTTTTGCCATCTGACGATGAACTTGCCGATCGTATGGCAAAAGGCCAGGGATTAACCCGGCCAGAGCTGTCGATTCTGACGGCTTACGGCAAGATGGTATTAAAAGAGCGCCTGGTATTACCGGAAATTTTTGAAAACGCCTATTTTAAGCGTCAGCTGTTTGCTAATTTCCCGCAGATGTTGCAAGACAAGTATGCAACTGAGATGGAAAACCATCCGCTGAAAGGCGAAATCATCGCAACTAAACTGGCGAATATGCTGGTGAACGAGATGGGGCCAAACTTTGCTCAGCGTATGCAAGAAGAAACCGGTGCCAGTGTCGGCGAAGTGACATTGTGTTATGCCATAGCGCGTGATTTGTTTGATATGTCGGCGGTATGGCGTAAAGTTGAGCAACTGGACAATATTATTCCGGCAGAGTTACAAACCCGGTTATTGCACCAGCTGCGCCGTACGATGCGCCGTGCTACTCGCTGGTTCCTGCGCCATCGTAATAAGGCACTGGATATTCAGCAAACGGTTGATTTTTTCAAACCGGCCTACCAGCAGCTGGCTCAGGACCTTGCACAATATCTTGCGTCTGCTGAGCTTGAACAGCTGCAGCAAAAGCAAGCCAGTTTCGTTGAACAAGGCGTGCCAGAGGATGTTGCACAATATTTATCGCAACTCAGCACTTTGTTCTCGGTGATGGATATTGCACAAGTTGCCGATACAGAAAAAGTGCCGCTACCTATGGTGGCAGAGATTTACTTTAAACTTGGCGATAAGCTGGATTTGCATTGGTTCCTCGACCAAATTACCGCGCAGCCGGTAGCAAATCATTGGCAGGCACTGGCGCGGGCTTCATACCGTGAAGAATTAGACTGGCAGCAACGTGCACTATCTGCGGTTGTGGTTCGTAGCTGTGGTTCAGTATGTGCAGCTGATGAAGTAATTAACAGCTGGATCAGTGCGAACGATGCCATATTAGTTCGTTGGCGTTTAATGCTGGCCGAGTTTAAGACGACCAAGAACCATGAGTTTGCTAAGTTTTCAGTAGCGTTGCGTGAACTAATGTTATTAAGTCATCACTGCGATCCTGTAAAATAATGCGTTAAGTCGTTACAATACCCCGGCTGGTCCGGGGTATTTTTTTGGTTAAATAAGGCAGGTTATGTTTTATCCTATTGCGCAAAAACTGATGTTCGCCTGTGACGCTGAGTGGTCACATAATTTTGCTTTGGGCAGCTTAAAACGGCTGTCGCATACCCCTGTTGCTGCACTATGGCGCCAACAACTGGAAGCAAAACCGGTTACTGTAGCAGGTATTCGATTTGATAATCCGTTAGGGCTGGCGGCTGGCCTTGATAAAAATGCCGATTGTATAGATGCCTTTGGCCAGATGGGTTTTGGCTTTATTGAGGTCGGCACCGTAACACCAAGACCGCAGCTGGGGAATGATAAACCGCGTATTTTTCGCCTGCCGCAATCACAAGCCATTATTAACCGCATGGGATTCAACAATAAAGGCGTTGATTATCTGGTACAGAATGTGAAAAACGCCAATTATAAAGGTGTTTTGGGCATTAACATCGGTAAAAACAAAGACACGCCAAACGAGCAGGGCAAAGATGACTATATACACTGCATGCGCAAGGTGTATGCCCATGCCAGTTATATTACGGTAAATATTTCCTCTCCTAATACGCCGGGTTTACGTGATCTGCAATTTGGTGATGCCTTACTTGATCTGTTACAAAGCGTGAAAAATGAACAGCTGGATTTACAGGCTCAGTATGATAAATATGTGCCGGTATTTGTAAAAATAGCGCCGGATATGGATCTGATTGCAGTACAGCAAGTGGCCGATACGTTACTCAAAAGCAAGATGGATGGCGTGATTGCGACAAATACTACACTAGACAGAAGTCTGGTACAGGGCCAGCGTTTTGCTGACGAAGCCGGTGGTTTAAGTGGCTTGCCGGTTCGTGATAAAAGTACGCAGGTTTTGTCTCAGCTGCGCCAGTCGGTTGGCACTGAACTACCCATTATCGGGGTAGGCGGTATCAGCGATGCTGCTTCCGCGCAGGAAAAGCTTGCAGCCGGCGCCAATTTATTGCAGGTTTATACTGGCTTTATTTACCACGGGCCAGCGCTGATTAAAGAGATCGTTGATAGCTTATAAGGATCGATAGCTGATCATTTGTTATTAGAACAAAATAGTCTTTAACATCCTGATCATCTTAGTGTATCCCTTAAGTTGACCAATAAATAACCATTATCTTATTCGCAGGGATTTGAATGTTAAGGCCAACTGAGCGCTGGATCTGGACCTATTGCCAAACACGTGATCGCTTGTTGCTGGACTTGAATGACGATGTGCAGTTTTGCACGCCATTTGCGGCCCGGCAACTATCGTGTTTGCCACAGCATCAAGCTTTGTCTATGGCAGAAGCTGAAGCCTTTTGGGCCATAGAGCATAGCTTGCAGGTATTGGACTTAGCCGCTGCTGTGCGGCTGGAGCTGGTTCTTACCGCACTAAGTTGCCAGTTTTTACAACAGCAGGCGCACAAAAGCTGGTATTTTCAGTTGGGTACACCATGTGCTGCAGCGATGCATGATGTGGTTATGTTACGTGGCTTAAGTAGCCAGTGCGCCTTGGTCGTTGCTGCGGACGCAGATTGTGTCAGTTGTCTGTTACTGGGTGAGCTTGACACTTTGGCCGGTAAAACGCTGGGCCGGCTGTCTGTTATCCGTGTATTACGTAACCGGGTTAGCGCTTTAGATCTGGCGATACCTTATCGTTACAGCGCATGATTTTTTAGTATGGTTGTTTCCCTCAGCCGTTGATGCGACTACACTAGCGCCAGTTTAATTCTGTCAGAACTTATGTTATGTCTCAGCTGTCTTCATCCAATCCGCAACTTGCGGCGTTTTTTGCTAACCTTAGTAGCGCTATTACCGAGCAGCAGTTAGTTAAACTGGTATTAAGCAAATATCAGGGCACTGAGCCTTTAAAGCAGCTGCAAGTGCGTCCGGTATTATTGAAACAGCAATGGCAGCTGAGTTTTACCTATAAATTTCAAACAAATGATCAAAGTAAAAACTTTACGGCAGAAGCGGCGATAGCAGAATTGCAACGTGTTATTGGCGCTGAGTTCAGTGCTGCTAACTTGTTTACAGCGCAGCAGGAAGTACAACTGAGTATCAGTAAAAAAGGCAAAGTGTTGTTATCGGACAAAAAACTTACGACAGACATTAAACCCTTAGCCGCCACACACAACCGTGAAAAGCAGCGTTATTTAACTTTAGACCGGCAGTTTCTCCGTGAATTGGGTGTGACAGATGCCCAGCAGCAACTTATTCCTGCGATGTCGCGTAAGTGGAAGCAGATAAACAAATTTATCGAAATATTCTCCGGTGCTGTGGTAGACAGTGGTTTAGCGTCGCACCAACAATTACACGTTGCCGATTTTGGCTCTGGCAAGGCCTACCTTACTTTTGCGATGCATGATTATTTGACCAACACCTTGCAATTAGATGCCCGGGTAACGGGTGTAGAATTGCGTCAGGCGTTGGTGGATCATTGTAATCAAACCTCAGCCAAGCTTGGCTTAGCCGGCATTCAGTTTGAACAGGGGGACGTAAAACATTTTAAAGCCCGCGGTATAAACGTGATGATAGCACTGCATGCCTGTGATATTGCAACCGACTATGCCATTCATATGGGTATTGCTACCGGCGCAGAAATTATTATGTGTTCACCATGCTGCCACAAAGAATTACGCCCGCAACTGACGGTGCCAGCGGTACTTGCCGGGCCGCTCAGTTTTGGTATTCATTTAGGGCAGGAAGCCGAAATGCTCACCGACAGCCTGCGCGCGATGTTGTTGCAGGCACAGGGTTATGATACCAAGGTGTTTGAGTTTATTTCGCTGGAGCACACCAGTAAAAATAAAATGATCCTGGCCACCAAACGTCATCAGCCCCGGGATAACCGTAAAATACTGCAACAGGTTGCTGAGCTTAAAACATTTTACGGTATTAAGCAGCAATGTCTGGAAACGCTATTACAGCAAAAAGACGATTAACGTCGCTTAGAAGCAGGTGGGTAACTGTTTTAGCAGATTATAGTTATCGTCTGTTAACCATAATGTGCGCCATTTATCGAATGTCAGGCACGGATGTGAGGTTACCAGTAAAACAATATCACCCACTTCCAGTGTCAGTTCTGCCGGATAGTGCCAAAAACAGTGCTGGTCCATAATGCGAAAGGTTGCTGATGACTCTGGTAGCTCGGCCAGTACTTTCCCAGCACGATACACTCGCACTACTGCCGGCAGTCCGGCATCAAACGCGACATCTCTTTTGCCACAGGCAATAATGGCTAACCCGTCTTCAGGTAACGACTGCACATAGGCGGCGATTTCCAAGGCATTTTGTAGCGGGGGCCCCAGGCGGTTTGCCAGCGTACAACGCTGCTGCACCAACTGTTGTGCCTGTTGGTAAATGCCGTGATCATGACTGACATAACAGCCCGGACGCAGTATCACCTGCATATCGGCCGGCAAGGTTGCCCGGTCTAGCTCCTGAGCTACGATGTCATACCAAACTGAACCGGCACCGCTTAACAACATATGTTGATATTGTAGTAGTTGCTGGCGAAACAGCACCTTTGCCAGTGCGGCGGCCTGTTGGATAAAGCGCTTTACGTTACTGACGTTGTCGTTGTGAGCCATTGCGCCTTCATAAAAACTGATGCCAGCCAGTGCCAAACCAGGTAAGGGTAAAATATGCTGTGCAAGTGCTAATGCCTGTTGATTGTCACGACAACCGCAGCGACCGGCAGTTCCACCAAGTTCAATCAATACCGGTAAAACCTGATTTGTTTCAGCGAAGGCGCGTGACAGTACTGAGGCGTTTTTTGCGTTATCAATAAATACAAAGACTTCAGTGCCGGTCGCCATTAACCCGCTTATTATTGCCACATTTGCAGCACCAACAAGTTGATTTGCACATAAAATACGCTGTGCACCAGCTTGTGAGGCAATATGCGCCTGGTAGGGCGTTGCCACCGTAAGGCCCCAGGCTCCCGCTGCCAATTGGGCCTGCAGTAGCCAGGGCGTCATACTGGTTTTAGCATGGGGAGCTAACAACACCTTGCTGTGGTTGGCAAAGCGCTGCATCCAATCAATATTGTGCAATGCCGCTTGTTTTTTTAGCAGCAAAGCCGGCAGGCTAATATGCTCATTAAACACGTTAGCGGTAGTGTCACTGATCATGCATGCAGATTTGTGTTGAATAGATTGGTACTTAATAACACTCATGGTGATGCCTCCACTATCTTTGCACTTACTCCGGTGCGCTATAATCGCCTAACAAACTGACTTTGCTATTTACTTTTTGAACTTCTTGGTACAAAGTATCTTCTATATATCAGATTGTGTTACTTTTACAAGTGTTACTGAGTAACAATGCAGGATAATAAATGCCATGAGCTATGAAATTGATGTGCTGTCGCGCATATCCGAGCGCTTTGTCGAGATGAGCGAGTCTGAACAACGTGTTGCTCAGTTGATTCTGGATAACGTTAAGGCTGCCACCGAAATGAGTATCGCCAGGCTGGCCGATGCAGCAAGTGTAAGTCAGGCAACCGTGACCCGTTTTGCCCGCACAGTCGACTGTAAAGATGTCAGGCAACTAAAGGTTAAGTTGGCTCAGTCTCTGGCAGTAGGCCAGCGCTTTGTCGAAGAAACGCCCGATCTTGACGGTATTCACGGCGTATTTGAAGCAATTAAAAATACGCTGGAAACCAGCCGGAAAATGTTGGTTGAAGCAGATATTCACCGCGCAGTTGCCTATCTGCAACAAGCCAGAATGATATTTTGCTTTGGCATGGGCGGCGGTTCGTCAATTGGCTCTCAAGAGCTGCAATACCGCTTGTTTCGCTTCGGTATGCCCGTAAGTAGTTATCAGGATGGGGTGTTAACCAGAATGGTTGCTGCATCTGTAGAGCCACAGGATGTTGTAGTGGCAATATCGCTCACCGGCAATACGGCGGAGATCATTGATGCGGCAGCGATAGCGCGGCAATACGGTGCCAAAGTTATTGCGATTACCCGGCCTGCATCGCCACTGGCGGCCCAGGCAGACATAGTGCTTGGACTACAGGCACCAGAGTCTGACTTTATCTATAAACCGTCAGCTTCGCGCTATGCCATGTTAGCCATTATTGATGTGCTGGCGACAGAAGTCGCCAAGCTAAACAAGCGCAAATCACGCGATAAACTGCGGCGGGTTAAGCTGTCGCTGGACAGTCACCGTGGTGGTGACGAGCGCCAACCATTGGGAGACTAATACTATGCCGATAAAACGTTACGGTATTGACGCCAGCGTAGGTACCGGTGGGCAAAAACTGCCGTTTGCTAAAGCAGTTGAAGCAGGCGGTTGGTTGTATGTATCAGGCCAGACACCAATGCGCAATGGCGAAGTAGTCGAAGGTGGCATTGTAGAACAGTCTGAGCTGGCACTTAAAAATTGTATCGATATTATGCAGCAAGCCGGTTATGGCTTAGCCGATGTAGTGCATGTAAAAGTGTATCTTACCGATGCCCGCTATTTTAGTAGTTTTAACCAGGTGTTTGCCAGAGTGTTTGCCGGCGCGCCACCGGCACGGATCTGTGCTGTGGCCGATTTGGTAGTGGATTGTAAGGTTGAAGTGGATTTGACCTGCTACCGCGACGACAGAGGCTGACATGGATAATAGCCTGGTTCTGTGGGGGTTATGCGGTTATGTTTTGCTGATGCTGTGCATCAGTTATATCGCATCGCGCCGACAGCACACGGGCGATGATTTTTTACTGGCAGGGCGCAATGTATCATCTGGCTTAACCTTCGGCACTACCGTGGCCACTATGATTGGCACTGGCACCAGCATGGGGGCTGTGGGTTATGCATATTTGCATGGCTGGGCCGGAATAATGTATGGCCTGGGCGGTGCGGTAGGCATTTTGTTAACTGCATGGCTGTTTGCACCGCTTAGGGCGCTGCGTTTTATGACGATGAGTGAAGAGCTAAGCTACTATGCCGGTGCTGACGTTTGGGTAAAACATCTCAGTGCGTTGCTGATTTTTCTCTGTTCGTTGGGCTGGCTTGGTGCGCATATTTTGGGCGGTGCTTTATACCTGTCCTGGGCGACCGGTTTTAATCTGGTTGCGGCAAAATGGCTACTAGCGGGCATATTTACCTTGTATGTGTTAATTGGTGGCTACCGGGCAGTGGTATGGACCGACAGCTTGATGGCGCTGATCCTGTTTAGTGGTTTTTTGTTACTGGCCTGGGTGGTATTGCAAAGCAGTGGCGGCTTTACCGGTTTGCAGCATATAGTTGAGACAGCGCAGCTGCAGGGACGGATGCAAACGCCAGGTTTATTACCGGCGTTGTCACTGGCGGTTGTGGTAGCGGTAGGAGTGATGGCGGCACCTTCATTTCGCCAGCGAATATACGCCGGCGCCAGTGTTTCGGCAATCAGGCGCGCATTTGGTAGTGCCGGGCTGGTGTATCTGCTGTTTGCTGTATTGCCGGCTGTTTTAGGCATTGTTGCCAGCCAGTTATTGCCGGATTTGACATACCATCAACACGCATTTACTGGCCTGATCACCGCACTGTTACCACCTTTAGTGGCTATTCTGGTGTTGCTGGCGGGCCTGTCTGCAACCTTGTCCTCTGCCAGCTCGGATGCTATTGCGGCGGTCTCGGTATTAATACGTGATCTTTATTTTGCAGCTTATGGCAGCATGCCGCCGTCTGAAAAAGTGCTGCGTTATTCGCGTTACGGCGTGCTATTGGTGTCAGCCTTGTCGCTGCTGCTGGCGCTGTATGCCGATGACATTATCCGCTATATCAGTGCCATGATAGCAACCTTAATGTCAGGCTTGTTTGTCAGCTGCCTATTGGGACGCTTTTGGCCGCGGTTAAATGCAGCTGGCATCATGGCGGCAATCGTCAGTGCGGTACTGGTGTCATTGTCAGTGCTGTTTAACAACCACTGGCTACTGTTTTGGGGGAATCCGGTTATACCAGCCTTGTTTAGTGCAACTGTCTGTGCGATTGGCGTAAGCCTGCTCACGCCTGCAAGTAACTGCAGCCGCATTGCGGCTTTAGCGCTTATTACGGCACAGCGGGAAGGCCAGGGAGCGCAGCACAGTGATAATAATGTCAGTATGTCATCACCGACGCCGAATTAAAGAGGAACTATGCGAATCTTTACCGCCTCGCTGGCAACAGAAACCAATACGTTTTCACCGATGTATACTGATCT
This sequence comes from Rheinheimera gaetbuli, assembly GCF_054781935.1. Taxonomy (NCBI): domain Bacteria; kingdom Pseudomonadati; phylum Pseudomonadota; class Gammaproteobacteria; order Chromatiales; family Chromatiaceae; genus Rheinheimera; species Rheinheimera gaetbuli. The sequence continues at coordinate 120,745 of NZ_BAAGTL010000006.1, forward strand.
GGAGAGCTTTTATCAGAGTTTTTATGCTCCACCAGGACAACATCCATCAACGCCTACATTGTGCAGTGCGCCTCTAATCGCCTGCCGTGAACTTAGCGCTGCCGATAACAGTATTGAAACCATAGAGGGAAGCTGTGCCTGGGCAGAGCCCGGTGGGTTACTAAACCAGCAGTCGTATGAGCATTTGCGTGATGAAATTCTCGTCCAGCTGCGTGCAGCCTTACCGGTGCAGGCTGTGGTGCTGGGGTTACATGGAGCTATGGTGGCGCAAGGTTATGACGATTGTGAAGGTGATTTACTGTCCAGGATGCGCGTAATCGCCGGAGATCATGTAGTAATAGCCGCGACATTAGACCCGCATAGTCATTTAACACGCCAGCGTTTGGCCAGCGCCGATATACTGATTGCCTTTAAAGAGTTTCCTCATCTGGATTTTATGCAGCGTGCGAGGGAGCTGGTTGCTCTGACTGTTGATGCGGTACGGGGTAAGATCCGACCGGTAATGAGCAGCTTTGATTGTCGTATGATTGATGTATTGCCAACCAGCCGGGAGCCAATGCGCTCTTTTGTCGATAAGCTGAGCCAGCTTGAAGGCCAGGATGATATTTTGTCGTTATCAGTGATCCACGGCTTTATGGCAGGTGACGTTGCAGAGATGGGCACGCACCTGTTGGTCATTAGTAATAATCAGCCCGAGCGCGGTGCGCAGCTGGCTGAGCAACTTGGCATGGAGCTGTTTTCCTACCGTGGTAAAACGTTGCCGGCTTTTTCTGCTATTGCTGCGGCGCTTGATGACGCCTGCAAAGTTGAAGGGCCGGTTGTACTGGCAGATGTCTGGGATAACCCTGGCGGCGGCGTGGCCGGTGACGGTACCTTGATTTTAGCTGAGATTATCCGCCGCGGTTTACGCCGGGTTGCTGTGGGCACAATTTGGGATCCGATGGCAGTAAAGCTGTGTTTTGCTGCCGGTGAAGGTGCCAGCATAATGCTACGCTTTGGCGGTAAAAGCTGTGCAACCGCAGGCAGTCCGATTGATGCTCAGGTAACTGTGCGTTATTTGCAACGCAATGCGATGCAGTATTTTGCCGGCAGTGAAGTGCCAATGGGCGATTGTGCTGTCATTAGTTTTGCTGGTATCGACGTTATTTTAAATTCAAATCGTTGCCAGTCTTTTGACCCTAGCTTGTTCCGGGCGTTACAGCTTGAACCGCAGCAGTATCAATTATTGCTGGTAAAATCCACCAACCATTTTTATCAGGGCTTTGCACCTCTGGCGGCAAAAATAATTTATGTTGATGCTGGTGCACCTTATCCTAGTGATCCGGTGCGTAACGGGTATCGCAAATTAAGCCGGCCGTTGTGGCCGATAGTAGAATCGCCATTTGCTTAGCGGCTGTCCACTGGCAGCCGCCGAGGCAGGGCTATAAGTCGATAACCTCTATACAACCACATTGCTGAATAGTGACATACAGCCGGTTAGGACCGGCTTTACTTACTGCGACATTGGTTGGTAGGGCGTGCTGTAACTGGTACTCGTCAATCAGATACCCTGCAGCATTCAGCCGCACCACCGTACCTTTACCATAGCGGGCAATAAACACATCTCCTGCTGCGTTAGTTCGCATGCCATCTAAACCATAGTCAGAGAAACTGGCAAACAGTGTTTTGTCAGATATTGAACCGGCTTTGTTAATGCGATAACGCCAGATACGCCGTTGCACACTTTCATTGACATACAAAAACTGTTGATCCGGGCTGACTGCAATACCGTTGGTGGTGCCCATTTCAGACTCCAGTAAATGGCTGCTGCCATCTGTATCGATGCGCCACAATTGCCCGCTGTTGTTCTGCCAATCCGGATCGCTGGCAAACAGGGTGCCATCGTGCATAATTGCCAGATCGTTTGGCTGGTGCATACGTGGCTCTGTGGCATGCACACTGAGTTTCCCATGTTGATAACGCAATACCTGATGCCCGGTGTAGTCGGCCATATACATCACGTCTTGCTTATCAAACACTATACCATTGGCAATACTGCCCACCGGCAGTTGTAACAATTGCCTGGCGATGCCATCAGGGCTGATCATACCAATGGTGCCGTCAGTGCCATAATTCACCGCATACAAATTGCCCTTGCTATCCAAAGCCGGACCTTCAGCCGATGCGCTAAACGTGCCTGGTGCTACCCAGTGCCGGCTTACCGGTAAATGCTGCAGCAACAAACGCAGTGGCCGGTGCAGCGCGATAATGATTTCCTGCTCTATGCTGGCGGCGTCGGACAATTGTTGTTGTAGCGTCTGCTGAACTTGCAGGCTGATGTAACCCTGTTGCTGATATTGCTGCAGCGTGTTTATTGCCACTTCCAATAGACGTTGGGTGCGTTTAACTAGCGCTGCTGTTGGTTCGGCGACCCATTGCAGCTGCTCAGCTGCCTGTTGCCAATGTTGTAATTGCAGCAATAATGCGTGCAGGTTGTCAGGCTCTTTCTGTTTAAGCCAGGTGTGCACCATAGCCGTGAATTTGCGGAGTGCAGAGTGTTCAGCACTTAGGTAGTCGGCTAGTTGGTTTAACGGCGCATCTGCATGATATAAACCCGCAACTGATTTCTCGTGCAAACGATGGTAATAGTGCGCCGGCTCCAGTATTTCTGTCAGCGTAGCTAAAGCATCAGCCTTGGCCGGAGCGGCTAACCGGGTTAAACCGGCCTGTTGCTGTGCTGCAGTTGCTACACCAGCGCTTAGTGTTGCCCAGCGCTTAAAGTGCGTCAGTCGCTGATACAGGCTGTCAGTATCGGATACATCCGCAGCAGACCAAAGCCGCTCTGCGACGGCAAAGCCGTTCGGCCACAGCCGAATATCGATATTGTCTGGCGTTACCAGCTCTCCCCACAGGGTAATTTCGCCACCGAGAATATTAGCCGCAGCGTCCGGGCTGATATTAAGGTTAACAACTTGCAAAGGCGCCGCCTGATGTAACTGTAGGCCTGTCGCTGCATAGGCGGCATTGCCCACCACAACTTCACCGGATACTTCTGCTAGCAGGGTTAGCCTGGCGTGTAATGGGCCCATCCAGCTATCGATTTGAAACTGTAATTCATTGGCGTTTAAGCTAAAGTTGTCAATATAGCGCGCAGCGCGACCGTCAAATTGCAGGATAACGGCGCTGGATCCGGCAGTGTTGTTCAGTATCATTAGCTGGGCTTTTACCGGTGCACCGCGTTTGCGCGCAAGTTGGAACTGCCAGTGTCCAAGGGTGTGATACTGGTTCAGATCAGGCATTGTTACCGGCTTTGGTAGCGGGTCATTGCGGTAGTGGAAGTCGGCAAATTGCGGCTGATCCAGATAAAAGCCGGTAGACAAAATTGCCGGATGGCCTGCCTGTGCCGCCTTATATAAAGATTCAGTGCCACGCCAGGATTGCACCAACACTGACTGAGGGAGCTCGCCGTCAAGTACTTCATCCCAACCTATCATTTTCTTATCAAGCTGTTGCAAAATCTGTTGCAGGCGGCGGTTAAAGTAGGAGTGTAGCTGTTGTGTGCTGGTAAAATTCTGCTGTTGCATAAACGCGGCAATATGAGAGGTTTGTAACCAGTGATCAGGCAATACTTCGTCGCCACCTATATGAATATAGGGATCAGGAAACACCGCCGCGACTTCTGTCAGCAGGGTTTGAATAAACTGATATACCTCAGGCTTAGTTGGGTCAAGTACTGCCGGGTGTACGCCCCAATGCCGCTCTGGCATTGCCGGGCCCGGCTGCGCCATAAGCTGCGGATAAGCAGCGCCTAATGCGGTGGTATGGCCGGGTAAATCAATTTCGGGTACTACTCTAATACCACGTTGTGCTGCGTAGGCTACCAGTTGTTTTAGTTCATCTTGGGTATAAAAACCGTCAGCACCGCCAATTTTCTGCAGCCTGGGAAAATGTTTTGATTCAAAACGCCAACCTTGATCGTCCGTCAGGTGCAGATGCAGAACATTTAGTTTTGCAGCGGCCATAATATCTACCTGGCGCTGTAGCACGCTAATGGGCAAAAAACGTCGCGCTGGGTCAAGCAGCAGGCCGCGCCAGGCAAAGCGGGGCGCATCTGTGATCTCTAGCTGTGGCAGGTAATATCCAGCGGCGTCTTGCTGGATCAGTTGCAGCAGGGTTTCGATACCGCGGCTTAAGCCAACTCGACTTTGGGCATGCAACGTTATTTGCTCTGCACTAACAGACAGCTGATACTGCTCCTGCATATCAGGTTTCGGTATGCCTGAGTTGGTATCGGTTAAGCTAAAGCTAAGCGTTTTGTTACCGTGCTTATTTAAGTGTAAGCCTGTTTGTGTGAGCAAACGCTGGCGGAAATATTTAGCTACTCCAGCTATAGCAGGTGAGGGTGGAATACTCAACACAACGCTGTCATCCAAGCGGAACTCTCCCGGCTTAGTCTTTACCGCAACAGGCTGAGGCAACAGCATAGTATGCTCTTTTGCCAGAGCGGCTGTAGCCAGAATAATCAACAATAAATATAGAAAGCAGCGCATCTGAAGCCTCGTCACTTGTTACTTGGTAACATATTAATAAGCAATAAAGATAATAAAGTCTAGAACTGCTTGCTATATGTGGCGGTTTTTTCGCTTTAAGGTGTTTACTTTTTGGTCTTCATGGTACAAAGTAACATTTGAGTCTGGCGTATTTGGTAGTGATGTCAGGTTTAACCAGGAAGAACAAGATAAGTACATATTGGTTTTGCCGGTAGTTGCGCTGCAGGCAAAGCTGAACGGAATAAAACAAGAACAGAAGAGACTACATCATGTCTGAACTACTCAGCGATAGCTATAATAACGGTATTAAACGGGCCAGACTCAGCCTGGCTATTTCAGCTGCACTATTGGGCCTGGCCCCGTTAGCAACTCTGGCACAAACTTCACCACAAAATGACAGCGATGTCATTGCGCAGAATAGTGCAGACTCAGTCGAAGTGATAGAGATAAAAGGTATACGTGGCAGCTTAAACAGTGCACAAAACCTGAAACGTTATGCCGATACCGTAAAAGATCTGATTACTGCTACCGATATCGGCGCCTTGCCAGACAAATCGGTAACCGAAGCATTACAACGGGTGCCCGGTGTTACCATTGAGCGTTTTGCCTCTTCTGACGATCCTAAACACTACGCCGATGAAGGTACAGGTGTACTGGTACGCGGTTTGGATCGGGTTCGCTCAGAAGTTAATGGCAGGGGCGCTTTCAGTGCCAATCCCTGGGGGGGGTTAAGCTATGAAGATTTTCCGGCGGAATTGCTCGGCGCAGTAGAAGTGGTAAAAAACCAGACTGCAGATCTGATTTCAGGCGGTATTGCTGGTACCGTTAACCTGATTACCCGTAAACCCTTCGATTCTGACAAGCGTGTGTTTTCTTTTAATGGTAAAGCCAACTACGGCGATTTTCGCGAAGAGATTACGCCATCATTTTCTGCTTTGTTCTCAGACAGCTGGGAAACTAACGCCGGCAAGTTCGGTTTTCTTATTGCCGCTTCGCAATCTGAATATAAAACACGTGGTGATGGCGTCGGGTTAGGCAACTTTCACTCGCGTGGCGATGCTTTTGTTCCTGTTCTTGATCAATGGGGTGGCATGGTAGATGTAGATCCGGATTCTCCGCTTGATGGGCCGGCATTGCCAGGACAACCGGCAGGCAGTGTCTGGCATGTTCCTGCGGCAATACATATGAGCACTGCCGATAACGATCGTAAACGCACTGGCTTTACCTCATCACTTCAGTGGGCCAACAGCGACAACACTATTGTGGCTACTTTAGAGCACATTAATTCTGACGCGTCCTTAGAGTGGGAAGAGCGGCAGATTGGTCAGGCGGCGCAGGGTTTCAGAAGTTTTATGGGTTTTTCTCAGAACTGGCGCGATGATGCCGCTTCCGGGTACCCGTTAACTACTGAAAACGGCTTTGTTACCTCTGGTGTGGCATTAGGCGTTAGCCCCGAGACACCGTTTTTTTATCGCAGTCGTTGGAACTACAACGAAAATACCGTTAAAGACACCTCGTTTAATCTGAAATATAAACCTACAGATCGCTTAAGTATGGAGTTTGATTACCAGCGTATTGATTCAGACAAAGTGGTGCATAACTACAGTATGTCTGGTCAGACCCGGGGGTCAAGTGTGCAGGTTGTATCGCCTTATTTCCTGGATATGCGCGGTTCGCGGCCGACTATTGAGTTTCTCAGCAATAACATCCAGACCCCGGGTTGGTCGCCTAATCCCGAGTGGGACGGCCCGGTACCGAATTTATTTCTGGGTACAGGGATGGAGCAAGAGGAGCATAATACGGCAAAAGCAGACAGTTTTAAGTTCAATCTAAAGTATGAACTCGATGGCGTCTGGACCAGTGTTCGCACCGGCGCATATTTTACTGACAAAGACCTGACCATCCGTGATACCGCATATGAAGGCTGGACCGCAATTGGCACGCCCTGGAATCAAAATGATCGCAATGCTGCCGCCGCGGTCAACCGACCTGAGCTGTTTGAGCAGGTTAACTTTGCCGATTACTACCATGGTGATGTGCTACTGGGCAGTGTAAACAGCTTTTTATTTCCTAAAATGTCACTGGTAAAAAACTTTGCTAATTCATTACGTCAGGGCTGCCAGGAAGGCTGGCATAACGCCACCAATAGCGCAGCGAATAACGGCGTTTGTAGTGGTACTTATGTGCCCTACACCGATAAACCTAACCGGGTTGAAGGCCCTTTTGCGGCCCACAATATTAGCTCTTCAAATGAAAAGCGCACAGAGTTTTACCTGCGTGGTGATTTTGAATTGACCGATCTGGATATACCGGTAAAAGGTAACCTTGGTTTGCGTTATGTCAGTTATAAGCTGCAATCTACTGGCGCCTTTGTGCAGCCGTTGGCGATTAAACGCGGTGAGCCGGGCAGCTCATTGAATACAGTTATGCAACAGAGCGAGTATAAGCGTTATTACGATTTGGCTTCTGGCGACTCACAACTTAGCACGGTAGACGGCACTGATTACGATACAGTGTTACCCAGCTTGAACCTGAACTTTGGCGTTAGCGACGATATCGTGCTGCGGTTTGCCGCCTCCAAAGGCTTGTATTACCCCAGCCTGTCAGACGCACGTAATATCAGCTTGCTGGATTTAGATTACACCCGCCGTTTGCAAACGCCGGGCCAGGATCAGGACGAAGTTAATAACCCGGTAGTGGCGCTGGACAATATCGAGGTTACTGCACTGGCAGGTAACCCATACCTGGAGCCGGAGGAGTCATTTAATGTTGATTTAACCGCTGAGTGGTATTTTGCCAGTGCTGGTTTCTTAAATGTGGGCCTGTTCCATAAAAAGCTGGATAATATCATCCGCAACCGGCAATTCGATTTGGATGTTACCTACAACGGTGAGAAATACGATGTCTCTGCCTATGGTCCGGCCAACACCGGCTCGGGCACTATTAGTGGCGTAGAGTTTTCGTATTCGCAATTCTATGACATGTTACCGGGCGCCTGGCGCGGTTTAGGTTTGCAGTTTAACTACACCTATATTGACCAAAGCGGTCTGGAAGATCCAAACGAGATTGCAGCAGGAACTTTGGGCTTTAAAGAAGATGGCAGCCGCGTTGACGACAACCGGAATACTTTCCGGGTATTCTCAGGTTTGCCGTTGCAGGGCTACTCAGATCAGAATCTGAATATCGTTGGTATGTACGAGTATGAAGATATCTCATTTCGCCTGGCTTACACCTGGCGCTCTGAATATCTGCTAACGCTGCGTGAATCAGAAGAATACGTACCAGCGTTTGCTAAAGCGTCGGGTATGCTGGATGCCAGCTTTTACTACACAATCAATGATAATTGGAAAATTGGTATTGAAGGCAGCAACTTGCTGAATACCGAAACTAAAACCCAGTATCAGATGAACCAGGCGGGTGTAAAAACGGATGCGCTAAGTTTTACTACTGACCGGCGCTATGCGCTGAGTGTAAGGGCCGTATTCTGATCACTAAGATCTGAACGTTCTGGTGAAATAAAAACCGCGTAGCAGGGCTATTACGCGGTTTTTATTATTTATCAGCATCAACTCCGGGATTTATGGCGTAAGCCCTGGCCCAACAATTGAAAATACTCCAGCCAAATGTTGCCAAGCATATCGCTTAGCGTGTCGGTAGGATAAATACCTGATTCTGCGCCTTTACCTTTTAGCGTACCAGCCACCAGAAAGTTGTTTTTTAGCGGCTGGCGTTGCAAGACTTTTTCAAACGCTCTGGCGGCCATTTCTTCTGGCATCGCCAGATATAATCTGTTGCTTTGGCAGTCAAGTTGGCGGCAATGCTCAAAGAAATCACTTTTGTTTTGACCGTCGGCAGATAAATACAGTATTTGGTAAGCGGTACTTAGTAACTCATTGAGATAATGTGGAATAATGGGTAAATTTTGCAGCCAGGCCGAGCTGGAAAATTGGTTACGCGTAGCGGTTTTGGCAAACATTTTGTCAGCGATGTAGTGATCAAACGCATGAAACCACTCGTGAGCCAAACTGCCGCCGCCGGCATTTTTCGCCAGCGCTAAAATACGCCCCTGCGGCTGATAATGCGCGCAAACACCGGGTTGACCACCAATGCCAAAGGTAATAGCTAAGCTACCGTTTAGTGAGATCACTTGCGGTGGAACTTGCAGCAGGTGTTGTAAATCGCAAAAAGCGTCAAAAAATAAATTGGCTGCCAGTTGTAGCTCTTCGGCCGTTACCCAGCGGCCAATATGAATGCTGTTAAAACCAAATACTTTAACCAGATCGCTAAAGCTGACGTCTGCACCACTGCGATGGGCTGGCCCATTGCGGTAAAACTGTCGCTGAATTCGCTGTTTAAACATGGTAATGCAATTAATACACAGCCTAAATGCCGCTAGCTTAACACGATTAATGCGGTCTGATAAAAACTGCAAAGCCATCAAGGGGCACAAATAAGTCAGTGATTTTCGTTCGCTTGGTTTATCCTATATTGATACTAATAAAGACTGGAGCTTTGTATGCGGGAACTCTATATAGCAAATAAAAACTACTCTTCCTGGTCACTGCGGCCCTGGGTTTTAATGCAACAACTGCAGATCCCTTTTATCGAGCAATTGGTTCCCTTTAGTCAGCAAGGCAACTTTGACAAGTTCCGTACTTTTTCGCCTAGTGGTAAGGTTCCTTGTCTGGTGCAAAAAGATCTGGTGGTATGGGATTCGCTGGCCATCGCTGAATTTTTGTATGAAAGCCACAGCAATGTTTGGCCTGCAGATACTAAAGCCCGGGCGTTTGCCCGTTGCGCCGCTGCCGAAATGCATTCTGGTTTTTCTGCGCTGCGCAACATATGCGGCATGAGTTGTCGACATCGTGTGCAGCTGCATAATGTCACTTTTGCGCTTCAACAGGATATCGACCGTCTATCAGAACTTTTTGAGCAGGGTATTAGCCAGTTTGGCGGGCCATTTTTGGCTGGTGCGCAGTTTAGTGCCGCAGATGCCTTTTTTGCGCCGGTTGCATTTCGCATGCAAAGCTATGACTTAGCCTTCTCTGAGCGGGCAAAAAGTTACCTGCAACATTTGCTGGCATTGCCTGCCATGCAAGACTGGTATCAACAAGCATTAGCCGAGCCATGGACCGATGATGCCCATGACAAAGAAATTGCCGATTATGGCAAAATTACCGCCGATTATCGTCAGTTAAGTTAACGGCGTAGCTATTGTAGCGCTGATGTGGCAAATTATTACCGTATAACAACAAATGCTTTGAAATATAACTATAAGGAAGGGAAATGGAAGGCTTTATTAGTGCGCTTAATGGCATTATCTGGAGCCCGGCGCTGATTTATTTGTGTCTTGGCGCCGGTTTGTTTTATTCAATTTTAACTCGTTTTGCACAGGTTAGGCATTTTAAAGAAATGTGCAAACTGCTGCTAAACAATACTGAGTCAGATAAAGGCATATCATCATTTCAGGCGCTGGCGGTGTCGCTGTCAGGTCGGGTAGGTGTGGGTAACATCGCCGGTGTTGCTGCTGCTATCGGCTTTGGTGGGCCAGGTGCAATTTTCTGGATGTGGGTGGTGGCCTTTTTAGGGGCCAGTACCGCTTACGTTGAGTCTACACTCGGGCAACTTTACAAAGTAGAAGAAAACGGCCAGTATCGCGGCGGTCCGGCCTATTATTTTGAGCGTTGCCTGGGCTGGAAATGGCTGGGTATTTTATTTGCCATTTCTGCCATTATCGGTTGTGGTATCTTCCTGCCTGGTGTACAAGCCAATGCTGTGGGTAATGCGGTTACTCAGGTGTTTGGTGATGGCAACATGGTGGTTACCAGCTTTGGCGAAGTGGGCACTCATAAGCTGATTGCGCTGGCGGTGATCCTGATAGTTCTGGCGTTTATTATTTTCGGCGGTATTAAGCGGATTGCTCATTTTACCCAGATTGTGGTGCCGTTTATGGCATTGGGTTATATCGTGCTGGCGCTTATTGTGGTGTTTCTTAATCTGGATAAAGTACCTGGGGTTTTCAGTCTCATTTTGTCTGATGCTTTTACCGCTCAAGCCGGTTTTGGCGCTGCGATAGGTTGGGGCGTTAAACGCGGTATATATTCTAATGAAGCCGGGCAGGGCACCGGGCCACACGCAGCGGCGGCGGCTGAAGTTGATCATCCGGCGCAGCAAGGCTTGGTGCAGGCGTTTTCTGTTTATGTTGATACGCTGTTTGTTTGTACTGCTACGGCGCTGATGATTCTGATCACCCAGCAATACAATGTGGTTGGCGAGCTGCCAGCTGGGCAGTTTATCGTGCAAAACGTTGATGCAGCTACCGAAATTGGTTCTGCAGCCTTTACGCAGATGGCGCTATTTAGTGTCTTTGGTAATTTCGGTCAGTTATTTGTTGGTCTGGCGCTGTTTTTCTTCGCTTTTACAACTATTCTGGCGTACTACTACATAACCGAAACCAATGTGGCTTATCTAAACCGTATCTTCAATAACAAACTGCCTAGTTTGGTTTTTAAGATACTACTGATGTTTATGGTGGCCTATGGCACCGTTAATAATGCCGGTTATATCTGGAATATCGGTGATATTGGCGTTGGCTTAATGGCTTGGGTTAATGTGTTGGGTATTTTACTAATCTTTTTTATGTATAAGCCGACCATGCGCTGCCTGCGTGATTTTGAGCAACAAAAGAAGGCTGGCGGCCCTATAACCTTTGACCCGGTTAAATTAGGTATTACCAATGCTACGTTCTGGGAAAAGCGCTTAGCTAAACAGAAGCAACAAGACTTGTCACAGTAGCAAGTTGATTGCATAGTAAAACCCGGTATTAGTTTAACTGCGCCGGGTTTTTATTTTTTGCTTTAGCACATGTTGGCAAAACTGCGGTTTTATATCGGCTGGTGTTGCTTTTGTGCCACAGCTGACTATGTTGATTAGATAACTATAAAGGAGTGTCGCCATGCCTATATCCCCGCAGTTGAATGCCGAAATTCGTATCTTGACAATGTTTAATCTCGACAGCGCCATGGAGGGTATCAAAGTTCATCAGTCTGCCGAAGCTGACACCCTGGCAGCGATACACCGACTGTATGACAAGGGGCTGGTTACCCAGCCCGACGGTGGGTTTTTAACTGATCTTGGTATTCATTGTGCAGAACATTTGCATACGGCGTTACGTATCCTTAACGGCCCGGTTTAGCGCTATCAGGCTGGTTTTGTGTTGTTTTAATAACTGCCGCAGTGTCAGCTTGGCTTGATGCTGTTCAGCGAATACCGCTAACTCGTATTGCTGCAGCAGTAGCTGTAGCATTTTACTGTGGCTGGGATGGCGTTTGGCGAGGTCATGTATACAAGCGGACACACTTTGTGCCGGTGCTTTGGATGTTAGCGCCGGCTTCAGTGCTTTTAACAGCAATGCTTTTGCCGGCAACGGTTGGTTGGTTTTTCGCCGTTGCAGCAACCACAAACCGACAACCAGAAGCAGCAAAACAACAGCCGCCGCGCTAACATAAGCGATAAGACTGGCATGCTGGCGTATACTGCGCCATAAGTTGTTTTGCCGTGTATCGTCAAAGCCCAGCACCCAGACGGACCAATAATAATCGAGATGCATAAGTTGCACGCTGATTATTTGTAGTACAGATGAGCGTTGCCAAAATGGTGTCAACATGTCGCGCTCGTCATCGGACAACGCCATATCCAGGCTCTGTAAAATACGCTCTGGTGCAACAGCTGCGGTAGGATCAAATCGTTGCCAATAGCCTTGAGAATAATACTCAACCCAGGCGTGAGCTTCTCGCTGGCGCACGGCCAGATAGCCTTGCGCCTGATGCCAATCGCCACCGAGATAGCCACCAACTACGCGTGCGGGTACGCCAGCATGACGCAGCAACAGCGCAGTTGCAGAGGCATAGTGGCTGCAAAACCCGCTACGGGTCTGAAACAAAAATTGATCTACGCTATCGCGGCCAAGAGCCGGCGGTGTAAGGCTGTAATAAAAATCCTGCTGATTAAAAAATGCTGCCAATGCGTTAACCAAGTCTGCGGTATCGGCATATTGTTGCCGAAGTTGGAGTGCTAATTCTTTGGTGGCCGGATTACCGGGCGCCAGCTGCAGATTAATGTCACGCTCCCTCGACGACTGCAGCGGCAACGCTTGCAGTGCACTGCTTATGCTGTAACTGAAGCGCTGGCTAACTGCTTTGTCGGCTATAACCAGTCCGCTACTGACAACTTTTACGCCGTTGCTACTTTGCAGCGGCACGCCAAGCGCAAACAAATTACGCTGCTGGCTGGCTTCGGCGATAATCCGATAACTGGTTTCTGATTCGACAGCAGTAGCTGTTGGAGGTATTGTGGTATGGTCTTGCCGCCGCAATGGATTCACCTGCCAGCGCCGGCCATCGAAGTCTTCGTAAAGATAGCTACGCCAGTATAGTTGCTGCCGCTCAGGCAGTGCGCCGCTGAACTCCGCGCGAAACGCCAAACGGTCATCTTGCACCAGTTTTTCAATAGAGCCGGGGTCTAACGTGTCAGACAAGCCGGTGCTGGCAATTTTCGCATTGGGGATTTGCCAAAATGGTGGCAAACGAGGAAACAATAAAAACATACCTAACCACAGCGGCAGAATAATTAACACTGCTCGTCCGCTAAGGACAAGGTCTAGCCTGGCTGCGGCCGGGGCAAACAACTTGTAATGGCTATAACAGTTAGCGCCAAACAGCACGACAATAGCAAATGCAACCAACATCTGCTGATGCAGGATAAAACAGCTGGCAATCAGAAAATACTGCACCCACACTAACTGACGTGCTTCGTGCAGATGACGCAGGGCAAATAGCCGTAGTATTGCCGATAGCAATAGAATTTGTAGCATAAAATGTAACACACCAGCCTGGCGCATATTAAGCAACAGGGCAACAGTGAGCAGCGCGGCGATGATATTGGCAAGTTTGAGGCTGGCAGAGGCTTTTTTTTGTAACACCGCGGTTGCCGAGTAAAGTATCAGCAGGGCATAGATAGCAATAATCCACCAGGCGAAAGCTTCTTGCAGTAATGCTAATAAAAGCAGCTGTAAGGTCGCCCATAATAGGAGCAGATGTTGTGATTTCAGCATAATGCCAGCTCTTGTAAGCAGCGTTGCAAATGGGCGGGCCCGTTCGACTGGCCGATAACTGTACCGCGTAATTTCAACCCGTAACGATTACCGCTGTGTTCCAGCGCGAGTAGTTGCTGGCAGGCAATACTTAGCGCACGTTCTAACGCATCTCCACTTACAGGCGGAACCTCAACCCAATCTGGTTTTGCTTCAGGGCTGTGATGTTGCTGGCGGATCACCGGATTGTAAGGGTCTCTGGCCAGTCTTTTCCACAGCAGGTAACGTAAACTGTCACCACTGCGATATGGCGCAAGATTATCGCCCGATGGCACGCTGGTATCTTGTTCTGCGCTGTTGGTCGCATCGTCTGCGGCTTGCTGCTGTTGTCCGGCGACCGGCGCGGGGTATACCCAATACTGTTGTTGTATGGCTACATAACTCCAACTGCGCCACAAACCGAACGGATAATCACTGCTAATTTTCAATCTGGGCAAAAGGTAACAGCCTCTCAACGTTGGTTGTAAAGTCAGTGCAGCGCTATCAACACGTTGTTCCAGCGTTATGGCGTTGTGGCCAATGAAGTTAAGCTGTAGCATAAAGTGGTTTTTGACCGAACTAAGCTCAACAGCCGCAATGCCAGCTGTATCCGCAAATAATTCTGGCGCGCGAGGGCAGCGTAGTGTTAAACCACTCATATTCTGGTATGTCAGCACAATGCAAAGTAGAAACAGGCTGAGCATCAGGTAGCTCAAAAGCAAAATCAGGTTATTCTGATAATTAGTACCAAGCAAATACAATAAAGCCGTGAGCAACATGAACCAGCAACCATAACGACTTGGCAGAATAAAAATCAGCTTTTGTGTTAGCACCACGGTGTCAGCCGCAGGTTGCCGTTTGTCCAGATAACGACTGATCCAGCGCCAGTATCGCTGGTAAAGAGACTGACGCACAGCTACAAAGGACATGGTGTTTGTTGCAGCAACATTGCGCTTAACTTACATTCTCTGGCATTTGACGCAGGATCTAACCGATGCTCCGCGACAAAAGGGAAGACAGTTTTTACGTCTTCAGCGCTGACATAGTCGCGACCGTTTATAAGAGCATAAGCTTTGGCCGCACGAAGTATCGCTTTAGATGCTCTGGGCGATAGCGGAAGCATGTCACGGCGCTGCCTGCTGCTACTCACCAGCGATAATAGATAGTCTATAAGTGCATCGCTGGTGTTAATTTTGTCTACCGCCAGTTGTAACAGGTTGAGCTGTTCCGGGCTGAGTTGAGCGTTTAGCAAGGTCAATCTGGAGCTGCGGTTATCACTGCGCAATAGCTCGTGTTCAGCTTCACGTTCAGGGAATCCCAACGATAAACGAAACATAAAACGGTCTAGCTGTGATTCGGGCAGCGGTGAAGTGCCGGCATGAAACAGCGGGTTTTGCGTGGCGATAACAAAAAACGGTGACGGCAACGGCCGGGTTTCACCGTCAACGGATACCTGGCGCTCTTCCATTGCTTCAAGTAACGCGCTCTGTGTTTTCGGACTGGCGCGGTTAATTTCATCTGCCAGTAATACCTGGCTAAAAATTGGTCCAGGTTGAAAACGAAATTGTTGTGAGCGGGCATCATAAATGCTCAGGCCGACTAAATCGCCTGGCAATAAATCACTGGTAAATTGCACTCTGCGGTAGCTAAGACCAAGACTATTGGCTAAAGCATGTGCAAGAGTTGTTTTGCCCATGCCGGGTAAATCTTCCAGCAGTAAGTGTCCTTCTGCTAACAAGCAACACAAAGCTAGTCTTATCTGGCTAGCTTTTCCCAGAATAACCTGATTCAGGCTTTGTTCTACCTGATGTAGTTGTGTTAACACTGACAGTCCTCTTTCGTACAGCATAATGGTGTTATTACGCAGTATACTACTTGTCAGATTAAGAACTGCAAACATAAAAAAGGCGGCAAAAGCCGCCTTATAGTACTCATGATGACTATCAGAAGCTAACGGTTAAATCTGCTGAGCAGGTGTCAGTGCCTGCCAGGCATATTTTATAGCTTACTGTTGCTGCCTGTGAGTTAAAGCGATCACGGTAGCGACCGTTGTCGCTGGTTGTATCAATTAACTGACTATCGCGGTAAATATCAACCGAGTCTGCCGTCCCTGTCCAGCGCAGGTCAACAATAGTTGAACCGGTGCGGGTACGTATTGAACGCTGCAATGTAAGAGCTAATTCGCTATCAGCTTCGTTAACAGTAACGGATTTTACAACCGTGTTGCTAAGCCCGGTGCTGTCGGTAGCGGTCAAACTAACGTTATAGCTTCCCGCAGCTGCGTAGCTGTGTGTTACCAGGGCGTCGGTCGAGCTGTTACCATCACCAAAATCCCAGCTGATACTTTGAATATCATTGTCTGCATCAGTTGACATATCGGTGAATGTGACTGTTAAACCCGATACGCTATAGCTGAAATCAGCAACGGGTGCTACCGGATCCGGGTTGGTATCACCATCAGACAGAGCAGTTAACGTCAGATTCCAGCTGTTTAGCGTGCCTGTATCTAAACCTGCATTATCAGACACCAGTAATGTCCAGTCACCCTGCATTGCTTCGCCATTAAAGACATCTAGCTGCCAGCTTTGGACTAAATCGTCAGCATTGCTGCCAGAACGGTTATGTAAGGTGTGTTCAGTACCCTGTGGTGAGCGCAACTTAACCAGCAAGTCACCGCGCCAGGTGTGCGTAATGTTTACGCCAACATCGGTGCCAAATACTGCGCCTGCTTGCGCTACATTTATAATGCTGGCGATGCCTTCAGCATTGTTGTCCGGGATGGCAATTGGTGTGGGGTTTTCAAATTCATAGTCTTGCAGGCCTTGCGGTAGCACGCTGAGGCTGGCATCAACAGATTTGACCAATTCACCACTTGCTGCATCGGTGCCGGTAATAGTAAATTGATAGTTACCCCAGGCCGTGTCGGCCGCAGTGGTCACGTCCAACGTTACTGATTGACCCGGCTGTGCAGTTGTAGCTGATAAGCTGACACCGGCTAAATCCGGTTGCACGTCGACACTGAGTAATACATCGCCCATCCAATCGGCAATATTGCCAATATCCAAGGTGTACTGGGCTGCGTTGCCAGCGATAACGTGCTGTGTTCTTGGGCTTAGTGCCAGTTTGAAAGACGGTGTAGGGTCCGCTGCATCGAGCGCATTCACCAAGTTTAACCGTTTACCTGATACTGTTTTGCCTTCCAGTGCAGGTAGTGCATCACCAGAGTCCATCAGTATGGCTTTCATTTCCAGCGCTGACAGCTCAGGGTTAACTGACCATAGCAGCGCAGCTGCGCCGGCTACATGCGGTGAGGCCATTGATGTACCTGAATAGCTAGCATAGCCAGCACCTGGCACGGTTGACAAAATGGCTGAACCCGGAGCACCAAGATCGACTGAGGTTGCGCCGTAGTTCGAAAAACCCGACATCGCATCATTGCGATCGGTTGATGCAACCGACACGATTATGTCTGAATCATATGCCGCAGGGTACATCGGTGTTGAATCGGCGTTACCGCCATCATTACCAGACGCGGCAATAAATAAGATACCTGCATCACCCGCTGATTCGATAGCAGCTTTTAAAGTCTCAGAAAAACCACCGCCCCCCCAGGAATTGTTAGTCGCCTTTATATCAACACCATGGTTTACTTTCAGATCAGTGAAATAGTTAATACACTCAATAGCGCCAGCTGTGCTGCCGCCGCTAGGGCCCAGGAACTGACAAGGTAATAGTGTTACGTTCCAGTTCACGCCCACAACCCCAGTGCCATTGTTACCAGATGCACCGATTGTGCCGGCAACATGGGTGCCATGGCTGTCGCTGTCCATCGGATCTTGTGCTGCATTTAACGTAGAGTAGCCATAAGTACTGCCTGGCAGGTTACCAGGGTTGACCCAGCGGTTATCGATTAAATCCGGGTGGTTGTAGTCCATGCCGCTATCAATAACACCGATAATAATATTGCGACTACCGGTAGTAATATCCCACGCGTCTACTGCTTTGATGTCAGCACCGGCAGTGCCGCCAGCCTGGCCTGTGTTGTGTAACCCCCATAAATCGCCGAAGCGCGGATCATTAGGTGTTGCCAAGGCTTTTAATGGAAAATCCGGCTCTGCAATTTCAACGGCAGGGTTAAGTGTTAACTTTTTAATTAACCGCTCTCTGTCGGCCCCTTTGGGTACCTTAACTTGTACAATTCTGCCATCTGCCACATAGCGCATTTTCATGTCGCGGCCTTGCTCATCCAGTTGCCTTAAGCTCGCCCCAGCATTTTTAACCACCTCGACACGCTCCTGCTTGGCAACGCCAGGCTTAAACATGACCAGTATTGTGTCTTCCCCCGAACCGGTCGCGGCAACTGCCGAAACTGAAGAAAGGCTTGCCGCGATGGCAAGAGCGATAAGATTTTTTCTCATCATAGTTATTATCCAATTTTAATTAAGTGTTAAACATGTATTTCAAGTGTTGCACAATAATGGATAGCACGAGTAGAAGCTTTATTTAAACGTTTTAAAAAAAATAACCCAAAAGTATTAGTCATATAGGATAGGTAAATGTTAACTATATATCCTAATTGATTGGTTTTAATGCTTATAATAAATTAATTTGTGTTACGTAAACGTGAAAAAATAGGCGTTTATTCCTATTGCAGCTTTTGAGCAGTGCTTTAGCCTAGGTCTGTAAATTAGGTGAGGGGGTAATGGTGAATAAGATGTTGAAGTGGGCTGCAGTTGTATGGTTGGCGCTGGCAACTTGCCAGATCAGCGCAGATGTATCAGTGCAGTTCACGTCATTATTGGAACGCCACGCGCTGGCAAATGGTGTCGATATTGCCCAATTTGGTGACTTAAATGTTGCTGATGTTACGCAGTCGGGGCAGGGGCACTATGCGCTTTTAATCCAGCAAGGCTTGCTAAACCAAATATTGCTGCAGCAACGCGGAGTGGGGCACAGTGCGCAAATCAGCCAATATGGCAACAACAATTCTGCTCTGGTTGTTCAATATGGTGAAAATAACCAGATCCAGATAGAGCAATGGGGCAACCGACACTTTTCGATTGAGCAGTCCGGCGTCGGTGAGACCATTTCTATAGTGCAGTACTAATGAAATTCAGTACTAATGAAATACTAATAATAAGTTAGGGAGAATGTGATGAAACTTAGTTTTCCACGCAAACACATGCTGGGCTTAGCTATTGCGCTAGTCGTCAGTGGTCAGGCTTTTGCCACTGGCAATGAAGCAATTGTCAACCAAACATCAACGTCGGCAGCTGAAGGTAACCTTGCAGAAGTAACACAGAGCGGTGATATTAACCTTGCGGTTGTTGAGCAAAATGGTGCTTTAAATACGACGGCTATTACTCAAAATGGTGTCTGGACAGAGGCCTACACCTTTGTTGCAGGTGATGACAATCAGATCCGCATTGAGCAAACCGATAACTGGCACATTAGCATTGTTGATATTGCCGGCCAGGAAAATACCGCTACATCGACTCAAAGCGGTTTTTTTAATCAGGCACAGGTGGTCGTAAACGGCGACGCGAACGACACTGCAGTGATTCAGGCAGGTGAATTTAGCGAGGCTATAGTATCGCTAACCGGAAATACCAACCTGGTAGAGATTGAACAAAATGGTAACAGTAACTGGGCCAATGCGGGTTTTGTCGGCAATGACAACGAGTTGATGGCATTGCAGGAAGGCAATAATAACGAAGCAGGCATGTTTAACCTGACCGGCAATGGCAATGTCTTCGAATCCGAGCAGTCCGGTGATGGCAATGTGGGTGGCGTGGTAGGTTTACAAGGCGACAACAACGATGTTGCTGTGCTGCAAGACGGTAATGCCAACGTTTTTATTGCTTTTGATGTAAATGGTAATAATAACCTGGTTGATGTGCTGCAGCGCGGCGATGGTAATGAGTTTCTGCTCGAGCCTTTAGCCGGCGATGATAACCTTGTTTTGATAGATCAGCGTGGTAACGGCAACGTTATTGAGGCACCTGTTGGCTTGGTTGGCAATGACAACCAAATCGATGTTTGGCAACGTGGTGACGCCAATAGTGCCTTTTTTGCCACTGAGGGTGATGGCCACAATGTCGAAATTCGCCAGCAAGGCGATGGTAACGTAAGCGAAATGGTGCTGATAGGCGCTAACAACATCGGTAACATTTATAGCAACGGCGATAACAACATTGCCGGTATTGGCTTTAACGGTGCAAATAACCTGGCAGAAATTCGCCAGCTTGGTGATGAAAACTTTGCCGTGGTAGATGTTATTGGTGATGACAATACCTTCGACATAGAGCAAAAAGGCACAGAAAACACCGCACTTTTTACCAGTGAAGTTGCTGTATCAGCAAACAGTGTCACTGTTTCACAAGACGGTGGTATTAATCTGGTAGATATTTTACTGGCTGGCAATGCCAACAGTATTGATATCTTGCAATCGGGCAGGGGTAACTGGGTTGCTGGTGACAACGATTATTTTGCCGTTACCGGTGACAACGGTTTAGTTAATATCACGCAACAAGGCAATGACAACCTGGTGTTAGGTAGTCAGGGTGGCAGTGCAAACCTGATGACAGTAACACAGGTGGGTGATTTCAATACCGCTATTGTGGTACAAAACTAAGTTGTTTAAGGGCGGCGTAAGCCGCCTTAATTTGTGTATCAAAATGAAAAATTATGTTCGTACGCTATTTATCTGGCTGCTGTTAAGTGTTCCTGCGGTAGCAGACGATATTGCCCTTGGTGGTTTAGTGCTGGACCGCACCATTTCGCGCTTCGGTAAAGATTTCTCTTTTTATTACTCTGGTTATTGGCGTGATATGCCCTCGACAGAAGGTGTAACCGTTGTGATTTATGAGCAGGTTTATCCGCAAGCCGGCACCTTTCTTTGGGTTGAGATGAACCAAAAGCGTATCTACCAGACCTATTTTGGCCGCAGATATAATGATGTAAAAAATATGGCTGAGCAGGCCGTATTGCTTAGTATTAATGAACTGGCGAATATTCAGACAGAAAAAATGCTGGGACAAAATGACGTAATGATGTAGTAAGGGGAATAACAATAATGAAACTGAAGTACCTCTTGTTGTTTGCATGCAGTTCTGTGGTTAACGCTACGGAGTTAGTTTACACGCCAATTAATCCAAGTTTTGGTGGTAATCCGTTAAACGGTAATTTTTTGCTACAAAAAGCCCAGAGTCAAAATGCACATAAGCCAGAAGATAGAGGCTTGTCATTTGTCGAGAAATTTCAAGATGCACTAGAGCGCAATATTATTAACTCGCTTACCCGCCGCATCGCTGATGGTGAGTTGGTCGAAGGTGTTTATAATACTGGCGAGTTTTTAATTGAGATAAATAATGGCACCGATGGCAGTGTTATAGTGCACATCACCAATCTGGAAACCGGTGAAGTTACCGTTATTACTATTCCAGTGATTGGAGGCTGAGCATGAAAGTCTTATTTGTCACGACAGCCATATTGCTTGGCGGCTGCTCACTAATACCCAAGCCAACGCTAAATATTACACCTGCAGCAATTGATACTGTTAGCCCATTAATGCAGCAGTTACAACAACAGGGGGCACCACGTACGGCTATTCCTGTGTCGGTATATGCGTTTCGCGACCAGACCGGACAGTATAAACCGCAGGCCAATGTATCAAGTTTTTCTACTGCGGTAACGCAAGGCGCAACATCGGTATTAACTCAAATTCTACTTGATAGTGGCTGGTTTGCGCCGTTGGAGCGGGAAGGGCTACAAAATCTGCTTACCGAGCGCAAAATACAGAGTTCAAACAAAAAGTCTCAGGAATTACCGCCACTAAAAGAAGCAAGGCTATTGTTTGAAGGCGGGATTACCGGTTACGAAACCAATTTAACCACCGGTGGTATTGGCGCAGAATATTTTGGCATTGGCGCGTCCGAGTTATATCGTGAAGATCAGGTCACCGTTTACTTGCGTGCAGTAGATGTTCACACAGGGCAGGTGTTGATGTCGGTTTCCAGTACGAAAAAAGTATTTTCGCAAGAGCTGCGCGCCGGGCTGTTTCGCTATGTGTCGTTAAATCGCTTGGTTGAAGCTGAGGGCGGTTACTCTACCAACGAACCCGTGCAGTATTGTGTACGCCAGGCAATTGAAGCCGCAGTGGCTGAAATAGTGCTGCAGGGACAGCAGCGCGGCTTTTGGCGCGCCGACAGTCAAAATGCTTTAAATGACAGCGGAGCATCATAACGTGTTGCTCCCTGTTGCGACCGCAGCAATTCAACCCGGTTTCTGGCCTGCGTTTTGCGAAAGATAGCAGACAAGTGAGCTTTGACAGTATGTGCACTAATATTGAGCTGCTCGGCAATCTCTTTGTTACGTGCACCTTCTGCTACCAGTTGAATAATACGTTTCTCTTGTTTGGTCAGCAAATGGCTGTCTGACAGCGTAGTTGACTTGTGCATCGAGGCTAACTTAGGTTTGAGCAGTTCATCCAATAGCTCAGACATTACCAACCGGCTATAGTAAAGTTGCCCGTTCATCATGGTTTTTAACGCTGTTAGCACGCGATCTAATTGTTCGTCCCGAAATACGATGCCACGAATACCAGCATGAACCGCCATTTTAATATCAACCATAGAGCGCTCTGCCTGAAATAAAAAACATGGCGCTTTCTTTTGTAAATACTGTAATTCTATCGATAAGCCTTTTTTATTTAAATCCGAGCTTAGATAAGGGCAGGCAAGCAAAGTGCCGGTTTTTTGTTCTGCGCCAGCCATAAGTGCTACCCTGCTTTTTTGTTCAACCTGCAGCCCAACTGACTGAGCCAGCAATACCAGACTATGCGGTGACTCTTGCTCTGTAATCACCACCAGTTTGTTAAACTTATCCATCAGATAAACTTCCTTACAACCTAACTACATTGATACTGCTATCGCTTATACTGTACCCGCTGTGGTCTTAATGCAACCATTTAACTTAATGTTTAATATTTGGTGACAAGCATTGTTAGCATACAAGGAGTTAAATTGAAAAAACTGTTATTAGTTTGTCTTGGTAATATCTGCCGTTCGCCAACTGCGCATGCCATTTTACGGCAAAAAACGGCTGAACGGGCAATCACGTTGGAAATCGAGTCTGCCGGTACCAGCGCTTCGCATAAAGGCCAGGCACCGGACCCTCGCAGTGTACGCGAAGGCGAGCGCCTGGGTTATAGTTTTTCTGGTATCAGATCACGGCAAGTACTGGACAGTGACTTTGCTTATTACGATCTTATTCTGGCGATGGATACTGATAACCTGGCTGAACTAAGACGGCGCTGTCCGGCGGCTTTTCAGCATAAATTACAATTATTTTTGCAGTATCATCCACAGTATCCGCAATATAGTGAAGTGCCAGATCCTTATTATGGTGGCAGCAAAGGTTTTGCTATGGTTTTGCAATTGATTGAACAAGGATGTGATGGCTTGTTACAACAGCTGACATAAAGCGCTAAGAGGCGGCACCGCTATGTTTTGCTTAATTTTTAAGCGGCAATATGTATAAGCGCAAATTTTGTCATAAATTATGCCAACATCAGCATTGAATTTACGTCCAGAAGTCTATAACTTGCTTGGCAGGTTAATAAGCATAGGATAAACATCGTGACCACCTGGACGCCCCAAAGCTGGCGCAGCCTGCCGATCCAACAGCAACCAAGCTATCAGGATCAGCAGTTATTGCATCGTGTTGAACAGCAACTGCACAAATATCCGCCATTGGTGTTTGCGCAAGAAACACGCGATTTATTTAGTCAGCTGGGCAATGTTGCCCAGGGCAACGGCTTTTTATTACAAGGTGGCGATTGCGCCGAAAGCTTTAACGATTTTAATGCGCCGAAAATTCGCGATACCTTTAAAGTGTTACTACAGATGGCCGTGGTATTAACCTTTGCCGGCGGTTTGCCAGTGGTAAAAGTTGCACGCATGGCTGGTCAATATGCCAAACCACGTTCAAGCGATTTAGAAACTATCGATGGTGTGTCATTGCCCAGTTATCGTGGCGATATCGTCAACAGTTTTGAATTTACTGATGCTGCCAGACAGCCTGATCCGAATCGGCTGACTACGGCCTATCATCACTCCGCGGCAACTTTGAACCTGCTACGGGCTTTTGCTCAGGGCGGGCTGGCTGATTTGCATCAGGTAAGTAAGTGGAACCTGGGGTTTGTTGAGTCAAACCCGTTAAAAGACCGCTATCAGGATGTGGCGCAGCGGGTGCAGGAAGCGCTGCGTTTTATGGAGATTTGCGGCATTACCGCGCAAAACTCACCGTCGATCCGCGAGACGCAGCTTTTCACTTCACATGAAGCCTTACTGCTAAATTATGAAGAAGCATTAACCCGACGTGATTCACTCACCGGTGATTGGTATGACTGCTCGGCGCATATGGTGTGGATTGGCGAGCGTACCCGCCAGCTTGATCATGCCCATATCGAGTTCTTCCGCGGTATTCATAACCCGGTAGGGGTGAAAATTGGCCCAGGCATGCAACCGGACGAGCTGATAAAACTGATTGATGCGTTAAACCCGAATAATATTCCGGGGCGTTTAACGCTGATCACCCGCATGGGCGCAGATAAACTGGCGGATAAACTGCCGCAGTTGGTACGCCGGGTGCAGCAGGAAGGGCGCAAAGTGGTCTGGAGTTCAGATCCGATGCATGGCAATACCGTTAAAGCCAGCAACGACTACAAAACCCGTGACTTTGAAGCCATATTGCGTGAGATCCGTAATTTCTTTGCGGTGCACAAGGCAGAGGGGAGCCATGCTGGCGGTATTCACCTGGAAATGACCGGTGAGCATGTGACTGAATGTACCGGCGGTGCCTACGGTTTGAGTGAGCATGATTTAGGTAAACGTTACTTCACCCAATGCGATCCGCGTTTAAATGCTGATCAGGTACTGGAATTAGCCTTCCTGATTGCCGATACTTTACGCACAGCGCGTAAATAATCACGCGCTCACAGGAGCGTAAGTGTTATCAGAACAGGCTAAGGACGCTGGCCGGCATGCAACAGCAGGCCAGCGTTATTGTGTTGGCATAGTGGGCGCAGGCAGCGTTGGTTGCTATTTAGGCGCTCATCTGTGTCAGGACAATTCGCTGGATGTAAAATTCTTTGGCCGCGAAGCCATGGCCCTAGAACTGGCTGCCCATGGCTTAAGTGCTACCTCGTTTGATCACCAACCCTTTTTTGCCCAACCGGTGGCATTTTACAGCTCGCTTAACAGTTTAATTGAGTGCGATGTGGTGTTGCTTACAGTAAAAGCTACCGCACTGGTGCCGATGCTAACGCAGCTAAAACGTTTTTTACGGCCCGAAGTGCCGGTAGTGGCAATGCAAAACGGTATTGGTATCGGAGAAATGTTAAACCAGGATTTAGCCAACCCGGTATTGCGGGCAATAGTGCCGTTTAATGTGGTAAAAAACCGCGCCGGCCAATTTCACCGTGCCAGTGCCGGTGCTATTGTCTGGCAGCAGAGCCATCACGTTGCAGTAAATTATGCTATTCAGGCGTTTGCACAGTTAAATCTGCCGGTACAGTTATGTGCGGATATTACCGCGGCAGAGTACGGCAAGTTGCTGTTGAATTTAAATAATGCGTTAAATGCCATTAGCGGCTTGCCGCTGTTGCAACAATTGCTTGACCGCAAATGGCGCTTGTTGCTGGCTGCTGCAATGCAGGAATGGTTAAATATTTGCCATAAAGCCGGCGTAAAACCGCTGGCGTACACGGCGTTGCCCAACGCCTTATTGCCCTGGTTGTTGCGTTTGCCGACGGTGGTGTTTCGTCGCGCTGCCGCCAGAATGCTGGCTATTGATGAGCAGGCCCGCTCATCGATGTCCGACGACATACGCAGCCACAAGCGCACCGAAATTATGTTTTTAAATGGCGCCGTAGTGCGGATGGCGCAACTACATCAGACAACGGCACCGGTAAACAGCTTATTGGTTGAACAAATAAAACGGCTGGAGAGCGGCAACGCAGCGCTGCAAATTGACGAGCTGCTACGTCAGGCCGGGCTTAATACTTATGCCGCTTCAAGCCGGTTTTGGCGATAATTTTTGCCGAGATCTCCTCTATCGATAAATGGGTCGAATTTAAATACGGGATCTGTTCGCGCAGATACAAATTCTCTACCTCAGCCAGCTCAAGCTGACACTGCCGTAAAGAGGCATATCGGCTGTTGGCCCGACGCTGTTCGCGAATTTGGCTTAACCGTTCCGGTGTAATGGTTAAACCAAATAGTTTAGCTTTATTACGTTTTAGCACCTCAGGCAGGCGCAGTTGCTCCATGTCTTCTTCAACAAAAGGGTAGTTTGCCGCTTTAATACCGTATTGCAATGCCAAATACAGACTGGTTGGCGTTTTACCTGACCGGCTGACACCCACCAGAATAATATCGGCCTGATCAAAGTTTTTTAAATTAGAACCATCATCGTTGGCCAGGGCATAGTTGACGGCGTCGATACGAAAATCATAGGTTTTTTCGTGAATACTGTGGGTGCGGTGGGTTTTCGGCACTGGCGCAACGCCTAACTCGCGCTGTATTGGTTCAACAAAGGTATTGAGAAAGTCATAGCAGATGCCGTTACTGCTGTTAATTATTTGCCGTAGCGTATCGTCAACAAAGGTTTGGAAGATCAAAGGCCGTTGTCCCGTTGTTTTATAACGATCGTTAATGCGTTGCTTTACTTGATCGGCCATATCGCTGGTTTCAACAAATGGGATGGTAACGTGTTCAAATTGTGCGGGAAAAAGCGTTAGTAAGGCATGTCCAAACACTTCTGCCGTGATGGCGGTACCGTCTGATATATAAAAGGCTGTACGCACATGCACTCCATTTGTAGTTATAAAATTACATTGAAAATTAAGGTTTTAATTCATTCCGGCGCCGGTGTAAAATTACCCCGCCTTGTAATGCTTGCTGTAAGCTTACACGCCACGCGACAAAAATTGGAGATGAACTGTGCAAGAATTTGTGATTTGGTATGAAAACCTGGGGATGCACGATGTAAACCGGGTTGGCGGTAAAAACGCTTCCCTTGGCGAGATGATCAGTAACCTGGCTAATGCCGGTGTGCAGGTGCCGGGCGGTTTCGCCACCTCAGCCTATGCTTTTAACCAATTTCTTGAACAAAGCGGCGTCAACGAGCGCATTTATCAGCTGCTTGACGGTCTGGATGTTGACGACGTGACGGCCCTAGCCAAGGCCGGTGCACAAATCCGGCAATGGGTTATCGATACGCCGTTTCAGCCGGAGTTAGAGCAAGCCATTCGTGAAGCCTATCAGCAACTACACCCAGATGCAGCTCAGGACGTGTCTTTTGCCGTACGCTCATCTGCCACCGCTGAAGATATGCCAGATGCCTCTTTTGCCGGTCAGCAGGAAACCTTTTTAAACGTGCGTGGCTATGATGCGGTGATCGTCGCCATTAAACACGTTTTTGCTTCATTATTTAACGACCGCGCTATTTCTTACCGCGTGCATCAGGGCTATGACCATCGCGGTGTGGCGCTCTCGGCCGGTGTACAAAAAATGGTGCGCTCAGATTTAGCCGCATCGGGCGTAATGTTCAGTATTGATACCGAGTCAGGCTTTGAAGAGGTGGTGTTTATTACCTCTTCCTATGGCTTAGGTGAGATGGTGGTGCAGGGCGCGGTTAACCCGGATGAGTTCTATGTACATAAACCGACATTGGCCGCAGGGCGCCCGGCGGTGGTAAAACGCAATCTGGGCAGTAAAAAAGTCGAGATGGTTTACTCGGGCGAGCAAGGCCACGGCAAGCAAGTTAAAGTAGTTGATATTGATATTTCGCGCAGTCGACAGTTTTCACTGACCGATGCTGAAGTTGAAGAATTAGCCAAGCAAGCGGTGATTATAGCTAACCACTATGGCCGGGCAATGGATATCGAATGGGCCAAAGACGGTAACGATGGCAAGCTGTATATCGTGCAGGCGCGGCCAGAAACAGTAAAAAGCCGTGAAGACAGCAATAACATGGAACGCTTCCAGCTGCTGGCCAAAGCCCCGGTATTGGTTGAAGGCCGTGCTATTGGCCAGCGCATCGGTGCCGGTACCGCCAAGGTGCTAAAAGGTATAGAGCAGATGGATCAAATTCAGCCGGGTGATGTGTTGGTAACCGACATGACCGACCCGGATTGGGAACCGATCATGAAGCGGGCCTCAGCCATTGTAACCAACCGCGGCGGCCGTACCTGTCATGCTGCTATTATCGCCCGCGAACTGGGCATTCCGGCAGTAGTTGGCTGTGGTGATGCCACCAGTAAAATTAGCACCGGCCAGCAGGTTACCGTGTCTTGTGCTGAAGGTGATACCGGCTTTATTTATGACGGCAAGCTGGAATACAAAGTGGTAAGTAGCCGGGTTGACCAAATGCCGAAGTTAGATTTAAAAATTATGATGAACGTAGGCAACCCGGAGCGGGCGTTTTCGTTTGCCAAGCTGCCACATGCCGGCATCGGCCTGGCGCGGCTGGAGTTTATTATTAACCGTATGATTGGCGTGCACCCCAAAGCACTGCTTAACTTTGACGCCCAAACGCCGGAGCTTAAAGCCACTATCAGCGAGATGATGGCCGGTTATGCTGACCCGGTCGAGTTTTATATCGCCAAGCTGACTGAGGGTATTGCCGCACTCGCTTGTGCTTTTGCGCCGCAAAAAGTCATAGTACGGATGTCTGATTTTAAATCGAACGAATATGCTAATTTAGTCGGCGGTCGCCAGTACGAGCCACACGAAGAAAACCCGATGATCGGCTTTCGCGGCGCCTCGCGTTATATCTCCAAAGACTTCCGTGATTGCTTTGCGCTAGAAGTTGAAGCATTAAAGCGGGTACGTAATGTAATGGGCTTTACTAACGTTGAGGTGATGATCCCGTTTGTGCGTACTTTAGGTGAGGCTAGCGCGGTAATCGATTTGTTGGCTGAGCATGGCTTAAAGCGTGGTGATAATGGCCTGCGCGTAATTATGATGTGTGAACTGCCATCTAACGCACTGCTGGCAGAAGAGTTTCTGGAGTACTTTGATGGTTTCTCTATCGGTTCGAACGATTTAACCCAGTTAACGCTGGGGCTGGACAGAGACAGCGGCCTGATCGCGCACTTATTCGATGAGCGTAATCCGGCAATATACAAGCTGCTTGAAATGGCCATTAAAACCTGTAAAGCCAAAGGCAAATATATAGGCATTTGCGGCCAGGGCCCATCAGATCACGAAGATTTTGCCGCCTGGCTAATGCAGCAGGGCATCGACAGCTTATCGCTTAACCCGGATACGGTGCTGGAAACCTGGCTATACCTGGCCGAGAAATACGGTAAAAACTAAGTTTGTAATCACACCCCGCTTAAGCGGGGTGTGATTTTTTAAATTGTTGTAAAGCTCAGGTACCGCAAAAAGTATTACCAATACATTGTTCTGTTGTCGGCGGCAGGGCCAAGTCTGTATTGTCATTATCCAACTTAAAAGGCGTTGCCAGTGCTTTATTTAGCCGATTAAACAGGCGTAAATCGCCCTGTTCAGTCGCTTCAGCTATTGCCTTGGCAATTAAATGGTTGCGTGGTATTAAGGCTGGGTTGCAGGCGTCCATCTGTTGCTGGACCTCACTAAGCGCTAAACCTTGCTCAGCTAGCCGTATTTGCCAGCGGTTAGCCCACTGCTGCCAATTGCTGCTATCGGCAAAAAGCTTGGCAGCGCCTTGCGTTGCATTGGCAACTGACTGGCTTAACAAGCGAAATGTTTGGCTGAAGTCTGTGCTGTTTTCGCTCATCAGGTTAAGTAAATCTCTGATCAGCACTTCGTCGTCTTTTGTGGCTGACTTAATGCCAATTTTTTCACCCATCAGCAGTAAAAATACCGCTTCGTTTTCGCCGTTAAACTGCTGCAGTGCTGCTGCAGCCAGTTCAACAGCCTGTTCGCTCTGCTCGTGTAATAATGGCAGTAGTGTTTCGGCAAAGCGTGCCAGATTCCAACTGGCTATCCGCGGCTGATTACCCCAGGCATAGCGGCCTTGTTTGTCGATAAAGCTGTATACCTGCGCCGGGTTAAAGCTGTCCATAAAAGCGCAGGGGCCATAATCGATGGTTTCGCCGGTAATGCTCATATTGTCGGTATTCATTACGCCATGAATAAAGCCGATGCTCATCCATTTGGCAATCAGGGTGGCTTGAGCACTGATAACCGCTTCAAGTAACGCCAGATAAGGGTTAGCTGCTTGCGCACACTGTGGATAATGCCGGGCTATTACATAGTCGGCAAAGGTTTTCAGCTGGACTGCATCACTATGGGCGGCAATATACTGAAAACTGCCGATACGAATATGGCTTTTTGCTACCCGGGTAATAATAGCGCCGGGCTCGGCGGTTTCGCGTTGCAGCCAATCGCCGGTTAACACCGCTGCAAGTGCCCGTGTTGTTGGAACACCCACCGCATGCATGGCTTCGCTGACTAAGTACTCGCGCAGCACTGGGCCTAATGGCGCGCGGCCATCGCCGCGGCGTGAAAACGGCGTACGCCCGGCGCCTTTAAGCTGCAAATCAAACAGCTGGCCGTGAGTATCTTCCAGCTCTGCCAGCAGCAGTGCTCTGCCATCGCCTAATTGCGGCACAAAATGGCCAAACTGATGGCCGGCATAAGCATGCGCCAGCGGTTCGGTCCAATCCGGCAGGGCGTTACCGCTAAACAAACCTAAGCCAGCATCGGTTAACCAGTATTGTTCGGGTAGCTGCAGCTGCGTAGCCAATTGTTGGTTAAACGCCAGCCATTGAGGCGCTGCTACCGGCGTTGGATTGCAATGCACAGAAAAAGGGGCGCCTAACGCAGCGAGTGTATGTTGTACGGTAAAATTGCTCATAGCAGCTGTTCGCATTGATGGGTTATAGCGCTAGTGTACAGAGGGGCTGTTGCAGATACAAAAAAACCAGCAAAATGCTGGCTTAGATGTTGGTTGCGGGAGCCCTGATCTTTATGAAGAGCGAACCGACGACCTTTAGATTGTTGAATTTTAGATACAAAAAAACCTACGTTAAAGTAGGCTTAGATGTTGGTTGCGGGAGCCCTGATGTTTGTGAAGAGCGAACCGACGACCTTTAGGTTGTTGAATTTTAGATACAAAAAAACCAGCTTTATGCTGGCTTAAATGTTGGTTGCGGGAGCCGGATTTGAACCGACGACCTTCGGGTTATGAGCCCGACGAGCTACCAGGCTGCTCCATCCCGCGTCCGTAACTTAACACCGAGCAGAGTGTGTTAAGTAATTGTTTGCAATGCAGTTTCAACGTTAGTTGGTTGCGGGAGCCGGATTTGAACCGACGACCTTCGGGTTATGAGCCCGACGAGCTACCAGGCTGCTCCATCCCGCGTCCGTCATTGCGGGGCGCATCTTAGTGTTTTTGCAGGTAGCATGCAAGGGCTTATCTGCTTTTATTTTTAATAACGCGCCCGACTGCTGCTTTGTTATACAAGGTGCTGCTTTAAGCAGCAAAAATCGGTAAATACACCGCTGTTAAAAAGCCAACCGGTTAAAGCTGCTCTTCTGCTATACTGTGCGCCATTTTTGATTCGGGTGTAATGCAATGCTGCAATTCTGGGCGTTAACGTCTAAAGGCGTAGAAGAGCTGTTGGCGGATGAAATTCGTCAGCACGGTGGGGAAGTGTTAAAAGTTACCATGGGTGTGGTGCGCTTTACAGCAGAGCTACGAACGGCTTATCAGCTGTGTTTATGGTCGCGGCTGGCAACCCGGGTACTGCGGCTTATTCAGTCGGAGCCGGTAACCGCCGACAGCGACTTATATCAGGTGGCACAAAAAATTGACTGGCTGCAACATATGGCGCTGCGTAATACCTTAGCGGTAGAGTGTGTTGGCAAGCACCCGAAAATTGATAATACCCAGTTTGGCGCCATTCGATTAAAAGATGCGATAGTCGATCAATTCCGTGAAGAAACCGGCAACCGGCCCGACGTTGACCGTATGGACCCCGATGTGCGCTTTCAGGTGCGGTTAGATAAAGCCCATTTTCACTTTTTACAGGATTTCTCCGGCCCGTCTTTGCACCAGCGCGGTTATCGTGCCGGGCAGGGCGAGGCACCGTTAAAAGAGCATTTAGCGGCAGCGTTAATAAAACGCTCTGGCTGGCAAGCTGAACAACCGTTTTTTGACCCGTTTTGCGGCAGTGGCACCCTCGTTGTCGAAGCCGCGCTAATTGCACTGAATAAAGCACCGGGTTTAAGCCGGGAAAAATTTGCCTTTGAAGGCTGGCCCGGCCATCGTGATGCTATCTGGCAACAGTTAAAGCAAGACGCCAAAGCAGCAGAGCGTAGCTTGGCAGCAACAGTACAGTTTTGGGGTTCAGATTTTGATGAGCGCAATTTAGCCAAGGCCAAACAAAACGCCGCCCGTGCCGGTGTTGCCGCCTACGTGCAATTTGATTATGCCGACGCTACCACATTAAAAGCGCCGGTAACCAGTACGCCTGGCGTTATAGTAACCAACCCGCCATATGGCGAGCGCTTGGGCGATTTACCCTCGTTAATACCGCTGTACAGTAAGTTTTCACTGGCGTTAAAGCAGCATTATCAGGGCTGGCGTTTAGCTATTATTACCTCAAACACCGATTTGCTGCGTGCGCTTAGGTTATCTAAAAGCAAGAGTTATAAGTTTACTAACGGCCCGCTGGATTGTGATTTCACCCTGTTTGATTTAACCGAAAAGCAGGTAGCAACAAGCTCAGATGCGCCGGCGCTGTTTTTTAGCGAAAGCAGCTCGTTTGGCAATCGTTTAGCCAAAAACCTCAAGCAATTGCAGAAGTGGGCGAAAAAAGAAGGCTTAAGCTGCTACCGCTTATACGATGCCGATATCCCTGAATATAACGTGGCGGTAGATTGGTACGACGGCGAAGTGGTAGTGCACGAATATGCCGCGCCGGGTACAGTAGATGAGCAGGTATCACAAAAACGTTTATTTGACGTGGTAAACCAGGTACCACAGGTGCTGGGTATCAGCTCAGACAAGATGATTTTAAAGGTACGTGAGAAACAAAAAGGCACGTCGCAGTATCAGGCGTTAAATAAAGCCGGCCAATATAAAGAAGTTACCGAGTACGGTGCTACGTTTTTAGTTAACCTGCGTGATTATTTGGATACCGGTTTGTTTTTAGATCACCGCATAACGCGTCGCATGATCCAGCAGCAGGCTAACGGTAAAAGTGTATTAAATCTGTTTGCTTATACCGGCAGTGCATCAGTTCATGCGGCTATTGGTGGCGCTGCCAGTGTGACTACGGTAGATATGTCTAACACCTATTTAGACTGGGCCAAACGTAACTTCACCATTAACGGCTTAACTGGCAAGCAGTATCAGTTTGAACAAGCCGACTGCCTGCAGTGGCTTAGCCGCTGCCGCGCGCAGTTTGATTTAATTTTTGTTGACCCGCCAACCTTTTCAAACTCGAAACGGATGCAGGACAGCTGGGATGTACAGCGTGACCACGTTAACTTGTTAAATCTGTTAACTGCGCGCTTAGCACCAGGTGGCAAAGTGATTTTTTCTAACAACAAGCGCCGCTTTAAAATTGATACTCAGGCATTGAATGACGCCGGCTGGCAGGTAAAAGATATTTCAGCCGCCACCTTGCCGGAAGATTACAAGCGCAACCCGAATATTCACGTTTGTTTTGAGTTGACGCGGTAGCTGCATGCAACAACTGTTAACGTTATACAGTACCTGGGGTTGCCATTTGTGCGAGCAGGCTGAGCAATTACTGCTGCAAGCGGGGCTTGAAGGTCAGTTTCGGGTTATTGATATTGTTGATGATGAGCAGGCATTTGCCCGCTACCGCTTGATGATCCCGGTGTTATGCCGGAGTGATAACGAATTATGCTGGCCATTTGATGCAGGCCAGCTTGATAAATGGCTTAAGGATGTAAGGTAGTGGAATTATTACGTTTTCAGCAGGCGTGTTTAGCCTTTGGTACGCACCCGATATTAGACCACGTTGATTTTAGCTTGTTTAGCGGTGAACGGGTGTGTTTGGTTGGCCGCAATGGTGC
This sequence comes from Rheinheimera gaetbuli, assembly GCF_054781935.1. Classification (NCBI taxonomy): domain Bacteria; kingdom Pseudomonadati; phylum Pseudomonadota; class Gammaproteobacteria; order Chromatiales; family Chromatiaceae; genus Rheinheimera; species Rheinheimera gaetbuli. Next base: position 154,506 of record NZ_BAAGTL010000006.1, read on the forward strand.
TGGCAAATCGTCATTTTTAAAATTGCTGACCGGTCAGCAAAATCTGGATGATGGCCAGATAGTGGTCAACACCGGTGTGGTGTTAAGCCGCTTAGAGCAAGACCCGCCAGCCAAAATGGACGTGAAAATTGCTGACTTTATCCGTGAAGGTGCCGGCGACTTGGCCCAGATCGCACAGCGGTTTTATACCTTGTCAGAAAATTTAGACGGCGCTTCAGATGCCGACTACCGTTTGTTTGAGCAGTTACAAAGTGAAATGGATACCCGCGATGGTTGGGGGCTTGAGACGCGTGTTGCTGATTTGTGCCAGCAGTTTGATATGAACCCCGACGCCAGTTTAGCCACCTTGTCGGGTGGTTGGCTGCGCAAAGCGGCACTGGCGCGCGCACTTATCGCCAAGCCGGATATCTTGCTGCTGGATGAACCCACTAACCATCTTGATGTCGCGGCTATTCAGTGGCTGGAGCAATTTTTACTGAATTTTTCCGGTGCCATTATCTTTATCTCGCACGACAGGGCCTTTATCCGCGCCTTAGCCAGCCGTATTATTGACCTCGACCGTGGCCAGTTAACCTCGCACCCGGGCAATTATCAGGAATACCTGGATCGCAAGCAAAAAATGCTGGAAGACGAGCAGCAGCACAATGCGCTGTTTGATAAAAAGCTTGCCGAAGAAGAAGTGTGGATCCGACAAGGCATTAAAGCCAGGCGTACCCGCAACGAAGGTCGGGTCAGGGCACTTAAAGCGCTGCGCCGCGAACGCGCCGAGCGGGTAGAAACCTTGGGCAAGGTCGACTTTAATATCGAGCAGGCCGACCGCTCAGGCAAGCTGGTGTTTGAAACCAAAGCCATTAGCTGTGGCTTTAATGGCAAAACTGTCATCGATACACTGGATTTACTGGTAATGCGGGGTGACCGTATTGCTCTGGTTGGCCCTAATGGTGTTGGTAAGTCTACTTTGATCAAGCTGTTGTTAGGTGATTACCAGCATGATAGCGGCGAGATAAAACGCGGCACCAATATTGAAGTGGCTTATTTTGACCAGCATCGTATCGCGCTGGATTTAGAAGCCACAGTGCAGGACAACGTGGCCGAAGGTAAGCAGGAAATTACCCAAAACGGTAAAAGCCGGCATGTGCTTAGCTACCTGCAGGATTTTTTATTCCCACCAGCGCGTGCCCGCACCCCGGTTAAAGCACTATCTGGCGGTGAGAAAAACCGTTTGTTGCTGGCAAAGTTATTCGCCAGACCGAGCAACTTACTGATCCTCGATGAACCAACCAACGACCTGGATGTAGAAACACTGGAGTTACTGGAAGATATTTTGCAGCAATATCAGGGCACGGTGTTACTGGTAAGCCACGACCGTGAATTTGTAAACAACACCGTTACCAGTTCATTGTTATTTGCCGGACAGGGCAAGATTGTTGAAATAGCCGGTGGTTATGACGATGTAATTGCCTATCAGCAACGCAACCAAATCACCGCCACCTTACAAAAAGTGACAAAAAACAGCCCGGCTGCAGTTGAACAAACACCGGTACAGGCTTCTGTTAGCAGTGCTAAGAAGTTATCATACAAAGAAAAACGCGAACTGGAAGAGCTACCGGCACTGATAGAGCAGCTGGAAACCCAGTTGGAGGCATTGCAGTTAACTGTGAACGATGCTGAGTTTTTTAAACAAAGTAGCGAGCAAACTCAGACCACGTTGAACCTATTGCAACAGACCGAGTCGAAGCTGGCGCAAGCATATAAGCGCTGGGAACAACTAGACGCATAAAAAGAAGTATTTTAGGGGCTTAGAATGAAGTTATCTTGTATCAGTCTGGCAATATTGCCGCTGTTAAGTGTGTTTTCTGTGCAGGCGGCAGTATACAACGTCGTTGAGGTTGGCCAGGTTGATGAGCTTAAATCTACCTATGCGGCAGGCATAAATAATGCCGGTGACACGGTATTTAATGGCGCTGTTAAGGTTAGTAAGATTAACGACCGGAACCAGCGCTTTACAGACTTTCAATTGTTTAATTTTCCATTGGATTTGAGCCTGATAGATTTTGAAAACGAGACGTTACAAAGTTTTTTTACCGAGCAGCAACTGGCTGATTTGCTAAATGGCAATCTTAGTGCTGAAACCTTAAACATACTGTTAAGTGTTAACCCGGCATCTCAACCAATTGGCGACGTTATTAGCTATGTAAAATCGACCAATGCGAATGCCCAAAATAAGTTGTTACGAGACACTCAAGCCAAACGCGGCAACAGCGAATATCTATTGTCACTGAACGATGCCGGTATTGCCGTTGGCTTTGCCAGCAGCACGTTCAGCTATCAAAGCTTTACCCAGGAAGCGACCGAAGCGGTGCCAGAGCCTGCTACAGTGAATTATTGGGTACCAAATTTGCCGTATTCATCAGCTGTCGTGCTAAACAGCAATACAGTGACGACATTAGCGGCACCCTACACTGAATTAGGTGGTGGTTTTACTGTTGCCCGCAGTATCAGCAGTGATAACCGTATTGCCGGGTATGGTAGTACCGGCATGGATGATGATTTATACGAAGCACTATCAACCGCGTGTAACGGTAAAACCTTGCCGGTTGATTTATGTTTGTATAATAGCGCCACTGGCGGTAGTTATCAGCAAGGTGCCATGGTATGGCAATTGCAAAGCGATGGCAGTGTTAGCGCACCTGTTGTGTATGGCTTTTTGGGCGATAAAAATACTGGCATAGCATTTGAGGGCGAAGATGCTAATGATATTACCTATTACAGCCAGGCTAATGCAGTAAATAGCAATGGCATTGCCGTTGGTATTTCTATGTTTAGCGATTCAGATCGTACAGAACGCTATTTGTTTGGTAATTTTTATGCAAACGGTATTTATCGTCAGGCCCACGCCAGCATTTTTGTCGATGGCCAGGTGCTGCCAATTGTTGACCCGAAAGAGTGGTTTATTATTTCGCCGGGCGTTGTTGGCAGTACAGCAACCGATATCAATGACAATAATATCGTGGTAGGTTACGCCAATAAAGTGATCAACAGCGGTGTGCGCAGTAAGATGTTTGTGCACGACTATGCTGCCGGCCAAACCCGTTTTCCAACCGGTTTTTTTACCAGCTCATCTACTGTTCCTAACGCGATTAATAATATGAATCAGGTAGTGGGGAATGCTGAAGTTATTATTGGCGGTACAACCACCCGGCGTAAACACGGTTTTGTCTATGACATCACCGCCGATAGCTTTACTGACTTAAACACGTTAATAGGCTGTAATTCGCCGTACACTATCGTTGATGCGGCAGATATCAATGACAATGGTGTTATTACGGCAACAGCATTAATGAAAAAAGAAAGCCGTGATGTATTCGGCGACCCCGTGTTGGACAGCGCTGGCAACCCCATACTGGAAGATGTGTCTACAGTGCTGCAGCTGCAACCTATTCCCAATGGCGAGGCGGAAGACTGTAACGCCGCTGATAAAGAGTATGAGCGTCAGGGCGGGGCTGTAGGTTTTGCCTGGATATTGTTTGGCGCAGGCTTGCTGTGGCGCAGACGTTTTAGTCGCTAAACTGACAAAAAAGCTGCTTCGGCAGCTTTTTTTTAACTCTCAGCCTGTTGCAAACAATGGGTATAAAAGAGAGCTGTATTAGTTTAATTAGATCTAAATAAATTTGTCATCAAATCTTAAACAACTTCAGGTCGTTAGCAATTGTCAAGCCAATAATTTGCCGAATTCAGATTGAACCTTTTGCACCACTCAGCTATCAATTAAAGGGTAGCCGCTTATGATGTAGCGGTTATTTTTATCTTAAAAAAGTTGAGGAAGACTGCCGTATGAAAAGACAAAAACGTGATCGTCTGGAACGTGCTCATGCTCAAGGTTACCGCGCTGGGGTTACCGGACGGTCAAAAGAAATTTGCCCTTATCAAAGTTTAGATACGCGCTGTCAATGGTTAGGAGGCTGGCGCGAAGCAATTGAAGACAGAAGTGTAGGCTTGTTTAATAAAGGCCAGTGATTCTCTTATAATCAGTAGTAAAGCCCCGCCAATGATGCGGGGCTTTGTCATTTTAAGATAGCTAAAAGATTAAAAGCTGGAGGTGTCCTGAAACAAGCCTACTTTAAGATCAGTAGCTGTGTAGATGTCACGACCATCTACACTAACAATACCGTCTGCAATGCCCATAAACAGTTTGCGCTTAATAACGCGTTTTATATTAATGGTGTACGTCACTTTTTTTGCTGTTGGCAATATCTGTCCGGTAAACTTGACCTCGCCAACACCCAGAGCACGGCCTTTACCCGGGCCACCTGACCAACCAAGAAAAAAGCCCACTAACTGCCACATTGCATCTAAGCCTAAACACCCCGGCATAACCGGATCACCTTTAAAATGACAGGCAAAGAACCATAAATCTGGTGAAATATCTAATTCTGCTACTATTTGCCCTTTGCCATATAGGCCGCCTTCTTCAGAAATATGCACGATGCGATCCATCATAAGCATATTGTCAGAAGGTAATTGTGAGTTACCTTCGCCAAATAAGGTGCCATTACCACAGGCAATTAAATCTTCTTTTGTAAAGCTATTCTTAGTCATGTATGTTTAATCCAGTGAAAATGCCGGGCCACTTTAGCGAACACTTGTACGCCAGACAAGTCCGATTTGTCCCATTATCGCAATTTACGTCTCAGTCGTGTGATGGTTGGGGGTATGACAATGTTATTGCCACAGAGTGACAATATGACTACGAAGACACAAAAAGCACTAACTAATGCAGAAAAACAGCAGCGTTATCGCGAACGGCAAAAACAGTCCGGCAAGAAGGAACTGCGCGGTTATCTGACTCAGGAAGCACTGACGTGTTATCAGGAAATACAGCAAAAAACCCAGTGGACAGATAGCATGCTGCTCAGTAACGCGATCCGTTTAATGTATGCGGCACATAAATGTGGTCAGGTGGGCATTCTTAATAGCTGGCTGACAGAACATAAACGGTAAAACATCCGTTATCAGGTGTTGCCATAGCGGTTAAGGCGGTATAATAGCGCTATATTTCAGCCTGGAGAGAGCCGGCAATGATTTTATTTGTACGGGATTTAACCGTTATTGATTTTTCTTACTTATGTGCTGAACGAGGCATGCTGGGTGAAAGCTACATCGTAGATGTAGAGCTGCATGGTAATCTGGATGACACCTCGATGGTGCTGGATTTTTCCCGCGTTAAAAAAGTTATTAAGCAAGCAATAGATCAACTGGTAGATCACAAATTGGCGGTGCCTGCCGGCTGTTCTGCTTTAAGCATGCAATCACAGGCTGAGCAAACTGTACTGCGCTTCAACAGTGGCCGTGGCATCATTAGTATGGCCGCGCCGTCAGAAGCAGTAGTAGCAATAGCGGCTGAGCAAATTAACGAGTTAAGCGTAACGGCTTTTTTGCAACAACAAATCAAACCGCTGTTACCTGATAATGTGGCGCAGCTAGTGTTAACGTTGCGCCCGGAGGTCAGCAATGGCTTTTACTATCACTACAGCCACGGTTTAAAAAAGCACGATGGAAATTGTCAGCGTATCGCTCACGGTCATCGTTCTACTATTCAAATTTACACCGATAATATGCTGTCGCCACGGCTGAACAAATACTGGAGTGAACGTTGGCAGGATATCTATCTGGGTACTGCAGAAGACTTATGCGATGCCAGCGCGCTTAAGCATCTGCAACCCTGCACGGATGATTACAGTTTTCGATATCAGGCTGGGCAGGGCTGGTTTGAGCTTTGTATACCTAAGGCACATTGTGAAATTGTACCTTGTGACACCACAGTGGAGTGCCTGGCCGATTATATCGTCGCACAGCTAAAGCAACTGGATAATACAAAAAACTATAAGGTAGTAGCTTATGAAGGCGTGGCTAAAGGCGCTGTTGCTTACAGCTAGCCTGGTTGGCGGTGCAGGGGCAATTGAAATAGAACTGCGAGGCGAATTAACGCAAGGCGCCATATTGCTCGGTGCAGCGCCCGCAGGCAGCCGGGTTTGGTTTAATGATACGGAGCTACAGGTAAACCCGGCGGGGCGTTTTGTGTTTGGCGTAGGCCGAGATGCCCAAGCAGAGCACAAGCTTACCGTACAATATCAGCATAATACCTTGGTTAAACCTCTGATATTTAAAGCTCGTCAGTACGATATCCAGCATGTTAATGGTGTGGCGCAAAAATATGTTACGCCACCAGCTGAGGTTAGCGAACGGATTGCCAGAGATAATCAACGGGTAAGAGCGGTACGGCAGACAATCTCTGAACAGGATGCGGTGTTTAGTGCGCCGTTGATGCCAGCGCAGGGGCGAATTTCCGGTGTTTATGGCAGCCAACGGGTATTTAATGGTGAGCCGCGCAATCCGCATTACGGCCTGGATGTTGCTGCGCCGGTTGGTGCACATGTTATCGCGCCTTTGGCCGGTAAGGTACTGCTGGCAGATGACCTTTATTATTCTGGTCTTACATTGATTGTCGACCATGGTTTTGGTGTCAGCTCTACGTTTATGCACCTGAGTAAAATGGACGTTGAGGTTGGTGATGTTATAACTCAGGGGCAGAAAATCGCTGAAGTAGGCGCCAGCGGCCGGGTTACCGGCCCGCATCTGGATTGGCGGATTAACTGGATGCAAGAACGGCTGGACCCGGCATTGCTACCAGGCCTGAAAATGCCTTAACCTGTTGACACCTGCAACCAGTTATCGCACTTTGCTTGTTCTGTGACGGTTAATATAGCAACCTGTTGTACTGCGTCAGCTAATGTAAATTGGCTTTGCAATAAGCGATCTTTACGATAATAGTGCAGTATTACTGTTGCTCCGACGCCGTGACGTTTTAATAGCTGTGGCAAGCTGGTGGCGTTAATTTTACTGCCATCAAGTGCCAACAGCTGATCACCAACCATTAAACCAGCCTGATGCGCGCTACCGCCCTGATAAACCTGCGTCAGCTGTAGTAAGCCATTAACGACTTTTGTTTGCGCTCCGATAAAGGGTTGCATATCAATTACTGCGCCACCAAAATCGTCAGCATGCTGCATGGGCCGTAGCGTCAGTTCCAGGCCAAAACCCGGCAGCAGCTGTGCTAATGGCAAGCGGGCTGTCTGGTTAAGCCAGTTATCTGTCAGGGCGGAGAGTTCTGCAAAACCCAATTGTTCCAGTACAAGCTGCAAAGCATTGTCCGGCGTACCTGTATGCAGGTACTGCTGCCATAGCTGACGCACTACCTCATCTAATGAGCTGTTGTGGCTATGTAGCCAGGCATCCAGACACAACGCCACTAGGCCCCCTTTAACGTAATAACTGACTACCGCATTGACGGCATTTTCATCCTGCTTATAAAACTTGGTCCATGCCGTAAAACTACTGTCAGTAAGGCTTTGCTGCACATCACTTGGGTTACGTGTAACTCTGGATATGGCTCTTTCCAAAGTTTTAACATAGTTTTTGCTGTCAATTAAACCGGCGCGTGCCAGTGCCAAATCATCATAATATGAGGTAAAGCCCTCATATAACCACAGTTGTGGTGTGTATTGCTCAGCGTCTAGCTGATACCGGGCAAAGCAGGCTGGTTTTAGCCGTTTTACCCACCAGGTATGAAAATACTCGTGGCTGCAAAGTGCCAGCAGGTTTTGATAGTTTTCATCAATCTCCACCATAGTTGCTGCAGGCAAATCAAACCGGCTACATAGCAACAGCGTTGAGTTAAGGTGCTCCAGCCCGCCGTAACCGTCTTCTGTTACCCAGAGCAAAAACCAATAACTGCTTAAATCAGGTGGCAATGTGCCAAATACATTTACTTGCTGTCGGCAGATTTTTTCAAGATCAGCGCTAAAACGCGACAAGTCAGTTAAGTTGTCACCGGATACCACCAGGTAATGAGTAATACCGTCAATGTTAAATTGTGCCAGCTGAAAATGGCCTGCTAGGATCGGGCTGTCGATCAATGTCTGGTAGCTACTGGCGTCATAACTGCCAAAGCCAAGAAAGTCAGTAGTTGTAGCGCGGCACAAGCCGGTTGCCAGGCGCCAGTTGCCGGCGATATCAACCTCGGGTTTAGTCACGTGAATCCGGTGTGTCAGATGCTGTAGTTCGCTAACTGACAAGCAAATACAGGCGGGGTTAATTATCGCGACTTCGTCATCAACATAGGCAGCACGTACTGACAAATCATAAGCATAAAGCTGATACCGCACTGTAACTTCATTGGCTTTGCAATCGAGCTGCCAGCTATGCTTGTCTCTTTGCTGCAACAGCAATGGCCCCGTGTGGTCATGAGCGCTAATAGCGAGGATATTGCGGGCAAAATCACGGATCATGTAGCTGCCGGGGATCCAGGCGGGCAGTGTCAGCACATGCTGGCCGGCCGTTGGCGAAAAATGCAATGTAACGTCAATAATATGGCCACTGATATCTGCAATATCAATTTGATAAAACACCGATTTTGTCATAATTTGCTTTGCCTGCTCCGTATCGCCGTATTAAGCTGGCTATTATGCCGCGAAATCCAGTCAAGGGAAAACTACATGGCAACAGAAACGGTATTTAGTAAAATTATTCGCCGCGAGTCTAATGCTGACATTTTGTATCAGGATGAACTGGTAACGGCTTTTCGCGATATCCGGCCAAGGGCGCCGGTGCATATTTTATTGGTACCTAACCAACTGATCCCAACAGTAAATGATGTCGAGCAGCAACATGAAGCGGCACTTGGCCGCTTATTTTCAGTTGCGCGCAAGCTGGCTTCTGAGCATGGTATTGCTGAGAAAGGCTATCGATTGATCATGAACTGCAATGCGCATGGCGGCCAGGAGGTTTATCATATTCATCTGCATTTGGTCGGCGGCAGGGCACTTGGCCCGATGCTTAGCCGGTAAAAACGGCCTGTTAGTGGCGCCACCGTGGTTTTTATCTGCCACACTGTTGCAATTGCGGTCTGGTCTTATAGAATCCGCGTCTTGCTACAGTAAAGGGTAATATTATGAGTAATGAAGCGCTAATTGCCAAACGCATTGAATACGCAGTAACGCGGGTAACCAAGACCATATTCCCGGGGCGAACCAATCATCACAACACCTTGTTTGGTGGTGAAGCACTGGCCTGGATGGATGAAGCCGCTTTTATTGCCGCCACCCGCTTTTGTCGAAAGCCATTGGTTACCGTAAGCTCAGACCGGGTTGATTTTAAAGAGTCAATTCCGGCAGGAACGATTATTGAGCTGGTTGCTAAAGTCGAGCATGTTGGCCGCACCAGTATCCGTGTACAAGTGGATATCTTTGTTGAGAATATGTACCACGATGATCAGCACAAAGCTATTTCAGGTAGCTTCACCTTTGTTGCGCTGGGGCCAGACCGTAAACCGACACCAGTATTAGCGTAAGCACACAGTACTCTTGCAACAAATGCGATTAATGTCTGGCTTAGCAAGGCGGATGTTGCAGGCAGCGTGAACTGATTTGGTTATAATCGGGCATGATGTTAGCGCCCACAGGTTGGTATTTTGAAGCATTTTTTTGAAGACAGAAGCCGGCAATTCTGGATCCTGCATACCCTAGGCTGGCTTGGCTTTGCCATTGTTAATTACCTGAACTCACTGGTGCTTGAAACACGCGATGCTTATGTTATCGTCGTGGTATTGGATGCTTATATAGGTTGGTTAATTACCATTCCGCTGCGTTATGCCTATCAGCGCATCTGGCATTGGTCACCATGGAAACTGGCGTTAACCGCGTTGTTACTGGCGACGTTGGTTGCAGCTATTTGGACAGCGGTGCATAATTTTAACTACTGGGAGATCTACAAGCACGGTGGCAGACCACAAGACTGGTTGAAGTATGTGCGTGATACACCCTTTGCTTTTTATGTAATGCTAAGCTGGAGCGGCTTATATTTTGGTATTAAGTACTATCAGACCTTGCAACAGGAAAAGCAAAAGTCATTAACGGCAACTAATAAAGCGCATGAAGCCCAGCTTAAAATGCTGCGCTACCAGCTTAACCCACACTTTTTGTTTAACACGCTTAATGCCATTTCGACGCTGGTACTTATTAATGAATCTGATACCGCAAATAAAATGGTCACCAGACTTAGTGACTTTTTGCGTTATTCGTTGTACAAAGATCCTATTAACAAAGTGGCGCTGGAGCAGGAAATTTACGCAGCCAGATTATATCTGGAAATTGAAAGAGTGCGTTTTTCAGAACGCTTATCCATTATATTTGATATTGAACCAGGTACAGAGAAAGCACTGGTGCCTAGCCTGATCCTGCAGCCCCTGATTGAAAACGCAATAAAATATGCCGTTGCCAGCCAGATAAATGGCGGTGAAATTGCGATTACCGCCAAGAAATTCGGCCACGACTTATTGTTAGAGGTCGCTGATAACGGGCCTGGCATGACCATTACCAATGGGCTGCCAAAGAGTAACGACAGTGGTGTCGGCCTGGTTAATACAAAAGAACGCCTGTCAGCGCTGTATGACAATGACTTTGCACTGGTGCTAACCCATAATCAGCCGCGTGGCCTGAAGGTGAATATCAGGATCCCATTACAATTAGAACAAACGGAACAGGAACATGCTTAAGGTTATAGTAGTTGATGATGAGCCGCTGGCGCGAAAAGGTATGCAGGTCAGGTTAAAAGAGTTCGCTGAACTTGAGGTTATTGCAGAGTGCAGCAACGGTGAGCAAGCAATTGAAGCGATAAACCGGCTGCAACCCGATTTAGTGTTTCTTGACGTTGAAATGCCCGGTATGGATGGCTTTACTGTGCTGAAACAACTACAGCAGTTAAACGGCCACTTACCTTACGTTGTATTTGTTACCGCCTATGATCACTATGCATTTAACGCATTTGAAGTCAGTGCTCTGGATTACGTGTTAAAGCCTGTTGAGCCTGAACGGCTAAAGCAAGCGGTAGAAAAAGCTTTTCGGGTGGCTAAGGCACAAGATTCTCAACTGCACAAAGGCCAGCTGGCTGAGGCCGTTGCCCGACTTACCGGAGAAGATACAGATCATATTTTACAGCGGCTGGATAATGCCGAGCCAGTGGTGAATGAGCGTTACCCTGAAGCAATAAGTATCAAAGATAGCGGCGAGATAACCCGGGTCCCGGTCAGTGCAATTGAATGGGTTGACGCTGCAGGCGACTATATGTGTATTCATACCCGCGATGGTCAAACGCACATACTGCGCCGAACCATGAAAGAGCTGGAGCAAGAGTTGGATCCGCGTTTGTTTGTCCGGGTGCATCGATCAGCGATAGTAAATGTTCATACCATCGCCAAATTGCAAATGTTGGCCAATGGAGAGCATCAACTTATGCTCACTAACGGCCAGGCGGTTAAAGTCAGCCGTAGCTATAAAGACCGTGTAAAACAGGTATTTAGTCAGTAAGTTTTAGTCACTGGCAATCTGTTGTTGCCAGCGAACCAGATAAGGGTCGATCTGCTTTTTTCGTTCACCGGTTTGCGCCAACGGGTACAGTGTTGCCTGTTGGTTTATCTCTCCTACCATCATCAAATGTGACCCTTTAACCAATTGCTCAACGGCATAGGCACCGAGCTTTGTCGCCAAAATTCGGTCAGCACCGACGGGTTTACCGCCGCGTTGAATATGCCCCAGTATGCATGCTCGACACTCGATACCTAAAGCCTTGCTCAGGTCATCGGCCAACACGGTAGTACCGCCCGGGTAGCTGTGTTCTGCCACTACAATAATGTAACTGCTTTTACCGCGTAACAGCTGAGCGCGCTGGATTGGTAAGATCAACGACTGCAGATCGCCATCGTGCAAGGCACCAAACTCCGGACAAATAATTTGTTCTGCCCCGGCGGCAATGCCGGCTGACAGCGTAATATAGCCGGAATGACGGCCCATCAATTCGACTAAAAAAATTCGCTCAAAGGCGTCGGCAGTATCGCGGATTTTATCTATAGCATCCAGAGCAGTGTCAATTGCAGTGGCAAAACCTATGGTGTAGTCGGTACCATCAACATCATTATCTATAGTGCCCGGCACACCGATTAGCTGGCCGTTGTAATACTCTGCAATCGCCATCGCGCCGCGGAAGCTGCCGTCACCGCCAATAATGATAAGCGCATCAAGCTGCAATCTGTGTAATACCTCTGCTGCCTGTTGCGCCCCCTCAGGTGTATATAAGGCTTTGCAGCGGGCACTTTTTAAGATGGTACCGCCGTATTGAATAATGTGTTGCACATGCTGCGGCAGTAATGTTTGGTACTCGTCATCCAGCAGACCATTAAACCCGTGCTGAAAACCGACAACCTCTATATTATATGCCGACGCAGTAAGCACTGCTGCCCGGATGGCGGCATTCATGCCAGGTGCGTCGCCGCCGGACGTAAGCACGCCAATACGTTTTATCATCCTGTGTTCACTCCGGTTCACTAAGTAATAAGTACAGCTGAGTATAATGTCAGCTTGCAGCAGCACCACTTGATATAGCGCAACTGCCGGTGTATTAGTCTAGTCAGGCTGTCAATAATACAGACAAGCAGGGGTAAAATAAGCGAAAATACTATTATCATGGCCACTACCGCATTTGCCCGAAAAGGCACTCACAGGAACAACATCATATGCATCAAACCACGGGTAAAAGTTTGTTGGGGTTGTTACTGGCACTAATTACGGCGATTTTATGGGGAATTTTGCCGATAGCATTAAAAATGCTGCTGGACATTCTCACTGCCAATGCGATTACCGCCATTCGTTTTTTTGCTGCGGCTGTTATCGTTGGCGTATGGCTTGGCGCAAGAGGTAAGTTACCGCAGGTGGCGTTGTTACGTAGCGCCAAAGTGGCTTGGTTAATGCTGATTGCCGTGCTTGGTTTATTATCAAACTATATTATGTATCTTAGCGGCCTGAATTACCTGACTGCGGAAACCGGCCAGGTGGTAATACAGCTGGCTCCCTTTTTAATGATGCTCGGTGGCGTTGTTATTTTTAAAGAACGCTTGCTGCTGTGGCAAAAAGTGGGCGCATTGCTACTGGTGGCTGGCTTGCTGTTGTTTTTTAATGAGCGTTTAGTCCAGCTAATTTTGCAGGCCGGCAACGAAACCTTAGGCATCCTGTTAGTTATTGCGGCTGCGATAACCTGGGCAGCCTATGCGCTGGCACAAAAGCAATTATTAGTGCATTACAGCTCCAAACAAATTATGTATTTGCTTTATGTTGCTGGTACCTTTGCTTTTATACCGGTATCCGACTTAACACCGCTTTTGACTATGAGTAGCCTGCACTGGGGTTTACTGATATTTTGCTGCCTGAATACCGTGGTAGCCTACGGCGCTTTTGCGGAGGCTCTGCATCATTGGGAAGCATCGAAAGTGAGTGCTGTGCTGGCGGTAACGCCGTTGTTCACGATTCTGTTTGCGAATATCGTCGGCTGGCTATTTCCGGCGTATTTAATGCCACAACAACTGAACCTGTGGTCATGGCTCGGGGCTTTGCTGGTGGTCGCCGGCTCAGCTTTAACCGCACTGGCACCGCAGTTTGTTGAGTATCGTGCGGCTCGCAAAGTGCGCAAGTTACAGCGGGATGTGTTTTAAGCCAAATCATGGCCAATAAAAAAGGCTCAACAGAGCCTTTTTTATGCGTAAAAGTACGGTTATTTAACCTGCACAATTTTACAGGTGTTTGAAGCGCCGATAGTTTCCATCACATCACCATGTGTCATGATAACCAGATCACCACTTTTCAGTCCGGCTTTATCCCGAATGGCATCAATAGCCGCATCAGCTAAAGACTGACCACTAAGTACGGTACTGTCAAAGAATGCAGGATAAACACCACGGTACAAAGCCATCTTGTTTAGCGTCTTAGCATGACGCGACAAAGCATAAATAGGCTGTGGCGACGTAATACGTGACATAAGCTTGGCGGTATAACCAGACTCTGTCAGCGTAATGATGGCTTTGATACCAGCAAGGTGGTTGGCCGCATACATTGCAGACAACGCAATAGTTTCACTGATCTCCGTAAAAGTAACGTCCATCCGGTGTTTGGAAATTTGTACGCTGGGGTGTTTTTCTGCGCCATCACATACCCTGGCCATGGCACGCACCGTTTCAGTAGGGTATTTACCGGCAGCGGTTTCTGCAGATAGCATCACAGCGTCAGTACCATCGAGCACAGCATTTGCCACGTCCATCACCTCGGCCCGGGTTGGCATCGGGCTTTCAATCATGGATTCCATCATTTGCGTCGCAGTAATAACTACGCGATTAAGCTGACGTGAGCGGGCGATAATCCGCTTTTGTTGGCCGACCAGTTCTGCGTCACCAATTTCAACACCCAAATCACCCCGGGCCACCATCACTGCATCAGAAGCGCGGATAATATCGTCCAGCGTTTCGTCGTCGGCAACGGCTTCAGCCCGCTCAATTTTCGACATAATACGCGCTTCGGAGCCGGCAGCTTGCGCCAGTTCACGTGCCAGACGTAAATCATCACCACAACGCGGAAATGATACGGCGAGAAAATCTACATCAATTGCTGCTGCTGTAATAATATCGCGCTTGTCTTTGTCGGTCAGGGCAGGGGCCGTTAAACCGCCGCCCTGGCGGTTAATGCCTTTGTTATTACTAAGTTTGCCGCCAACGGTTACCTGGGTATGCACCCGGGCGCCTTCAACTTTAATAACACTTAACTGAATACGTCCGTCATCCAGCAACAACAAGTCACCTGGCTCTACATCTTGTGGCAACTCTTTATAGTCAATGCCGACTTGTTGTTCATCACCTTCACCTTTGCCAAGCTCTGCATCCAGTATATAGCTTTGGCCTTCTTCCAGCGTAACGGCGCCATTTCTAAAAGTTGATACGCGGATTTTTGGACCTTGTAAGTCACCAAGAATGGCAACATGTGCACCGAGTTTGTCAGCTGCCGCGCGTACCATAATGGCACGCTCACGATGATCTTCCGCGCTGCCGTGAGAGAAGTTCAGCCGAAACACCGAAGCGCCTGCCAGTATCAGTTTTTCAATAGCAGCCTGAGTATTGGTAGCCGGGCCCAGCGTTGCGACAATTTTAGTTCTTCTGTGCATGGTAATAATCCTGGGTGTTGCAAAGAGGGAATATCTGATAACTTTTAGTGTAATGTAATTTTATTACATAATACAGCGCGCAAGCGAAGAAAAGCGACAGGTTGGTGCAGTTGCACCGGCACTAACACCGGGCAACTTAGTTGGCAAAGTCTTTTTTCTCAAAGCGGGAGCCGCGCAAGCTATCTTTAACTTTTTTCAGATTCTCGCGGAATTTACTGCCCCGGCGCAGCGTAAAGCCGGTTGCCAGAATATCAATTAGTACCAATTGTGCTACGCGTGACGCCATAGGCATATACATATCGGTATCTTCCGGTACGTCTAACGACAATACCAACGTACATTCTTTCGCCAGTGGGCTGTCATAAGCCGTAATACCTATCACGGTCGCATCGTTTTCACGGGCAATAGCAGCAATATCACAAAGGTTTTTTGTTCTTCCGGTGTGGCTGATACACACCACCACATCACCTTCGGCGCTATTAATTGCGCTCATGCGCTGCATCACGATATCGTCGAAGCAAACCACAGGCACATTAAAGCGGAAAAACTTATTCTGCGCGTCATGAGCAACAGAAGCCGATGCGCCTAAACCAAAAAAAGAGATCTTCTTTGCTTGCGTCAGTACATCTACTGCACGATTAATCATTGGGATATCAACACGCTGCCTTGCAGTATCTAAAGCAGCCATAGTAGATTCAAATATTTTTGCCGTGTAAGCTTCTGGGCCATCTTCTTCTTCTACATGCCGGTTCACATAAGGTGTACCATTTGCCAGGCTTTGTGCCAGGTGCAGTTTAAAGTCAGGAAACCCTTTAGTATCCAGACGGCGGCAAAAGCGGTTAACTGTGGGCTCGCTGACATCGGCCATTTTGGCCAATGCGGCAATGCTGCTATGAATAGTAGTTTGTGGATTAGCCAGTATTACATCGGCAACTTTACGCTCCGATTTGCTAAAACTGTTCACGCTAGTAACGATTTTTTCCAGCACGTTCATACGGCTATTCCTGAATTATAATAAGTGGCAGCTATAGAGTGTAACTTAGCTTGTAACCTGAGTTGTTTTACATCAGCGCGGGCATCAAAATAGTATTAAATTTACCACAAACTGACAGTTACGTTGCTAAGGCTGCCTTATTATATAAGAATAGTCAAAACATTACGCAAACTGTAATTTTATTACAAGATATCTGGTTTACAACCCGCTAATGCTGCGTTAGTATGGCTTAAGTGTTGTAAAATTACATCTAAAACAAGGGTCAGTTATGACGACAACAGCACAAAATTCGGCATGCGATTTAATTCTGTTTGGCACTAAAGGTGATTTAGCGCGGCGCAAGCTGTTACCAGCGATGTATCAGTTGGAGAAAGCTGATTTACTGTGCCCTGAATCACGCATAATCGGTGTTGCCCGTGATGATATGTCAACAGAAGCCTATGCTGAGCTGGTGTTAACCAACCTGAATAAATTTCTAAAAGAGCCGCTGGATAATGCTGTGTGGCAGCGTTTGCAACAAAAGCTGTTATATGTGCAGTTGGATTTGTCCAACGAGCAAGATTACAAAAAACTTAGTGCAGTAACCGATAGTAACAAGCGGGTACCGGTAAGTTACTTCGCAACACCACCATCATTGTTTGGCGCTATTTGTAAGGGCCTGGCCGTTGCCGGTTTAGCCGCCGAGCCAGCACGGGTCGTGCTGGAGAAACCGATTGGCCACGATTTAGCGTCATCTAAAGTGATTAACGATCAGGTAGCTGAGTTTTTTAAAGAAAACCAAATTTATCGTATAGACCATTATCTGGGTAAAGAAACGGTGTTAAACCTGCTGGCACTGCGATTTGCCAATGCCATTTTTGCCGGTAACTGGGACCATAATTCAATTGATCATGTGCAAATTACCGTGGCAGAAGAGGTTGGAGTAGAAGGACGCTGGAGCTATTACGATGATGCTGGCCAGATGCGTGACATGGTACAGAATCATTTATTGCAAGTGTTAACGTTGATTGCTATGGAGCCACCAGCCCGCTTAGATGCTGACAGCATTCGTGATGAAAAACTAAAAGTCCTCAAAGCCCTGCGCCGGATAGACATCAGCAATATTCAGGAAAAGACCGTACGGGGTCAGTATGCAAACGGTTTTGTTGCCGGTAAGGCGGCTCCGGGCTATCTGGAAGAAGAAGGTGCCCGACCAAACAGCAAAACTGAGACATTTGTTGCAATAAAGGTAGATATTGATAACTGGCGTTGGGCCGGCGTGCCGTTTTATTTACGTACCGGTAAGCGCATGGCGTCAAAGCTTAGTGAAGTTGTTATCTGTTTTAAGCCACAACCACACAATATTTTTCACGCTACCTATAACCAGCTGCCGGCTAATAAACTGATTATCCGATTGCAACCTGATGAAGGGGTGGAAATTCAGGTACTGAATAAAATCCCCGGCCTGGGCGAGCATATGCGGTTGCAGGAAAGCAAGTTAGACCTGAGCTTTGATGAAACTTTCAAGTCGCAGCGTATTGCAGATGCATATGAGCGGTTGTTACTGGAGGCGATGTTAGGTAACCAGTATCTGTTTGTGCGTCGTGATGAGGTAGAGCACGCCTGGAAATGGGTAGACGGTATCCTCGATGCGTGGAAAACCAGTAATGAACCGCCAAAAACTTACCAGGCCGGCAGTTGGGGGCCTGTCGCTGCTATTTCAATGCTGGCTCGAGACGACCGTAATTGGGAAGAATAACGTATGATGCAATTACAACAATTTACTGATACGGCGGCGTTAAATCAGGACTTTGCCAGCAGGCTGACGACCATTTTACGTCAGGCTATTGACGAGCGTGGTGCTGCTTCTCTGGTAGTGTCTGGCGGCAAAACGCCGCAGGCATTATTTACTACCTTAAGCCAAACTGATTTAGGTTGGGATAAGGTTACCGTGCTGCTGGCCGATGATCGCTGGTTGGATGCTAGCCAACCTGACTCAAACGAGCGCCTGGTTAAAGCGACTTTACTGCAAGGTTATGCCAGTGCCGCACATTTTGTCAGTTTGTATAGCAATACGGCATCAGCATTCGATGGTGTGGCTGAAGTGTTGCCACGTGTTGCTGCGTTACCAACCTTTGATGCGGTGATCCTGGGCATGGGTGAAGATGGACATACGGCGTCGTTGTTTCCCTGTAGTGCGCAGATTAAACAAGGTTTAGCTGACGACGCACCCGCAGTGCTGGCAACAGAGCCGGCAACCGCCCCCTATCAGCGCATATCACTGAGCTTACCCAGACTGCTTAACAGCCGGCATATTTTTTTGCATCTTGTAGGCAGCAATAAACGCGTAGTGCTGGATAGGGCGATGGCAGATACTGATGTATTGGCCATGCCAATCCGGGCATTTCTTCAACATCCTGTTACTCCGGTAACAGTAATGTACACCGATAAGTAGGGGATAGTCATGGATCCTGTGATTCAAAAAGTAACCAACAGAATTATTGCCCGCAGTCAGCGCAGCAGAGAAATTTACTTGCAACGACTCGAACAAGCCCGGCTGAAAGGCCCGCATCGTGGCGTGCTCAGCTGCGGCAATCTGGCGCATGGTTTTGCCGCTTGTAATCAACAGGATAAGAGTGACTTACGCAGCCTGACCAAGGCCAATATTGGCATAGTATCGTCTTACAACGATATGTTATCTGCACATCAGCCTTACGAACATTATCCTGCTCTGATTAAGCAAGCCGTGGGCGAAGTAGGCAGTGTGGCGCAATTTGCCGGTGGCGTGCCGGCCATGTGCGATGGTGTAACTCAGGGCCAACCGGGCATGGAGCTAAGTTTGCTCAGCCGCGATATTATTGCCATGTCCGCCGCAGTGGGTTTGTCGCATAATATGTTTGATGGTGGCTTAATGTTGGGCATTTGCGACAAAATTGTGCCCGGTTTATTTATGGCCGCGATGAGTTTTGGCCATCTGCCGTTTGTGTTTGTGCCGGCTGGCCCGATGCCTTCTGGCATACCAAACAAAGAAAAAGCCCGGGTACGCCAGCTGTATGCTGAAGGTAAAGTGGGTAAAGAAGAGCTACTTGAAGCTGAATCGGCGTCTTACCACTCGGCCGGCACCTGTACCTTTTACGGTACCGCTAATTCTAATCAGCTTGTGGTTGAAATGATGGGGCTGCATCTGCCTGGGTCGTCTTTCGTTAACCCGGGTACGCCATTGCGCGATGAACTAACAAAAGCCGCTGCACGTCAGGTTACCCGTTTAACTGATCTGGGCACTGAATACTTACCAGCCGGTAAAATGATCGACGCTAAAGCTATAGTCAACGGTATTGTTGGCTTGCTGGCAACCGGTGGTTCAACAAACCATACTATGCATCTAATTGCTATGGCCCGTTCGGCTGGTTTTATCGTCAACTGGGACGATTTCGCCGAACTTTCTGCCGCTACGCCGTTATTAACCCGAATATACCCGAATGGTCAGGCCGATATTAACCATTTTCAGTATGCTGGTGGTATGGCGCTGCTTATTCGTGAGTTACTCGATGCCGGTTTACTGCACGAAGACGTGCAAACTGTTGCTGGTCCTGGCCTGCGCCGTTACACCCAGCAGCCGGTATTACAAGATGGTAAATTAGTGTGGGTAGATGCACCGGAATCCTCACTCGATACAGATGTTTTAACGACAGTGAGAAAACCGTTTAAAGATCACGGCGGTTTAGAAGTGTTATCCGGTAATGTTGGCCGTGGTGTGATTAAAACCTCGGCGCTTCGCGCGGGTACCGAAGTAGTTAAAGCACCAGCAGTGGTGTTTTCCAGCCAGCATGAATTAGATGCCGCGTTTAAAGCCGGTGAGCTTAATAAAGACTGTATTGTTGTGGTTCGTTTTCAAGGCCCTAAAGCCTGTGGTATGCCTGAGCTACATAAACTCACGCCGCCGCTTGGCGTGTTGCAGGACCGGGGATTCAAAGTTGCGCTGGTAACAGATGGCCGTATGTCAGGTGCGTCGGGTAAAGTACCTGCGGCTATTCACGTAACACCTGAAGCCATAGATGGCGGCAATATTGCACGCATACAAACCGGCGATATGATGCTGGTAGATGGCAACAGCGGTCGTTTAGAGGTATTTGTGCCGGAGGCTGAGTTTGCTGCACGTGAAGCTGCAACGATGGATATGGCACCAAGCTACTATGGCATGGGCAGGGAAATGTTCGGCGCTTTGCGCAGCCAGCTAACCGGCGCTGAGCAAGGCGCTTGCAGCCTGTTTATTACCGAGGAGCACCTGCATGGCTAAATTGCCATCATACGCTATTGTTGCCGACATAGGTGGCACCAACGCCCGCTTTAGCCGGGTAGCGCTGCAAAGCATGACGCTGGATAAGGTCGCAGTTTATCCATGCGCGCAGTTTGCCACTCTGGCTGATGCGTTGTCGCATTACATGCAGCAGCAGGCGCTGACAGATATTAAGCACGTTGCTATTGCTATCGCCTGTCCGGTGACCGGCGACCAGATCAGCATGACCAATTTTCATTGGCAATTCTCTGTCAAAGCGATGCAACAGCAGTTGGGATTAGCTGCACTTAACGTGATGAACGATTTTACTGCAGTGGCCATGTGTTTACCGGCATTGACCACAGAGCAAAAAGTGAAATTAGGTGGCGGTACTGCGCAAAATGGTAAGCCTATGGCCGTGTTAGGTGCCGGTACCGGGCTTGGCGTTGCCCATCTCTTGCAAGTCGGTGACCAGTTTATACCGCTGCCGGGTGAAGGAGGTCATATTGACTGGGCGGCACAAAATGAGCAGGAATGGTTTATTCAACAGATGCTGGCCAAAGAGTACGGTCATGTATCACCAGAGCGGTTATTATCTGGCCCCGGTCTGGAGGCTATCTACAAAGCGCTGGCGCTTTATCGTCAGCAGGTTGTCGAGCCGGTGAGTGCAGCTGAGATTGCCAGGTTAGCACTGAGCGGCGAAAGCAAATTAGCTGTCGATACTGTGCAACAGTTTTTTGCCAGTCTGGGCAGTGTGGCCGGTAATTTAGCGTTGACGCTAAGTACGTTTGGCGGTGTTTATATTGCCGGTGGCATAGCACCCAAACTTTTACCTCTGCTTGCCGACAGCGAGTTCAGAGCCCGTTTTGAAGCAAAAGGCCGGTTTAGCGCGTTTAATCGCCAGATCGCCACCTTTGTCGTGACAGCAGAGCAGCCGGGATTAGTCGGCGCTGCAGTCTACCTGAAGCAATTTTTGGCGAGTAATGAATATGGCATTTGAAAACTGGCAGTTACAACCCGACACCTTATTTAATCTGGGCCCTGTGGTACCGGTGATAGTTATTAAAGACTTAGCCGATGCTGTACCAATGGCCAAAGCATTAATGGCCGGTGGCATAAAAGTACTGGAGGTGACATTGCGCACGCCAGTGGCACTGGATGCTATTCGTTTACTGGCACAAGAAGTACCCGACGCTGTTGTTGGTGCTGGCACCGTGACAACTGCAGTGCAATTGCAGCAAGTAGTAGATGCCGGCGCTAAGTTTGCTATCAGCCCGGGGTTAACCCGTGAGCTGCTGCAAGCCGGCAAAGACTGCGCTATTCCGCTTATTCCTGGTATCGCAAGTATCTCTGAGCTGATGGAGGGCACTGGCCTGGGCTATACCCACTTTAAGTTTTTCCCGGCAGAGGCGGCAGGCGGCGTGAAAACCTTAAAATCTATCCACGGCCCCTTTGCGGATATCCGTTTTTGTCCAACCGGCGGCATCAACGAGAAAAACTTCCTCGAGTACCTGGCGCTGCCAAACGTAAAATGTGTTGGTGGGTCCTGGATAGTACCGGATGACGCTGTAGCAGCAAAAGATTGGGGCCGTATTACACAACTGTGCAAAGCCGCCGTTGCCCAGGCACAACGCTAAAGAGTGTTGGCCATGTATTAGTAGTAAAACGCCCGGTTTATCCGGGCGTTTGTTTTGAGTTTGCTGCAAAAAAAGCGTATAGTAGCGCACTTTTTACCCTGTAGCGCCCAACAACCGGGGCTACATGCCGATTTAACCTGTTCTGGAACACACTGTGATATCAACTGCTAACATTACGATGCAATTTGGCGCCAAGCCGCTGTTTGAAAATATTTCGATAAAATTTGGCGAGGGTAACCGCTACGGCTTAATCGGCG
This sequence comes from Rheinheimera gaetbuli, assembly GCF_054781935.1. Classification (NCBI taxonomy): domain Bacteria; kingdom Pseudomonadati; phylum Pseudomonadota; class Gammaproteobacteria; order Chromatiales; family Chromatiaceae; genus Rheinheimera; species Rheinheimera gaetbuli. The sequence goes on from NZ_BAAGTL010000006.1 coordinate 176,742, forward strand.
CCAATGGCTGCGGCAAATCGACCTTTATGAAGATTTTAAGCCGCGAGCTGGAACCCAGTGCCGGTAATGTATTTGTTGAGCCTAACCACCGTGTTGCTAAGCTGCATCAGGATCAGTTTGCTTTTGAGCAATATTCCGTTATCGACACTGTGATCATGGGGCATGCAGAACTGTGGGCAGTGAAAGAAGAGCGTGACCGCATATATAGCAGTGCGGAAATGAGCGAAGAAGACGGCATGAAAGTAGCCGACTTAGAAGTTGCCTTTGGCGAAATGGACGGTTACACCGCCGAATCCCGTGCCGGTGAACTACTCATTGGGGTAGGTATTCCGGTAGAGCAACACTTTGGCCCAATGTCGGCCATAGCACCCGGTTTTAAGCTTCGGGTATTGCTGGCACAGGTATTATTTGCTGATCCGGAAATTATGTTGCTGGACGAGCCAACCAACAACCTGGACATTAACACTATTCGCTGGCTGGAAAACGTACTGGCCGAGCGCAACAGTACCATGGTAATCATTTCGCACGACAGGCACTTTTTAAACAGCGTTTGTACTCATATGGCCGATCTTGACTACGGTGAACTGCGCTTGTACCCGGGTAATTACGACGAATATATGTTTGCCGCTACGCAAGCGCGTGAGCGGTTGTTATCGGATAACGCCAAGAAAAAAGCCCAGATAGCAGAGCTGCAAACCTTCGTTAGCCGCTTTTCTGCTAATGCATCCAAAGCTAAGCAGGCGACATCCCGTGCTAAGCAAATAGATAAAATTCAGCTGGAAGAGGTTAAAGCTTCAAGCCGGGTAAACCCGTTTATCCGCTTCGAACAGCAAAAGCAGTTGTATCGTTTGGCACTAGAAGTAGAAGGCTTGCATAAAGGTTTCGGTGAGCTTAAGCTGCTGAAGAATCTGAGCTTAACCATTGAAGTTGGCGAAAAGGTAGCCATTTTGGGCGCAAACGGTATCGGTAAAACCACCTTACTCAAATGTTTAGTGGGTGATGCAACGCCGGAATCGGGTATGGTTAAGTGGTCAGAAAATGCAAAAATAGGTTACTACGCTCAGGACCATGCCCACGAATTTAGCGAAGCCATGACCTTGTTTGACTGGATGAGCCAGTGGAAACAGCCATCAGATGACGAGCAGGCAATCCGCGGCATTCTTGGCCGGTTATTGTTCTCACAGGATGAGATCAAAAAGTCGGTTAAAGTATTGTCAGGCGGTGAAAAAGGCCGGATGTTATTTGGTAAATTAATGCTGCAGCGGCCTAATATTCTGGTAATGGATGAACCAACCAACCACTTGGACATGGAATCTATTGAGTCTTTAAACCTGGCGCTGGAACACTACAAAGGCACTTTGCTGTTTGTCAGCCATGACCGCGAATTTGTCTCCAGCCTGGCCAGCCGTATTATCGAAATTACTGACAAAGACATCCGTAACTTCGTCGGTAGCTACGAAGAGTATCTGGCGGCGCAAACAGTATAACGTCAGCATCTATGTTAGCTGCACGATAAAACCGGTCTGTACAGACCGGTTTTTTATAACTTGTTTTTATTACAGTTTGCCCCCATATACTAAATTAACATTCGAGTGCATACACAAAAACACGACCTCAATTAGCAAAGCCTGACATAGTCAGTTGGTAGTATGCTATGGTGTTTTGTCTCTGTGCCTAACCCAAGGAGTCGCTATGAAAATTAATATTGGTATTGAAGAAGACCAGCGTAAAGCTATTGCCCACGGTTTGTCGGTACTGTTAGCTGATACCTATACCTTGTATTTAAAAACACATAATTATCATTGGAACGTTACCGGGCCGATGTTTCAGACACTACATACCTTATTTGAAGCCCATTATAACGAGCTGGCACTAGCGGTCGACGAAATCGCCGAGCGTATTCGTGCACTGGGTGAGTTTGCTCCCGGCTCTTACAAAGAATTTGCCAAGTTGACAAATATTAAAGAGGCTGATGGTATACCAACCGCAGAAGAAATGATTAAAGATTTGGTAAAAGGCCAGGAAGCAATAGCTAAGACGGCACGCTCTATTGTACCTGTCGCCGATGCCGCGTCAGATGAGGTCTCTCTGGATTTGCTGACTCAGCGCATGACTGTACATGAAAAAAATGCCTGGATGTTACGTAGCCTGGTTGCCTGAACGAGTACAAGCCTCAAAGCGCTGTTAGATCAGCGCCTGAGGCTATCCCTGCTATTCGTCAGATAAAATTGTTTGTCTGGCAAAAATCACTAAGTTTTTCCTGCCAAACCTTGTAAAATCGCGCCCAGCAGTAACACTTATAGCTGACACTCTATGTCAGGTGTCCGCTGAAGGAGACTATATTCAATGAAAGCTTTGCAATATGCACAGTCTGTTGCAGACCTTTTTGCCTTGCCGGAAGGATATCTCAGAGTTAAACAACTGATGGATTCTGAAACGGCCAGTCTGGACGAAATTGCCGAAGTAATTTTACTCGACCCGGTGTTATCGTCTAAATTGTTAAAACTGGCAAACAGCGCAATTTATAGTCTACCTTTTCAGGTAGAGTCGGTTAGCAAAGCACTGTTAGTTCTCGGTAAAACCCAGGTGTATAATTTGGTACTGAGTATCGGCATTGCCTCTGCCTGCAGCAAAGTAGATACCTCCGCAATCGATCTTGAGCGTTTTTGGGAGCAAAGCATTAATGCCGCGCTTCTCGCCAAGTTTATTGCTCAGCAATGCCAGCTAAAACCCGCAGATCGTTACTATGTTGCCGGTCTGCTGCACAATATCGGCGAAATGGTGGTGTTGAACCATAATGCTCAGCAAGCCAACCAATGCCAGCAATACAACGCAGAAATGCGGCCCTGGCAACTACAACAAAACCTGTTAGAGTTTACTTATGCAGAATGTGGCGCTGAATTATTACATCTGTGGCAACTGCCTGACAGTATTGTTGAACCGGTTGCATTGCAACACAGCACCCGTTTTGATCCAAAAAACAAAGCGCAGTTAGTTATCCATCTGGCCGTGCGCCTGGCGTTAGCAAATCAACACCCTGATATCTACAACACTCGCCAACTGGTCGATCCTTTTGTTTTAGAGTTGCTAAACCTGACACAACAAGACATCATCCGGGCTATAGATTTCTGTAATACCGAAGGCTTGTTTCTATTATCGGTATTAAACCCCAGGATCAGCACCATTTATTAATCTTCTGCTATCGGCGGCCAATTGGCCGCCGTTGCCTTATTTGGATGTTATTTTTGAGCTGTGCTATGAAAAAATCACCTTTGTATACTGCCTATGCAGGTTCGGCCTTGTTAGAAACCCCGTTGTTAAATAAAGGCAGTGCCTTTACCGCAGAAGAGCGGTTGGCTTTTAATCTTGCCGGTTTACTGCCGCCACGGTACGAAACGATTGAAGAGCAGGTTAGTCGTGCGTATCTGCAATATAAAAGTTTTGATACTGCAATTAATAAACATATTTATCTGCGTGCTATTCAGGATAATAATGAGACGTTGTTTTACAGCTTGCTGCAGCAACATTTGGAAGAAATGCTGCCCATAGTGTATACGCCCACGGTTGGGGATGCCTGTGAGCAGTTCTCTGATATTTATCGCAGCGCCCGAGGCCTGTTTATTAGTTATCAGGATCGGCATCAATTAGATGACGTGCTGCGCAACGCCACCAAGCGCAAGGTTAAAGTTATCGTGGTTACCGACGGCGAGCGGGTGTTAGGGCTGGGTGATCAGGGCATTGGCGGCATGGGTATTTCGATCGGTAAGTTATCATTGTATACCGCCTGTGGCGGCATCAGCCCGGCCTATACGTTGCCCGTTATGCTGGATGTGGGCACCAACAATGAGAAACTGCTCAATGATCCTATGTATATGGGATTGCGGCAAAAGCGTGTAAGCCAGGTTGAGTATGATGAGTTTGTTGACCTGTTTATTCAGGCCGTTAAGCGCCGTTGGCCTGAGGCGATTATTCAGTTCGAAGACTTTGCACAGCCTAATGCGATGCCATTGCTACAACGCTATCGTGACGAAATTTGCTGTTTCAATGATGATATTCAGGGCACAGCAGCAGTAACAGTAGGTACCTTACTGGCGGCTTGCCGTAGTAAGAATGCCCGTTTATCAGAGCAAAAAGTCGTGTTTGTTGGCGCAGGTTCTGCCGGTTGTGGCATTGCCGAGCAAGTGATTAGCCAGATGGTTGCAGAGGGCATTAGTGAGCAACAGGCTCGTGGTCAAATCTATATGATTGACCGCTTTGGCCTGCTAACCGACACCACCCCTGGACTGCGCGATTTTCAGCAAGCGTTGGTACAATCGTCGGCAGCGATAGAAGATTGGAGTTACAGCAGTGAATTTCCCAGTTTGCGCGATGTAATGAACTGCGCCAGACCCGGGATTTTGATTGGTGTTTCCGGCCAGCCTGGTTTGTTTACCGAGGCTGTGGTGCGGGCCATGAAAAAAGGCTGCGACACGCCTATTGTATTTCCCTTGTCTAATCCGTCACGTCAGGTTGAAGCTACGCCAGAGCAAGTAATCAAATGGACTGACGGCGATGTGATTATTGCGACCGGCAGCCCGTTTAAACCGGTAAATTACCAGGGTAAAACCTATACCATAGCTCAGTGTAACAACAGTTATATTTTCCCGGGAATTGGCTTGGGCGTATTGGCATGCAAGGCACGTATAATTAGTGACGAAATGCTGCGTGCAGCAAGTAAAACACTGGCTGATGCATCGCCGCTGGCTAATAGCGGCAGCGGCGGCCTGCTACCGGCATTTACTGAATTATCGGCCCTGAGTAAACACATTGCTTTTAACGTTGCCAAAGTGGCGATGCAGCAGGGCTTAGCACTGGCGCTGGACGATGAGCAACTACAGCAAAAAATAGAGCAAAACTTTTGGACACCGCAATATCGGCAGTATAAACGTGTTAGCGCCTAGTGCTTAGCGGACGCTAAGATATACCTGCTTACAATTTGTTTTAGACTAAAGTACATCACAGCGTTAGTGTGGTTGATTAATCACCATACAAATAAGGAAACTGTGATGTACAAGTCTGTACTAGCTCTGACAATTGCAGTCATTTTATCAGGCTGTAACCCAGCCCCAGAACAAAATAGTACATCTATTTCTGTAGCTCAAACTGCAACAGCTACAGTGCCGGCTTCGGCTGAAACTGAGCGTTTAAATCAATGGTTTGAAGAAAAATACGAGCAGCAATTACAGCAAAGCCCGCTGCAAATGACGTTTCTTGGCCGTAAAGACAAGTATGATCAAGTTGATGACACCTCAGTTGCTGCTGAAGACGCCCAGCTGGCCTGGCTCGGCGCTACGGTAGCAGAGCTTAAAGCCAGTTTTGATTACGCCAAACTCGAGCCAGAAGCTCAAACTTCTTATGATGTATGGGTTTATCAGTATGAGCAGGCTAAAGAGGGCGTCGCCTTTCGTAAAAATGCCTATGTGTTTACCCAGATGCAAGGTATTCACGCTATGCTGCCACAAATTATGATTAATTTTCATAAAGTGGACACCATCGATGATATGCAGGCCTATATTAAACGTATTGAGGGCATTAGTATTGCCATAACGCAATTGTTAGCGCGTGCACAGAACAATGTCCGGCATGATGTGCGTCCGCCGCGTTTTGCCTATGAGGGTGTTCTGCAGCAGATTAACAACTTGCTTAATGGTGCCCCCTTTTCCGACAGTGAGCAGGATATTCCACTATGGAGTGATGCTAAAGGTAAGATCGCGGCCCTAGTGAAAGAAGATAAACTCACCGACGAGCAGGCAAAACAGCTTACCGATGAAACCCGTGCTGCACTTAACAGCCATTTTTTACCGGCATATAACGCGTTAAAACAATGGCTCGAAAAAGATATTGCTAAAACTGATGCCATAGCAACCGGTGTGGGCAAGCAGCCAAATGGCAAAGCGTATTACGATTATCAGTTAAAAGTGTCTACTACCACCAATTTAACTGCCGAGCAGATCCATCAAATAGGTTTGGACGAAGTCGCACGGTTAACCAACGAGATGATTGCGATTAAAAACCAGGTTGGGTTTAGGGGGGAATTAAAAGACTTTTTCCAATTTATCAAACAAGACGATCAGTTTTACTACCCTGACACTGACGAAGGCCGTGAAGGTTACCTGGAAGACTCACGCCAATACCTGGCTTTTATTGATGAGAAGTTACCAAAGTACTTTGGCATTTTGCCCAAAGCCGATCTTGTCGTTAAGAGGGTAGAACCATTCCGTGAGCAACCGGGTGCCGCGCAGCATTACTTCCCTGGTACGCCAGACGGCGCCAGACCAGGTATTTACTACGCGCATTTATCTGATATGCGCTCAATGCCTAAAAACGAAATGGAGGCAATTGCCTATCATGAAGGTAGCCCTGGCCACCATATGCAAATTTCTATTGCGCAGGAGCTGACTACCGTTCCAACGTTTCGCACCCAGGCTGGCTTTACCGCCTATGTCGAAGGCTGGGCACTGTACTCTGAACTGTTGGCCAAAGAGATGGGCGCTTATCAAAACCCGTATTCTGATTTTGGTCGTTTAATTACCGAAATGTGGCGCGCGGTGCGCCTGGTTGTCGACACCGGTCTGCATAGCAAAGGCTGGACCGAGCAACAGGCAATAGATTATTTTCTGGAAAAAACGCCAATAGCTCAAGGCGCAGTTATCTCTGAAGTACGCCGCTATATTGTCTGGCCAGGTCAAGCTACAGCGTACAAAATAGGTATGATTAAAATATTGCAGCTGCGTGATAAAGCACGGCAAGAGCTGGGAGATAACTTTGATATCCGCGCCTTTCATGACACGGTATTAGGTGGCGGAGCATTGCCGCTGGATGTACTGGAAAAGCGGGTAGATAATTGGATTGCCAGCGTTAAACAAAGTTAGTATGCAATATATAGCCAGCTTGCTGCGGCGCGAGAGCTCAGTCCGCTGTAAACTGGCTATTAATTTGCTTAAGTAAGCTGGTTACATCATGCTGATCCTGCAGGCACTGTTGCTGCAGTTGCGACAATTCCAGCAAGGTGTTTAGCATTGTTAGCACCAGCAGTTGATCGCGGCTGGTTAACGGCGACTGACTGTGCAGTGAGCACAATTTTTCGTCCAGTGCTTTTGCCAGCTCTTGCAATGCTGCTTGTTGACCCTGTTGCACTTTAAATTGATAGTCCCGGCCGAGCACCGTTATAGTTAAACCCGGTGGTAATACCGACATGTTAACTGTTTCCGGCGTTTACGCTATCCAGCAAGTGTTGGAGCCGGGCCGCATCAGCGCTTTGCTGCTCGTCCTTTTCCATCATTTCCAATTGCAATAATTCGTGTTGCTCGTTCAGAGTGCTCAGTTGTTGTTTTAGCTGGGCATTTTGTTGCAGCAATTGCTGCACTGCGCTTTCCAGCGCGGACAGTAGCGTTGACATGGTGATTTCCATTACGGCATTAAAGGAGCGGCACCTTACTGAATTTAGCCAGCCAACTCCAGTAAAAATAAGGGCTGGCGTGCTGTTTGCTCACTAAAACAACAACTTAAGCAGAAACCATCGAACGGCGAGCTTAAACAACAGCATTTATGCTAAATATCTCGCTTACCATCCGCCTACGGCAAGCGCTGTTAAAGCCCAAACTGACCAAAATCTGCACTGCTATGTCGCTCGGCCAATTGCGGCCCATCGCCCCAATTGCGATTTACGATATAACCGCGTTTAACTGCCGGGCGTGCTTCAATTTGTTTTGCCCAGCGTATTAAATGGCTATAACTGTCGGTATCTAAAAACTCTGCCGCACCATAAACCAGGTTAAGGGCAATAGCACCATACCAGGGCCAAGTCGCCATATCGGCAATACTGTATTCATCACCGGCAATAAATTCGTTTTTGGCCAGTTGCTTATCCAGTACATCAAACTGACGTTTGGTTTCCATGGTGTAGCGGTTTATCGGATACTCGAATTTCTCGGGCGCGTAAGCATAAAAATGGCCAAAGCCGCCACCAACAAAGGGCGCACTGCCCATTTGCCAGAATAGCCAGTTCAATGCTTCAGTGCGTTTAGCGGCATCCTTGGGTAAAAAGGCAGTAAATTTTTCTGCCAGATACAGCAAAATTGAGCCTGATTCAAACACCCTGGTGCCGTTGCTGGTATCCAGCAGCGCCGGAATTTTTGAATTTGGATTAATATCAACAAAGCCGCTGCCAAACTGTTCACCATCTTTAATACTGATCAGCCAGGCGTCATACTCAGCGCCGGTATGGCCCTGAGCCAGCAGCTCTTCAAGCATAATAGTGACCTTCACGCCGTTTGGCGTCGCCAGCGAATATAGCTGCAGCGGCTGCTTACCCAGCGGTAGCGCTTTTTCATATGTAGCACCGGCAATAGGCCGATTAATACTGGCAAACTGGCCACCATTTTCGGCGTCCCAGCTCCAGACTTTAGGTGGGGTATACGTCGTCATAAAAGCTCCTAAGTGGGCGATGTAAAACACTGGGTGTAGATTAGATATGGGCGGTCCAGTTAAAAAATTCAAGCATAACAAACTGATCCAAAAAGAGGTTATAGCTCTAAGACATACCTAATTCGAATATCAGGCTGACACTTTCCGCCATAAACTGTCAGTTTGGTTACGCCAACAGGATAATACGGTTCAGCAACATGATTAAAAACATAAGCTTTAAACAGCTATTAGCTGTGTTGTGTGCGGCTGCATTAGCAGGTTGTGCTGCGCTCATACCCGAAAGCGCTACGACAAACGCCAGTAGACCGGTCAATGTCAGTTACGCCAGCCTGATGGCTGAAGCACAAGACGACACCAGCATAAAGCTGGTGTATGGCGCAGAGCCGCTGCAGTTTGGCCGCTTATATCTGCCGCCAGAGGGCACTGCTGTGCCAGCACCGTTACTGGTGTTTATTCACGGCGGTTGCTGGCTAAACGCTTATGATATGGTACACAGCACTGCCTTTAGCCAGGCCGTCGCCAACGCGGGCATTGCAGTATGGTCATTAGAGTATCGCCGTAGCGGCGATGCCGGTGGCGGCTGGCCGGGCAGTCTTGATGATGTGCTTGCCGGTGTAAAATTTGCACAGCATGATTTAGCGCAGTTAACCCCGGGCATTTTACTGGACCAGCTTAACATTGTGCTGGCAGGGCACTCGGCCGGCGGCCATTTGGCCTTATTAGCTGCCACGTCGCAGCAATATGAAACAACAACGGCAGGCTCAATACGTGGCGTTATAGGTTTGGCGGCCATTACCAATTTAGTAAGTTACAGCCAAGGCGTTAACAGTTGTCAGCGAGCTACCGAGCAATTTATGGCCGGTACACCACAGCAATGGCCTGGCCGTTACCTGCTAGCCAGCCCGGCAATGCAACCGGCACCAGCATTTAGCTTGTTGTTGCAGGGTAGCAGCGATAGCATAGTACCCATTGAACAGGCCACAGACAGCGGTATGCCATACCGTTTGGTGACGGATGCCGGCCATTTTGACTGGATCCATCCGCAAACCAATGCCTATCAACAGTTTTTAGCCGCGCTAAAGGAGTTACTAGCACAGTGAGCACCGTATTGAACCACTCTGTCACCTACAGTGAGCTGCAACAGCGTGACCAGCAGGATGGGCTGGCCAGCAAACGCCATGCATTTTTACTGCCGGATAACACTATATATCTGGACGGCAATTCGCTTGGTGCCATGCCCAAAGTAGCGGCCGAGCGTGCGCAGCAAGTGTTGTTAACGCAATGGGCAGAGGATCTGATTAAAAGCTGGAACAGCCACAACTGGATTGATTTACCGCTGCGGGTAGGCAATAAAATCGGCCGCCTAATTGGCGCCGCTGACGATCAGGTTATTTGCTGCGACTCGACCTCAGTTAACTTATTTAAAGTGCTGGCCAGTGCCATGTTAATGCAACCGGGGCGCACTGTGGTGCTATCGCAGGCGGGCAATTTTCCTACCGATTTATACATGGTAGAAGGCCTTGCCAGCCTGCTTGGTACACAGCATTGCCAGCTGCAGCTGGTAGAAGGCGACGCACTGGAACAAGCCATAAGCACCGATGTGGCGGTACTGTTGCTCACACAGGTTGATTTTCGCAGCGGCCGCTTGCTGGACATGCAACACCTTACTCAGCTGGCCCATGCCAGTGGTGTACTGGTGATTTGGGATCTGGCGCACAGCGCCGGTGCCTTGCCAATTGAGCTGGATAATTGCGGGGTAGATTTTGCCGTTGGCTGTGGTTACAAATACCTGAACGGTGGCCCGGGCGCGCCGGCGTTTTTGTACGCCGCAAAACGGCATCATGCCAGTATTTGTCAGCCATTAAGCGGTTGGATGGGGCACAGCAGCCCGTTTAGCTTTGATAACCATTATGTAAAATCAGCCGGCATTAAGCAGTTTTTAACCGGCACACCGCCGGTGCTATCAATGAGTGTGTTAGATGCGGCGTTAGATGTATTCGACGATGTCGATATGACACAACTGCGCGATAAATCTTTAGCGCTTAGCCGCAGTTTTGCTCAGCTGGTGACGCAGCACGATTGCCTGCAAGATTTGTCGCTGATCACGCCGTTAACCGACCCGCAGCGCGGTAGTCAGCTGGCGTATCAGCACCCAGATGCATATGCCTTGTGCCAGGCACTGATCAAGCAGGGCGTAATTGCCGATTTTCGCGCCCCTAATATTCTGCGGTTGGGCTTTACGCCACTGTATTTACGCTATATCGATATGTGGACCGCGGTTGAGATTCTTGCCGATATCGTACGTACCGCTGAATATAAAAAAGCAGAATATGCCATTAAGCAAAAGGTTACCTGATGCTTAGTATCCGCTGGCTTAGTAGCTTATCCGGCGTTACTGCCGCGCAGTGGGATCTGCTGTTTAGCGCCGATGCTGGGCTAACTGGCACTGCACCTGGTGATAATCCGTTTTGCCGGCATAGCTTTTTACTGGCACTGGAGCAGGGCGGCAGTGTCGATAGCGCCAACAGCCGGCATAATACAGGCTGGACTAGCCAGCATTTAACCCTGTGGCAGGGCGATACACTGGTCGCAGCAGTGCCGGGCTACCTTAAAAGCCACTCGTACGGTGAATACCTGTTCGACTGGCAAATTGCCGATGCGTACCGGCAGTTTAACTTACCGTATTACCCCAAATGGATTGCCGCCATTCCATTTACGCCGGTCAGCGGGCCAAGGTTGGGTTTACTTAGAACAGCTGATGTTGAAATGGTGTTGGCGCGGCTGTGTGACGTCCTGCAGCAAGGCCTGAACGAGCAGCGTTTTTGCAGCGTGCAGTGGCTGTATACAAGTGCGGCCCTGCAACAACGCCTTAGCCAACAAGGTTTTTTAGCACGGCACGATGTGCAGTTTTTATGGCACAACGCCGGTTACTGCCAATTTGATGATTATTTGAAACGACTAACCTCGCGTAAGCGCAAGCAAATACGGCACGAGCGCAGCAGTAGCAAAGACTTTAGCATTAGAACCCTGCACGGACACCAGCTTAGCACTTTGCATTGGCAGGCTATTGTCCGCTGTTATCAAGCTACCTACTTAAAGCGCTCTGGCCATCAGGGCTACATCAGCGGTGACAGCTTTATACAACTAGGCCGTAGCATGGCCGACAACCTGGTGGTATTTGCGGCATTTTCCGACGACACTTCGCAGGACATTGTTGCTATGGCGTTATGTTTTAGCAGTACTGACACCTTGTATGGCCGCTACTGGGGCACATTGATAGACGCAGACTGCCTGCACTTTGAACTCTGTTACTATCAGGGTATTGAGTATTGCATTTCGCATCAACTTAGTTATTTTGACGCTGGTGCCCAGGGTGAACACAAGTTAAAACGTGGCTTTCAGCCTGTAACGCGTTACGGCAGTTACTGCTTTGCCAATACACCTCTAGGACCTGCCATTGCCGACTATTTTGTACATGAAGCCAGACAGTTACAACTGTACCAAATTGAGGCTATTTTACAGCTTCCTTATCGAAAGGATTAATTTAAAAAACTTTATCGGTGATATCAGCAAGATGTTTTAACCGCATCATGATGCAGATCACGAATAAAGTTAATAAAATATAAACAGATATTAAGTAGCATAATCGTGTTTTACTTCTATTCTTTAAACTGTCTTAGAATAAACAGGTACATATTCAATGACTGAATCAAAACGCATACAGGTTGAAAATTTACCTGTAAGACACAGTAAGGAAGAATTTTTACTGCAAATTGTCAGTCAGTTAAGTAAAACACTTGAAGATGTTGTTGGTTTAGAGGATGCAGAGGGATTTATAAGTTTGGTTGGAGCTAGAATGGGAAAGCTGCTAGATGCAGACTATCATGCTGCTGCTAATTTAAAAGACAATTTCGACTTGGACACAGTTGCACGTGTTTTAGTCGATTTGAAACATCGGATAGAGGGTAATTTTAAAATTGATTCAGTGAGTCCTAACAAGATTGTTCTTTTAAACTCGCGTTGCCCATTTGGTGAAAAAGTTATTGGCAAACCCTCCTTGTGCATGATGACTTCGAATGTTTTTGGGCGAATTGTCGCTGATAATCTTGGTTACGCCAAAGTTGAGTTGGATGAAACGATTGCAAAATCTGACGGCCGTTGTCGAATTATTATTCATCTGGCATATGAGCAGTCAGAAAGTGATTCTGTTCGAGAATATTTTCAGGACAATACATCTGGTCGTCAATAGATCAGGAGGTTGCATCAAGATTCATAAGGTAATCACCGCATAAATTGCAGTAAACGGTTATTCGCCGGCATGGCGTGATCATGTTGCAGGGTAAAACCAGCGTTGTCAGCCAGAGCAATTACCGCCTCGATATCACGAATACCCATTGCTGGATCACGATGTTTCAGTGACTGATCAAAAGCCTGGTTGCTCTCACTACTAAAACGGCCGTTGTAGTTAACAGGGCCATAAATACACAAGGTTGCATCCACTGTACAAAAGTCGTTTAAGCGGGCAAAAAACTGCTGCACCAGTGGCCATGACATTATATGCAAGGTGTTAGCGCTAAACACGGCGTCATAACCTTTAATCGCTGGCGAAGCATAGCGAATATCTAACAGCAACGGCAAGGGCAGGTTAGGCAAAGCAGCGCGGTGCAGCCTTTGGGTTAAATCAGGCAAATAGAGCGCCTGATCCGACGCCTGCCAGTTAAGGTGTGGCAAGCCAGCAGCAAAATGCACCGCATGCTGGCCGGTACCGCTACCCACTTCCAGTACATTGCGGCAATTGGCAAACGCCTGTTGCAGCACAGCTAAAATCGGTGCTTTGTTGTTTTCACAGGCTTGCGAGAAGGGCAGATCGTACTGCGTTACATTGTTTTTCATATCAGATAGTCAGCATCAGTCTGTCTACAAAGGACGCAATAAACACTTTGTTGTGCTCCAAGGAAATAATCAGCCAAAGACTAGCATTTTTTCTGCCAATGGTGATATCAATTGCCCGTGTGCCTGACCAGAGCGGGCACCGTAAAATCAGGCCGTCAGTTTATTTTGCTTTAACGATAAGCTCAATAGCATCAAAAACAAGCTGAGCCCAAATTTTACAACCTGATTCAGACGGATGAAAACCATCGGCAGCAAACATATCTGCGCTTAATGGCAGATCACTGTATACCAGCTGCGCTTGCGGCCAGTTGGCCAACTCGGTTGCCAACACTTGATTAAGCATAGCGGCTTTTAGTCCTAACCAGTAATTAAGCGGCGAGGGTAAAGCGGTAAAGTGTTGCATAGGGGGTATAGCGCTAAACAGCACATAAGGATCAGTAAAATCGGTGGCAAGACGGCTTAGTAAGGCGCTTATCTGTTGTTGAAAGTCAGCTTTGCTGCAGCGAGCCGTCACGTCATTCACGCCAATGGACACAACGACCACATCCAGCCGGTACACCGCATTTGGATGTGAATAACTCTGTTGTAATAAGCTGTTTAAGCCCGCGCTATCCAAGCCGGTTTTGGCGGCTAGTTGCCAATTTACCTGATAACGCTCAGCCAGCAGGTCGACTAATTGCCCGGAAAATGCCTGCTCTTGCTGCAACAGTCCAACGCCGGCAGCAGCCGAATCGCCGCATATCAACAATCGCAGCGGTTCGCCGCTACCCAGTATGCCGCTGCGCCGTCCTGACGCCTCAGGTAAATATAACGCGCGTTTACGTGCGCGCTTTGCTTGCCATAGCAGCAGTGGCCAGCATAGTAGGGTTAGCAGTCGCCATCGTATTACCATCTTTTAGAATTTAAGCCTTATCTTTAAAGCTGTTAGCATACTAGCAAGTGCAAAAATCTGCATCATTATTAGTCGATATGTCTGTAATCCAAAATGATTATCTATTTAACATAATATACATTATGGGAGATTTTGTGTTGCCACTTAAAAGGCTTGGCTAAGCTGCTATTCGCTGTTTTCTAACCCAATCAACATGTTGGCTAATTCTACCATCAGCTTTTAGCAGCGCTAACGTACTCAGTTGCTTTGCCAATGTCATTTCATCGTGCAGAGTATGTATTCCCTTATGGCATAACCTACACAGCATGATACCTTGCTGTAGCGTTGCTTTGTCGTAGTGTTTTTTAAAATATGTGCGCCTATGCATTTTTCGTGGAATTAAGTGATGGAATGTTAAAGCACATTCGCGCTGACATAACTGACACTGCGTGATCTTATTCATTACCTTATTACGCCTTCGCCTCGCGATCTATTTTAGCGCGCACCTCGTATTTAGCCTTAGGTAATATGCAGGTTTCGCTTATGACGATCATTGTTCGCCACTTTATAACATTACTGTTGTTAGCCTTACCTATTATTGCTGTGGCAGAAACCCGAACCGAACAAACTGTATTTTCCAGAGTAAGTACCATGACAGATGCCGTTACGCTTAATTTTATAGATCACCGACACTTTGAACGCATCATGCTGGTTCACGATACTGTTATGGGCGGACGTTCCAGTGGCAACGTGGTTAGTCATAACAAGATCGCGTTGCGCTTTAGTGGCATTTTATCACTGGAAAATAATGGTGGTTTTGCTTCAGCTGAGTTTAAGCTGTTAAAACCCATTACATGGTTAAATAGTAAAGCGTTGATTTTAAATGCGGAAGCGGATGGCCGTAGATATCAGTTAAGGCTGAAAACGCCTTTTACACCGCAAGGTGTGGCTTACGTTGCCGAGTTTACATCGCAGCATAAAACTCATGATTACGAGTTTGGCGTCAGTGCATTTTCCGGTCGTTATCGTGGTAGACCCGTTGGTAACTTGCCGCCGCTAAGCTTCTCTGATATCACGCACGTTAGTGTAATGCTGGCGGATAAAACGCCGGGGCCTTTTCTGATTACGTTGTATTCACTGAGCTTTGTGACAATACAGCAAAACTAATCTGTAACAGGCTTAATGCCCACCTGAACAGCTTCACCTGCGTCGTTAATCTGACGTACCGTTAGCAGTAATTGGTCAAGCTTCACCTGGTCACCGATAACCACCCGGCGGTGAAACCGTTGACCAATGTAACCGGCTAGAGTTTGTTTGTTGTCTAAACCGTCTAAGTTTATCGTGTAGAACGAATCCAGATCGCTAAGCGTAATATCACCATTTAGGACAAAGTCGCCAAAGAAACTACTGTTAGTAAGAACCGATTTTTCGGCATCCTGGGCCAGTACTTCACTTATTTTCTGCACGTCTTTCAATTTTGCTAACACCATAATAGTGTCTCTGGCTTTGAACACGGGTTTCTTGGCCGGTAACAACCATTCGCCGTCACGCAGCAGGCCTAAAAACTGTATCGGTTGTTTAAATTGCAGATCGGCCCAGCTTAGCGCCAGTACCGGTGAACTGTCGGTAACATTGTAGGCCAGAACTTCCATCACATCATTACTGGGTACTGCGTCCAGTGGCATGGCTTGATCCGGTGCCAGTTCTTTGGGTACCTCCAGCTTTAACCAGCGTGCTACCGGCACTATGCTCCAACCTTGTAGTACCAGCGAAACAATTACCACGACGAATGCGACGTCAAAATACAGATGCTCGTCGGGCATACCTGCCAACCACGGAAATAAAGCCAGAATAATCGGTACGGCGCCGCGCAAGCCAACCCAACTGATAAATAACTGATCCCTCGCCGGAAAGCGAAATAGCACCAGACTAACGATAACCGCAATTGGCCGGGCAACAAATATTAAAATGGCTGCAAGCAATAAAGCAGGAACCAGATGGTCCAACAGGTTTGTGGGCACGACCAACAAGCCTAACATCAAAAACATACTAATCTGGCTTATCCAGGCTAAACCATCGTGCATGCGCAGGATATGAATAATTTGTGGCAGACGGGCATTGCCAACCAGATAGCCCATTAGGTAAACGGCTAAAAAGCCGCTACCACCAAAAATGTTGGTGGCAGCATAGATAAAAATACAACTTGCTACAGCCAACAGCGGGAAAAACGCAAAGCTTAATGGTAGTTTGCGGCATAAAAATACAAACACCCGCCCCGCTGCATACCCCATTACGGCTCCCACTACCGCTTGTTGTAAAAAGCTGCCGGCAACCTCCCAGTTTAAGGAGTTACCTTCAGCCAACACACCAACCAGCGTCAGTGTTAACATAACGGCCATAGGGTCATTACTACCCGACTCTATTTCCAGTGTCGAGGCTACCCGCTCTTTAATGCGTAAGCCTTGTGATTGAAAGATCGAAAATACCGCTGCGGCATCGGTTGAGCTTAAAATAGCGCCCAGCAATAGCCCTTGCAGCAACGTAAGATCAAGTAAGTAGGCAGCCGCTATACCGATAATACCGCAGGTTAAAACAACACCTACAGTGGCCAACATCGACGCCGGCGCTAACGCTACCCGAAAGCGCTCAGGATGAGTACGCATACCGCCATCGAACAAGATAATCACCAGCGCAATAGAGCCGATAAGAAAGGCAACTTCCGGGTTATCAAACTGAATACCAACCAGGCCTTCTTCACCTGCCAGCATGCCAATGATCAAAAACACTAATAGCATGGGCGCGCCAAGACGCGCCGAAATCAGGGTAGCGACAATACTTATTACAAAAAGAAAACCGCCAACTGATATTGCGAGGTTTATGCCATCCACCCTAACCTCCTATTAATTAAGCGTTTGATAACTCCCGTACTATGGCATGCAAGGCGTCAAGTGGCTGAGCTGCCTTAGTGATTGGCCGTCCAATTACCATAAAATCGACTCCGGCATTTAAAGCTTGGGCCGGTGTCATTATCCGCCGTTGATCATCTGCAGCACTGCTGGCCGGCCGAATGCCTGGTGTAACCAACATAAAATCTTTGCCAAATTGTTGCTTTAACAGTGTAGCTTCATGTGCTGAACATACCACACCGTCAAGACCGGCTTGCTGCGTTAATGTCGCAAGTTTTATTACCTGCTGTTGTGGTGTAAGAGCAATGCCAAGTTCAGTTAGGTCACTCTGCTCCATGCTGGTAAGTACTGTAACAGCAATAAGATGCGGTTTATCAGTGCCGTAGGATACTAAAGATTCACGCGCTGCGCTCATCATTCTACTACCACCACTGGCATGCACATTCACCATCCATACACCTAAATCTGCTGCAGCTTTCACTGCCTTGGCAACAGTATTGGGAATATCATGGAATTTTAAATCTAAAAATACATCAAATTTATACTGCTGCAGTTCTTTTACCAATGCCGGTCCGAAATGGGTGAACATCTCTTTGCCCACTTTAAGCCGGCATAGCTTTGGATCAAGCTGGCTAACTAAATTAACAGCTTCAGCTTTGTTTTCAAAATCAAGAGCAACCACAACAGGGGTCTGACACGACATGCTTTTTCCTTTACTTTAACGACCGTCAATACCGCTTATGGGCTCTACCGTTTCCCATTGCTGACATGACGGACACAACCAATAATGTTTGCGGGTTTTAAAACCACAGTTGCGGCAGCTATACAGCGATTTTTTTGCCAGGTAGGCATTTACCAGATCTTCCACTGACGATAATACTTCTGCTGCCGGAGCCGACTGTTGCTGGCGCAGCTGCAGCAGCTTTTGAAATAAGCGGATACTGGGTTGTTGTCTGAGTTTGTCCTGTAAAAACTGCTCTGCAGCGGTTGCCGAACCATGTTCAGCCAACCATTCAGCTAACAATACTACTGCGCTGATATTATCATGTTTATTCGCTAGCTGGCTCAGCAGTTGATACCACTCTTCGGCCGGTAATTCGCATTGTTGTAATAAAGGCAGTATATCTGCACTCCACTGCGGTTTATGCTCAACAATATACCGCATAGCGGCCTTGGCCAAAGACGTATTGTGTTGTTGCAACGCTGCGGTTGCCAGTTGATATTTCGGCCGAATTGCTTGCGGACAACTATCAGCCAGATCGTTAAGCAGTTGCAGATCATCCACTTTATTCTCAGCAAAAGCTTCGGCCTGCATATTAGCCAGAGCAATACGTAACGACTTCGATTCTGTTTGTAGCACCGCATCTTTATACTGTAATGCTTTTTGCCATTCATGCGTGGCAACAAAAATACTAAACAGTTGCTTTAATGCCAGCTCTGCCAATTGAGGCGCTCTAACTAAATTAACCAGCAATTTTTCTGCCCTGTCATACAATCCGGCGGAAAAGTAATCTTTGGCCAATTCAAACTGAATTTGTTGGGCTTGTGGTTTAGGTAGCTTTAGTTGATGCAGTTTTTCGTGAATACGAATAGCCTTGTCCCAATCGCCTTTGCGGCGGAACAAATTGGCCAGCGCCAGATAGGTTTCAATGGTTGCCGCTTCGATATCCAGCAGCTCGAGCAATTGTTCAATAGCTTTGTCTTCCTGATCGGTAAGCAGAAAATTTAAGCCGGAAGATAAATTTCGGGTAATACTGGCGCGGCCTTTAAGCTCTTTATGTGTAATGCTGTTGCGGCCCATAAACCAGCCATAGGCTGCAGCTACCGGTAATAGTAAAAACAGCAGCTCTAACATACTTAACTAGGGTCCGCTGATTTACGCAGCCAACCTTTAGCTTTGCGTTGTAAAGAGTACAACAATGAAATAAGCAAACCGAGCACCAGCCCGAGTAACAGAAATAACAACGCGATATCAACAACGCGTAATTGCACGCTGACAATCAGAAGATGTAATTCAGCCAGTTGCTGATTAATAGAACCAAACAGCACCCCTACTACAATCAGGGCTACTATTACTGCGATAAAAAGTAGTCTGCGCAAGGGAAACTCCGTTTACGCCTGCAAACACTATGGCTTGAGGATCAGGTGTTATCTTTTACCCGGTCACGTAACTCTTTGCCCGGTTTGAAATGCGGTACATACTTACCGTCCAGCTCCACTTTATCGCCGGTTTTAGGATTACGACCAACGCGTGGTGCACGGTAATGCAGTGAAAAACTGCCAAAGCCACGGATCTCTATGCGTTCGTTAGAAGCCAGAGACTGTGCCATCTGCTCGAGGATTTCTTTAACTGAAGCTTCAACATCCTTGACCTGAATATGGGGGAAATCAGTAGCTAATTTTTCAATTAATTCAGACTTTGTCATAGACCCTCCGGCAAACCTGCTAATGAATAAAGCAGGAGGCAGTTGCCCCCTGCTTTGTCAGCAATTAATCCTGCTTCTGAGCAGCTTTAAATGCTTCTGCCATAGCGTTACCACCAAAATCAGCTTCTTGTTGCTTGCTGTTGATAGTATCCATAGCTTCTTTTTCTTCAGCTTCGAACTTAGCTTTGATTGACAGGCTGATTACGCGGTTCTTGCGGTCCACACCCATTAAACGAGCTTCAACTTCTTCGCCTACTTTAAGTACTGTAGTGGCATCTTCAATACGCTCACGCGAGATATCAGAAACGCGAACATAACCTTCTACGGCACCTTCTAACATTACAGTAGCGCCTTTAGCGTCAACGGCAGTTACTTCACCTTTAACGATAGCACCTTTTTTGTTGTCAGCAAGGTAACCATTGAACGGATCTTCATCCAGTTGCTTGATACCTAAAGAAATACGCTCGCGCTCTGGGTCAACTTGTAACACAACTGCGTGTACTTCGTCGCCTTTTTTGAAGTCTCGAACCGCTTCTTCGCCAGTAGCGTTCCAGCTGATGTCTGATAAGTGAACCAGACCATCGATGCCGCCGTCCAACCCGATGAAGATACCGAAGTCAGTGATTGACTTGATCTTACCGCTTACACGATCACCCTTATTGAAGCCCTTAGCGAACTCTTCCCATGGGTTGGCTTTACACTGTTTCAGGCCTAAAGAAATACGACGACGTTCTTCGTCAATTTCCAGCACCATAACTTCCACAGAGTCACCTAAGTTAACCACTTTAGATGGGTGGATGTTCTTGTTAGTCCAGTCCATTTCTGACACGTGTACTAAGCCTTCAACGCCTTCTTCGATTTCAACGAAACAGCCGTAATCAGTCAGGTTAGTTACGCGACCAGTGATGCGAGCACCTTCTGGGTAACGTGAAGCGATAGCGGCCCACGGATCTTCGCCCATCTGTTTCAGGCCTAAAGAAACGCGCTGCTTTTCGCGGTCGAATTTCAGTACTTTTACTGGAATCTCGTCGCCAACATTAACGATTTCGCTTGGGTGCTTAACGCGTTTCCATGCCATATCAGTGATATGCAGTAAACCGTCTACGCCACCTAAGTCTACGAATGCACCATAGTCAGTCAGGTTCTTAACGATACCTTTAACTTCCATGCCTTCTTCCAGTGTTTCTAACAACTGGTCACGTTCATGGCTGCTTTCTGATTCAATAACCGCACGACGTGATACCACCACGTTGTTACGCTTCTGATCCAGCTTGATAACTTTGAACTCAAGTTCTTTGTTTTCCAGGTGCAATGTGTCACGCACCGGACGTACGTCTACTAATGAACCAGGCAGGAATGCACGAATACCGTCAACTTCAACTGTGAAACCACCTTTAACTTTACCAGTGATAACACCGATAACAGTTTCTTTGTCTTCACATGCTTTTTCCAGGCGTACCCAGGCTTCGTGACGTTTGGCTTTTTCGCGAGATAACAGAGTTTCACCGAAACCGTCTTCAATCGCATCTAAAGCAACGTCAATGATGTCGCCAACGCTTACTTCGATTTCGCCGCTCAGATTTTTGAACTGCTCAACCGGAATAGCGGCTTCTGATTTCAGACCGGCGTCAACCATAACAACGTCTTTCAGAACGGCTACAACAGTACCTTTAACAATGGCACCCGGACGGGTTTCGATCGACTTGAGGCTTTCCTCAAATAATTGTGCAAAATTTTCAGTCATATTCACTTTTTCAGTTAAGTGCGCCACAGAACATCATGTTCGTATGGGGTTGCTAAATTTACCTGTTTAAATCCGTTTAACAGGCTGTCCAAAATGCGGTTTTGGCCTGGTTCACACTACAGCAGGTAATTTCATACCGGCGTAGTTCAGTACCTCTTCCAACACTTGTTCAATAGTTTTATTGGTCGAATCCAGCATATAGGCGTCGGCAGCTGGTTTTAGCGGCGCGGTGGCGCGGTTAATATCGCGCTCGTCTCTGGCCTGGATTTCGCTCAAAAGGTCGCCGATATTAACATCAAAGCCCTTTTCTTTCAACTCTAAAAAGCGCCGTCTGGCGCGCTCTTCCGGCGTAGCGGTTAAAAATATTTTAACTTCAGCCTGAGGAAACACGACCGTACCCATATCGCGACCATCAGCTACCAGGCCAGGAGCCTCAGCGAAGGCACGTTGCCGGCGCAGCAAGGCTTCACGCACCCGTGGCAGAGACGCAATTTTTGATGCTACATCAGCAACTTCTTGAGTGCGTATAGTATGCGTTACGTTTTCACCTTCCAGCGTAATGCGCATGTTGCCTTGATCATCACTACCAAACTGCACATCCAGGTGCGCTGCAAGTGGTTGCAACGCTTCTTCATCATCGCTGGCGATATGGTGATGCATTGCTGCCAGTGCCAAAACGCGGTAGATGGCGCCACTATCGAGTAATTGCCAGCCCAAGCGTTGGGCCAGCAAACGACAAATAGTGCCTTTGCCAGAGCCTCCTGGACCATCAATGGTAATTACTGCTGCAGAGTGTGGCATCCTACCCCCCTTAATAACTGCTGGTTTATCGGATAAAAATCGGCGCTATTATACAGACTTTTGCGACAAAAACTGGCTTTAATTCGGATAAACTGCAGTAAAAGCGCACAGCCAGACGGCTGTGCGTCTACACCATAAAGCTTTTAACAGGCTAAACGGGCAAAGGTGGTAAAGTAATCGGGAAAGGTTTTCGCGGTGCAATCCGGGTCTTCAATGGTAACTGCAGTATCACTCAGTGCTACCAGCGAGAAACACATCGCCATGCGATGATCATTGTAAGTGGCAATACTGGCATGTTTAAGCGTGCCCGGTGGTGTCACTTTAAGGTAGTCGTGCCCTTCTTCTACTTCAGCACCGACCTTTCTCAGCTCTGTCGCCATAGCCGCTAAGCGGTCGGTTTCTTTTACCCGCCAGTTATATACATTGCGGATAACCGTAGGCCCGTTGGCAAATAACGCTGTGGTGGCGATAGTCATGGCAGCATCAGGAATGGCATTGTAATCGCGGTCTATACCATTCAGCTGGTTGCGCGTAACCATAATGTAGTCGTCACCCCAGTCCACCTCAGCACCCATCGCCTCGAGCGCATCAGCAAAATGGATATCGCCCTGTACTGCGTGTTTACCAATACCAGTGACCTTTATACTGCCGCCTTTAATGGCTGCAGCGGCCAAAAAGTAGGATGCGGACGACGCATCGCCCTCTACCAGCCAGTGGCCCGGCGAGCGATAAGTCTGGCTGCCCTTAATGCTAAAACGCTTATAGTCATGGTTTTGCACCGTAACGCCGAAACGCTGCATAAGCGCAAGTGTAATATCAACATAGGGCTTGGATACCAGCTCACCGCTAATGTGTATTTCGCTGTCATCAGCAAGCAGCGGCGCCACCATTAACACAGCAGTTAAGAACTGGCTGGAAATACTGCCGTCTATCTGCATGCTGCCGCCCTGCAGTGGTTTGCCGTTAATCTGTAATGGCGGAAAATCTTCACTGCCAATGTAACGAATATCTGCCTGCCATTGGCGTAATGCGTCAACCAAGTGGCCGATGGGCCGCTCATACATGCGTGGCTCGCCGTTTAGCGTAACATCGACATTAGATGCGGCCAGTGCGGCAGTAAGCGGACGCATTGCGGTACCGGCATTGCCGAGAAACAGGGTCAACGCCTGGGGATGGTTAAATAAACCGCCAGTGCCCTGCACGTCGCACTTGGTGCGACAATCAGACAACTTATAGCTGATGCCCAGCGCCGTTAACGCGTTGAGCATATGTTTAATATCATCGCTATCAAGCAAGTTGGTGATGTGCGTGGTACCTTCTGCCAGCGCTGCCAACAGCAATACACGGTTGGAAATACTTTTTGAACCCGGCAAATGCACTTCACCGGCGACTTTAGCAATAGGGTTTAAGGTTAAAGTTTTCATCCGTGTACCCGCTCAAATTCCTGCATAAAACTCACCAGCGTTTGTACACCCTCTATCGGCATGGCGTTGTAAATGCTGGCTCGCATACCGCCGACCATACGATGGCCCTTTAACGCCAGCAAGCCATGAGCCTCAGCCTGGTCAACAAACATGTCGTTTAAGCGCTCGTCACCTAAGAAAAACGGTACATTCATCCACGAGCGATATTGTTTATCAACGTCGTTGCTGTAGAAATCACTTTTATCAATATAATCATATAGTAAACCAGCTTTAGCTTGGTTACGCGTAGCCATTGCGGTAACGCCGCCCTGCTGTTTTAACCATTTAAATACCAGCCCGGCCAGATACCAGGCAAAGGTAGGTGGCGTATTAAACATACTGTCGTTTTCTGCGGCTAAACGGTAATCCAATACCGATGGAATACGCGCATCCTTCGCCGGTAATAAATCTTCTCGCACTATGGCCAGGGTTAAACCAGACGGGCCAATATTTTTCTGTGCGCCGGCATAAATCACCCCGTAGCGGCTGACATCAATTGGCCTGGATAAAATTGTGGAGGACAAGTCGGCGACGATTGGGCTTTTAGTGTCCGGTAAAGCGGTAAACTCCATACCATCAACGGTTTCGTTGGGACAGCAGTGCACATAGGCAGCGTCTTGGGTTAGCTGCCAATCAGTAGGTGCAACCAGCGAACGGATACCCGCGACGCTTTTTAGCCGGATATCCTGCGCCTTAATATCACCGTATTTTACTGCTTCTTCCACCGCTGATTTAGCCCAGGCGCCGGAGACAATATAATCAGCACGCTTACCGGTTTTTAACAGATTAAGTGGCACAGCCGAGAACTGGCCACGGCCACCACCATGCATAAACAGCACTTTATAGTTAGCCGGAATATCGAGTAAATCACGTAAGTCTTGCTCTGCTTCAGCGGCGACGCGGATAAACGGCTTGCTGCGATGGCTCATTTCCATTACTGAACAGCCATGTTGTTGCCAGTTAATAAATTCCTGTTGTGCCTGCTGCATTACTTCTGTCGGTAACATTGCCGGGCCGGCACAAAAATTAAAAGTGGTCATCTTTACTACTTGCTCCTGATTTAGCACGTCTATTCAACTGGCTTGGTTGTATTACTGCTGCCGGCTTAGTGCCGATCTTATGCTATTAACCTGGTGCTGATAAAAAGCAAAACGAGCGCATAAGCGCCCGTTTTGTCTTTGGTGTTACTCTGCTTCATCCTGGGCTAATTGGGTATCTGTCAGTACAGTGCTGGCGGCTTTTTCTGCCTCGGCTGCTGCTAACTCTTCCGCATCCTGGATTTCATCCACCTTAGCCACGCCAACGACTTTCTCGTTGTCGGCGGTGCGGATCAGGATCACGCCCTGGGTATTACGGCCAACTTCCGATACCTCATTAACGCGGGTACGTACCAGAGTGCCCTTATTGGAAATCATCATAATTTCATCCAACTCGTTCACCTGTACAGCCCCCACCACCAGGCCATTACGCTCTGATACCTTAATCGATACCACGCCCTGGGTAGCACGGCTCTTCGCCGGATATTCGGTTAGCGAAGTGCGTTTACCGTAGCCGTTTTCAGTGACTGTAAGCACCGGGCCATCACCGTTTGGTATAATTAGCGACACTACCGAGCCACCTTCGCGCAGTTTAATGCCGCGTACACCGGTAGCAGTGCGGCCCATGCCACGGACCTGATCTTCAGTGAAACGCACCACTTTACCGTCATCAGAGAACAACATGATTTCGTTATTGCCGTCGGTAATACCCACACCGATTAACCGGTCACCATCGTTAAGGTTAACGGCAATAATGCCATTTGAACGCGGCCGCGAGTATTCGACCAATGAGGTTTTCTTTACAGTACCGTTGGCAGTCGCCATAAACACGTATTTATCTGCTTCATACTCACGTACCGGCAAAATTGCGTTAATACGTTCGCCTTCTTCCAGCGGCAGTAAGTTAATAATTGGTTTACCACGCGCCGTGCGGCTGGCAAGAGGTAACTGATATACCTTCATCCAGTACAGACGACCACGGTTAGAGAAACACAAAATAGTGTCGTGGGTACTAGCCACTAACAGTTTATCGACGAAGTCTTCATCTTTTACCGTAGTCGCCGCTTTACCTTTACCGCCACGGCGCTGTGCTTCGTAATCAGATAACGGCTGATATTTGGCATAGCCCAAGTGCGATAAGGTAACGACTACATCTTCTTCAGTGATCAAATCTTCCATATTGATATCCAGCATATTGTCCTGGATATCAGTGCGCCGCGCATCGGCGTATTGGGCTTTAATGGCTTCTAATTCTTCGCAGATCACTTCCATTAAGCGCTCCGGGCTACCCAGAATATGCAGTAACTCAGCTATCAGTTCTAACAGTTGCTTGTATTCATCGAGAATTTTCTCGTGCTCAAGCCCTGTCAGCTTATGTAACCGTAAATCCAAAATCGCCTGAGCTTGTTGTTCGGTGAGGAAATACATGCCATCGCGAATACCAAAGTGCTCTTCTAACCATTCCGGCCGTGCGGCATCTTTACCGGCACGTTCTAACATGGCACTTACATCACCTAACTTCCAACCACGTTCAACTAAGCCGGCTTTGGCTTCTGCCGGGCTGGCAGATTGCTTAATCAGTTCAATGATTTCATCAATGTTGGCCAGCGCTATGGCTAAGCCTTCAAGAATATGGGCACGGTCGCGGGCTTTGCGTAAGTCATACACGGTACGCCGGGTTACCACTTCACGGCGGTGCAGTACAAAACACTGCAGCATTTCTTTTAAACTAAGTAATTTAGGTTGGCCTTGATCTAACGCCACCATATTAATACCAAACACCGTTTGCATCTGAGTGTTGGTATACAACTGGTTTAGCATTACATCTGTAGACTCACCACGTTTAAGCTCAATAACAATACGCATACCGTCTTTATCAGACTCATCGCGCAGCGCCGAAATACCTTCGATACGCTTTTCTTTTACCAGCTCGGCAATTTTTTCAATTAAACGAGCTTTGTTAACCTGATACGGAATTTCGTTGACGATAATGGCTTCACGGCCGGTTTTCTCGTCGGTTTCTACCACAGTTTTAGCGCGGATATACACCTTGCCACGACCGGTACGGTAGGCTTCTTCAATGCCTTTTCGGCCGTTAATAATAGCAGCAGTCGGGAAATCCGGGCCCGGGATATACTGCATCAGCTCGTGTAGCTCGATATCCGGGTTAGCAATTAAGGCTAAGCAACCGTCGATAACTTCAGTTAAGTTATGTGGCGGGATATTAGTTGCCATACCTACAGCAATACCGCTGGAGCCGTTAATCAGTAAATTAGGAAGCTTGGTTGGCATGACAGCCGGAATTTGTTCAGTGCCGTCATAGTTAGGCACAAAATCAACGGTTTCTTTATCCAGGTCGGCTAATAACTCGTGAGCAATACGCGCCATGCGCACTTCGGTATAACGCATTGCTGCTGCCGAATCGCCGTCGATAGAACCAAAGTTACCCTGGCCATCTACCAGCATGTAACGCAGCGAAAACGGCTGAGCCATACGAACTATAGTGTCATACACTGCGCTGTCGCCATGCGGGTGGTATTTACCGATAACATCACCTACCACACGGGCAGATTTTTTGTAGGCTTTGTTCCAGTCGTTGCCCAGTTCCTTCATCGCAAACAGCACGCGACGGTGTACCGGCTTTAAACCATCCCTTACGTCCGGTAAGGCGCGGCCAACAATAACGCTCATGGCGTAATCGAGGTACGAATTTTTTAATTCGTCTTCGATATTTATAGGAACTATTTCTCTGGCCAGATCTGTCATAAAACGCTAATTTCCCTTAAAATCAGATAGATAACTCGCATTTGTCGATGTTATAAAGCGCGAGACAACGCGGGATTCTATCACAGAAAATGCCGCTTGCCATGCCCCAAATGCTTAGCAAATTACGCAGCAGCATTGCTCTGGCAGATCCAGGCTTTATAATGCGCAAAAACGACAGAGCAGCAACTATGACATTAGACAATAACGTTGATCACACAGAGATCGCCAAATTTAATGATATTGCCTCACGCTGGTGGGATCCCTCAGGTGAATTTAAACCTTTACACCTGCTTAATCCGGTTCGGCTGACTTATATTAATGATGAATTACAAGGGTTATTCGGTAAAAGCGTTATCGACATTGGTTGTGGCGGTGGTATTTTAGCCGAGAGCATGGCCCGTTGTGGTGCTGAGGTAACCGCTTTGGATATGGCTGGTGACGCTTTAAATGTCGCACGTCTGCATGCACTGGAAGCTGGCGTTGAGGTTGACTACCAACAAGCCACAGCAGAGCACTATGCTGGCGAATATCCTGGCAGTTTTGATGTAGTTACCTGCATGGAAATGCTAGAGCACGTGCCAGATCCCATGTCGGTAATACAGGCCTGCGCTGATTTAGCTAAACCTGGTGCCACATTGTTTTTTTCTACACTGAATAAAACCTGGAAAGCTTATCTGCTGGCTATCGTTGGTGCCGAGCACGTGCTGAAACTGGTGCCCAAAGGTACACACGAGTTCAGTAAATTTATCCGTCCCTCGCAGCTAATGCGTTTTCTTGAGCACGCAGGGTTAGAGCTGGTCGATGCTACCGGTTTGCATTTTAATCCGCTGAATGAAAGCTTTAAAACAGGGCCTGGCCTGGACGTAAATTATATTGTCGTTGCCCGCAAACCGCTTTGAGTGCTTAGCTTGCCGTATTGATGATATTAAGTGCTAGCGTCAAGCGTTATCAATATTGGTTACATGCTGGTTTTATCTGCACTTAAATAGCGATGTGATATAAAAAAAATATTGATAGAATAAATAATTTTTTTGCAAAAAAAAGCTTGCGTCGCTGGCGTGCATCTTTGCACACTAGCGACGCGGTTAGCAGCTACTAACGCATCTTTTCAGCGTCTCTTTTTCGCTATTGTCAAGCCTTGCAAAAAGTCCAGATCCACACTATCTTGTGATTACTTTCTCAAAAGCACCTATATGTTGTGTAATTAAGCAACAATAGCTGCTGGTATTATGGCCGTGCGCTACATGGCTGAACAACACCATGCACAACAACCGAAATGGAAATCTGCAGCAATGACTCAAGCTCTTTTTGTTACTAAACGGGATGGCCGGCGTGAACCTCTGGATTTGGATAAAATTCACCGTGTTATTACCTGGGCCGCCGAAGGTTTATCCAATGTATCGGTATCTCAGGTTGAGCTGAAATCTCATATTCAGTTTTACGATGGTATAAAAAGTGAAGATATTCACGAGACCATCATTAAAGCAGCTGCAGATTTAATTTCAAAAGACACACCAGATTATCAGTACCTTGCTGCGCGCCTAGCGGTATTCCATTTACGCAAAAAGGCCTATGGTCAATTTGAACCGCCACACCTGTATGATCAGGTAGTGAAAATGGTTGAAGCCAAACGCTATGACCAGCACATTCTGGCCGATTACAGCCGTGACGAGCTGGAGCAAATGAACAGTTTTATCGACCATAGCCGCGATTTAAACTTTAGCTATGCTGCCGTTAAACAGCTGGAAGGCAAATATCTGGTGCAAAACCGTGTCAGCGGCGAAATATACGAGAGCGCGCAGTTCCTGTATATGCTGGTAGCCGCCTGTTTGTTTGCTAACTATCCTAAAGCCACGCGGTTAGATTATGTGCGGCGTTTTTATGACGCCTGCTCCTTGTTTAAGCTATCATTGCCGACACCGATTATGTCCGGCGTGCGCACCCCTACCCGCCAGTTCAGCTCTTGTGTACTGATTGAATGTGGTGACAGCCTGGATTCAATCAATGCCACCTCCAGTGCTATTGTAAAATACGTTAGCCAGCGTGCCGGTATCGGCATTAACGCAGGCCGCATCCGCGCGCTGGGCAGCCCTATTCGCAACGGCGAAGCGTTTCACACCGGCTGTATTCCGTTTTATAAACATTTTCAAACGGCGGTTAAAAGCTGTTCGCAAGGCGGTGTGCGCGGCGGAGCGGCGACACTGTTTTACCCACTGTGGCATTTAGAAGTAGAGTCGCTGCTGGTACTTAAAAACAACCGTGGCGTGGAAGAAAACCGCGTACGGCATTTAGACTACGGTGTGCAGTTTAACCGCCTCATGTACACCCGGCTGATTAAAGATGATTACATCACCCTGTTCAGCCCGTCTGACGTACCTGGCTTATATGATGCGTTCTTTGAAGATCAGGAAAAATTTGAACAGTTGTATGTTAAGTACGAAGCCGATACCACTATTCGCAAGAAGCGCTTAAAAGCACTGGAGCTGTTTACCCTGTTTATGCAGGAACGCGCCAGCACCGGCCGTATTTATCTGCAAAACGTCGATCACTGTAATACCCACAGCCCGTTTAATCCGAAGTTAGCGCCGGTACGCCAGAGCAACCTGTGTCTGGAAATCGCCTTGCCAACCAAACCGATGAACGATGTCAACGACCCGGAAGGTGAAATTGCACTTTGTACGCTGTCGGCGTTTAACTTAGGTGCTATTGAAGACTTAAGCGAGTTGGAGCCGCTGGCTGAACTGGCTGTGCGCTCACTGGACAGCTTGCTGGATTATCAGGACTACCCTATTCCGGCCGCGTTCCATGCGTCTATCAGCCGTCGTACCCTGGGTGTGGGTGTAATTAACTACGCCTATTATCTGGCGAAAAACGGCGTGAAATACTCTGACGGCTCAGCCAACGGTTTAACCCACCGTACTTTTGAGGCAATTCAGTATTATTTGCTGAAGGCATCAAACAAGCTGGCACAGGAATTCGGCGCCTGTCCTAAGTTTAACGAAACGACTTATGCTCAGGGCATATTGCCGATAGACAGCTATAAGAAAGACTTGGATAAAGTCTGTAACGAGCCGCTGCTGCTGGACTGGGAGCAACTGCGTAACGATATTCTCAGCCATGGTTTGCGCAACTCTACGTTGTCAGCATTAATGCCGTCTGAAACCTCGTCGCAAATTTCCAACGCCACAAACGGTATTGAACCACCGCGCGGCCATATCAGTGTTAAAGCCAGTAAAGACGGTATTTTAAAGCAGGTAGTACCGGAGTACGAGCGGCTGAAACACCAGTACGAACTGTTATGGGATATTCCGAACAACAGCGGTTATATCGCGCTGGTGGCGATTATGCAGAAATTTATCGACCAGACCATTTCTGCTAACACCAATTATGATCCAAATAAGTTTGACGGCGGTAAAGTGCCAATGAAGTTGCTGCTACAGGATTTACTGTCAGCCTATAAGCTGGGTGTAAAAACCATGTATTACCACAACACCCGTGATGGCGCGTCAGACGTCCAGGATGACATTAAGCCCGAAGCAGAAGACGATGGCTGTGCCGGCGGCGCTTGTAAAATTTAATGGTTAACTAAACGGGCTGCTGCGGTAGCCCGTACTTTGTAATAAATCCCTGTTAGGACGATAAGTGGCAATGGCGTACACAACCTTTAACCGACAAATAAATGACCAGATGAAAGAGCCGATGTTCTTCGGAAACCCGGTGAACGTTTCGCGCTATGATCAGCAAAAGTATGGCATTTTTGAAAAGCTGATTGAAAAGCAGCTAAGCTTTTTCTGGCGGCCGGAAGAAGTCGATGTCAGTAAAGACAGGATTGACTACCAAAACCTGCCAGAGCACGAAAAGCACATTTTTATCAGCAATCTGAAATACCAGACATTGCTGGACTCGGTGCAGGGCCGCTCGCCTAACGTGGCTTTTTTACCGATAGTGTCATTGCCGGAACTGGAAACCTGGATTGAAACCTGGGCCTTCAGCGAAACCATCCACAGCCGCAGCTATACCCACATTGTGCGTAATATCAGCGCTGAGCCGCATAAAGTGTTCGACGACATTATGCTCAATGAGCGCATTTTAGAACGTGCTGACGATGTCACACGTTATTACGATGCCCTAATCGACGGTATAAACCTGTATCAGCGTTGTGGTGAAGGTACACATACTATTAATGGCGAAACACACAGCATCAGCCTGTACGAGTTAAAACGCCGTTTATATTTGTGCGTTATGTCGGTAAACGTACTGGAAGCTATCCGGTTTTACGTTAGCTTTGCCTGCAGCTTTGCTTTTGCCGAACGCGAATTGATGGAAGGTAATGCCAAGATTATTCGCCTGATTGCACGCGATGAAGCACTGCATTTAACCGGCACCCAGCATATGCTGAACATTATGGCGGCCGGTGATGACGATGCCGACATGGCGAAGATTGCCAAAGAATGTGAAGAAGAAGCTTACGCTATTTTCCGCAAAGCGGCCGAGCAAGAAAAAGATTGGGCAGAGTACTTGTTTAAAGACGGCTCAATGATCGGCCTGAACAAAGATATTCTCTGCCAATATGTGGAATACATTACCAACAGCCGAATGCAGGCTATTGGTATGAAAGCCATTTTCTCTACCACGCAAAACCCTATTCCGTGGATCAATACCTGGTTGGTGTCAGATAACGTGCAGGTTGCCCCGCAGGAAGCTGAAATCAGCTCTTATCTGGTCGGGCAGATAGACAATGAAGTTGATGGTGGCGACTTCGGCGATTTCGATCTTTAAGCGCATTGTTGATGCTCAGGGTAACTGTTGATAACGTCACTGTCGTTGAATTTGACGGCAGTGCGCCAAATCTGCTCAATGCCCTGGAGCAACAGCAATTACAGGTCAATTTTCAATGCCGTGAAGGTTATTGCGGTGCTTGCCGTTGTAAGTTGCTACAGGGAGAAGTTCGCTACTTACAAGAACCGCTGGCGTTTGTGCGTCAGGGTGAGTTTTTACCTTGCTGTAGTGTACCGCTGACAGATATTACGGTTGAAATTCCATAGTTGCATAGAAATCATCCAGAAAATCCCGCACACTAACGCTGTTTATCGCTGATCTTTAAGGAGATCGACCTCGATGAAGTCACTGTTACTACTGTTGAGCGCTGCCCTTAGCACACCTCAGGTCGCCGACTTTGAGCAATTGCTGGCGAGGGCGCAATATACCGAGCTTGAGCATCAACTGGTCCAAAACCCGCAGTATAAAAAACAAGGTGATTTGTTAGTCATTTATGCAAAAGCTTTGATTGCCCAACAACGTCTGGATGACGCCAACACCTTACTTAACTTTGCTATTGAACAGTTTCCGCAAAACAGCGAACTGAACTACCTGGCCGGCTTAAGTAAAATTCGTTTGGCCAGTGACGGCAATGTGTTTGCAGCCAAAGATCGCGCCGCCCGTGGCGTTGCTTTATTGCAACAGGCAATTCGCTTAAAGCCAGACCACTATGCTGCCAGAGCCGCACTTATCGATTTTTACAGCATAGCGCCCGCTGCGGCAGGTGGCGACAAAGCCTTAGCACAGCAAATGGCTGATGAACTGGCAAAAGATAATCCGGCGCAGGCTTTGCTGGCACAAAGCCGTATCTTACTAAATGAAAAAAAACCAGCCGAAGCGCTGGCACTGCTTAACAGCATGATGCCGAACCCGCCCACTGCAAGGTTGTTATCACGTAAAGCACAGATCCTAAACGAACTGGCAGAGTATCAGCAGGCATTTTCAACCTACCAGGACGCAGCCGAGCTGGCAATCGATTTGACAGAGCGCTATAACGCCCTGTATCACATTGGCAGATTGGCGGTTATCGCTGATCAGGCGCCTGAAGTTGGCATCAGTGCGCTACAAAAATACATCGACTTTTATCAAGACAGCGAAAACAAAACCCTACTTTGGGCAAAGTTACGTTTAGCCCAGCTGATGTACCGCACGGGTGACAGTTTTGAAGCCAGCTTGCTGGTAGCTGCCCTAACCACTGCCCAGGTGGAAGATGACGAGTTTAATTTAATTTTAGTCAGCTTACTCAGTGCGCTTAAATCCAAAGAACATTTCAGCGTCACGCCACAAACTGACGACACGCAGCCCTAACACTGCGTGCCGGTTGTATCACTTACGAATACCTTCTACCGTTAAATCTAATTGAACGGTAGAAGATGCGGGCCCAAGATCCATTTTAATGTCGAAGTCTTTCAAAGTTAATGTGGTTGTCCCGGCAAAGCCAGCACGATAACCGCCCCACGGGTCCTGGCCTTCACCAAGCTTCTCTGCAGCAATTAGCACTTCTTTAGTTACGCCGTTCAACGTCAGATTGCCATGCAAATCGAAGGTGTCACCTGCTTTGGGCACAATTTTAGTGCTGACAAAGGTCGCTTTGGGATGTTTGCTAACATTTAGAAAGTCGGCACTGCGTAAATGTTTATCACGTTCAGCATGGTTAGAATCGACACTGGCCGTATCAATACTCAGCTGAATTTTTGCTTCAGTCAGTTTAGCCGCATCATAGCTAAAATCACCGGCAAAGGTGTTAAAACGGCCATATAACCAGCTGTAACCTAAATGACTTATTTTAAACTGAATAAAAGCATGTGCTCCCTGCGTATCAATTACATAGTCAGCAGCCTGTGTAGGTAATGTCATCATCGCCGCCAGTGATGCGGCCAGTAACAGTTTTTTCATGGTTGTCTCCGGGTTAAGGTTTACGCCCCAACATACGTTTAAGCGTGTGGTCTTTATCAATATAGTGATGTTTCAAAGCCGCCAAGCCATGCAGCACTGCAAGTGCTATCAGGCTATAAGCAACATATTCGTGTACCAACCCGGCAATATCAGCTTGATTACTAAATAATGCGCCTAATGCCGGCACTTCAAACCAGTCGAAGACAGCAATAGGCCGGCCATCCTCGGTTGAAATAAGGTAGCCGCTCAATGCCAGTACAAAAATGCCCAGATATAAACAAAACTGAACTACAGCAGAGGTTTTTCTCTCCCAACTGCGATGCGTCGCTAACGCCTGCGGCGGCGGACTAAGCCAGCGCCAAAGCAGCCGCACCAGCATTACGATTACCAGTAAAATACCTGTACTTTTATGCCAGTGTGGCGCTGTGCGATACCACTGGCTGTAATAGCTGAGATCTACCATCCAGAAGCCCACAGCAAACAAGCCAAATACCGTAAACGCAACCAGCCAATGCAGCACAACACTGACAATGCCATAATGAGATTCTGAATTTTTAAGCATAAATACTCCTAACAGCTGCAGATGATAACCCTAATTACTAAAACTAAAATCGCATTATTAGCGCGTTAGTGTTCTATTAAATAGAAAGAATGGTTCAATATGGCTAAATAGCAGGTAAAAATAAAGCCAGCATATTGCTGGCTTAGGGTATATGACAGGCATCAGCCAAATTTACTCAAATTTGCCGTCGCGAATATGTTTTTCTCCGCGTTGTTTGGCCAGTTCTACCTGACGCTGACGCTCAGCAAAGGCAGCTTTTTGCTCGTCAGTAGTTTGATCATAACAATGCGGGCAGCTTAAGCCCTTAACATAGTGCTCAGACGCCATTTCTGCTGTTGATAACGGCATACGACAGGCATAGCATTGATCATAACTGCCCTGCTCCAGGCCGTGTTTAACTGCCACCCGCTGATCAAATACGAAACATTCGCCCTGCCACAAGCTATTTTCCTGTGGCATTTCTTCCAGATATTTTAAAATGCCGCCGTCAAGGTGATACACCTCGTCAAAGCCCTGTTCTTTTAAAAACGCGGTTGATTTTTCACAGCGGATGCCACCAGTACAAAACATAGCGACTTTTTTATGCTTAGTTTTATCTAAATTGTCGGCTGCCCACTTTGGAAACTCGCGGAAAGTCGTGGTATTGGGATTAACCGCATTTTTAAAGGTGCCAATGGCCACTTCATAATCGTTACGGGTGTCGATCAGAATAGTGTCTGGGTCGCTGATCAGCGTGTTCCAGTCATCGCCTTTTACATAGGTACCAACAATATGAGCCGGGTTAATACCCTCAACGCCCATGGTAACAATTTCTTTTTTCAGTTTGACTTTGGTACGGTAAAACGCCGACTCATCAGACAAAGATTCTTTGTAGCTCATGCCGTCAAAACGGCCATCCGCATCAAGCCAGGCTTTGACTGCATCTACACCTGCACGCTCACCACAGATGGTGCCGTTAATGCCTTCTTCGGCCAGCAGTAAGGTGCCTTTAACTTTATGAGCGACCATAAAGTCGTACAAGGTATCGCGCAGCGTAATATAATCGGGTAAATGAACAAACTTGTATAAAGCAGCAACTACGTACATAAATTACCTCTTGCAACGACGGACCGTAAATCCGTAGCAATATTAAAATCGCGCGTATTATAACGTTCAGCACGGACAAGGCAAGACCACAGCGCTAATGTGGTTTTTTACTAAATAGATTGATAGCCGGTTGGGCCTGGTTTAGGGCATCCATACGTTGATTCGTTCGCTCTACGACGAATACTCAGAGTTTAGGTGCAAAACTACTGACAACCAGATGTAAAGCCAGTGCCAACAATAACAGGCCCATCAGCCGGTCAAACCAATAGCCTTTGAGCAGTAAAAAAGCCCTTACCTTTGTGTGTGTTAGCAGCATAGACAGCACACAAAACCAGGCAGCGGTGGCAACCGCCATATAAACGCCGTAGATCAATTTGTAAAAAAGTGGTGTAACTGGCGAAATAATGACAGCAAACAGTGATAAAAAGAACAAGGTGGCTTTGGGGTTTAAGCCATTGGTAATAAAACCAGCGATAAAAGCTTTACCAGCAGAGGGTATAGTTTCTTCTGCATGACCGGTTATAGTCTGCTCCGGATGTTGTGGTGCTTTGCTGCGAAGTGCCATCACGCCGATATAAGCTAGATAAACCGCTGCCGCCAGACTAAGTACGTTAAATAACCAGGGCGTCGTCTGTATCAATACCGCTATCCCCACCAACGACCAGGTAACATGCAACAGGATGGCAACACCAATACCTAAACTGGCTGCCAATGCCTGCTGCCGGCCAAACCTTACCGCGTAGCGCAGCACAATGGCAAAATCCGGCCCCGGACTGGCAACGGCCATCAGATGCACGCTTGCTATTAACAGAAACTCTGGCCAAAAACTCATACTGCATCCTTAAATTATAAAAAACGGTCTTTAAAGCGGCCCCATTGATAATACGCTTGCTGGCCGACACGGCGAAACTGCGGTAATGGGAATGGTTTTAAACCACTATGATAAATAGGTAGAGGTGGTAACGCGACACCACTGGCCAACTGGGCAAGGCGCTTACCCGCCAGGCTGCTAAAAGATACACCGCTGCCACAGTAGCCCGCGGCGTAAAATATCCCCGGCTCGCTTTGGCACAAACGCGGCATATCATCCAACGACACAGATACCCAGCCACTCCAGTGATGGGCTATTTGCAACTGTTGCAGCATCGGAAAACACTGCTGTAAGGCAGATAACAATCTGGCCGGATAACAGGCTTTGGCTGCATCTTTCCCATAAACCGCGCCGCGCCCGCCAAACAACAGCCTGTTGTCGGGCAACTTGCGGTAATAATATTTTAGCGCCCGGGTATCCATCACCAATTGTGTATGGTTCAGACCGGTTTCAGCCAGTTGGGTTTCAGTTAACGGCTCGGTTACGATGATACTACTAAGCACTGGCAGGCTGGCACGATTTAGCGGCGCATAAAACTGTTTGGCGCTGTAGGCGTTAGTCGCCAGAATAATCTGCCGGCACTGCACGGTTGCCTGCGGCGTTTGCACCACAAAACCATTAGCATTGCGTTGCCAGGCTATCACGGGCGAAGCAGAATAAATTGCTGCACCTTGCTGCTGTGCTAATTTGGCATAGCCTAACGCCAATGCCAGGGGGTTTATGCCGTAACAATCCGGAAAACGGATCGCACCAAAAGCCTGAACATTGTGCATATAGTGCTGCTGCAGCGCTGATGGGCTGATATATTCCACCTGATAGCCAAACTGACGTTGTAAATACTCCGCTTGCTGCGGCAGCTGTTTACCTAAAGCGGCATTGTGTGCCACTTTTAAGTAACCCGGAGCCTGTGCCTGGCAGTCAATGTTAGCTGCAGCTATCATATGCTGCACACGCTCAAGGGCGGTGCCATACTCCAGATGAAATTGCTGTGCAGTATCATGACCGTAGCGCTGTGTCAGCTGAGCCAAACCTAAACGCCCTGTGCCTCGCAGCACAAAACCAGCATTGCGGCCACTACAGCCCCAGGCGCTTTGGTTGGCTTCAAGCACGGTAACTTCACGGCCAAAGGTGCCGGCTAATTCGCTGGCACAGCTTAAACCGGTGTAACCGGCACCTATCACCACCACATCTGTGCTGATATCTGCTGCCAACACGGGATGACCAGGGGTAAACAAAGTTTGTGCTGCCCAATAAGACTGAGGGTAAGGCTGCTCAACAGGAATAACAGGGTCGACCATAGGATCAAACATCACTTAGATCTCTAAACTTTAGCTCCATTTCTGCGGCACTGCAGCTGCATAGCAAACCACAGAGTGGGCAGATATATCCTGCTGTTTCTGACAAATGCCGCCAACGCAGTGGATGCACCTTAAGCAAGGCTGCGCCGGCATAACTAAAGTAGCGCTCGGCAGCATTGCCCGGGCTTTCCCGCCAGATGTGCGCAAGGCCAGCACCGGCGCCTTGCAGAACCAGTATCCGAGCTGACGCTTTGAGCAAAGCACTAGCAACACCTTTGCCCCGCATAGACGGTGCAACAGCTACCGATTTAAAGTAGGCCATATCGTCAGGTAACACTGACCAAAGTTCCGGTGAACACCACTCATCACGCTGCCATTGCCCTGGGGCAAAACTCAGCCGGTAACCCACTACCTCGCCGCTTTCATCAACCGCGACCAGGCTGGCATTCAATCCTAGCTTTATACCTTGCAAATACATCTGCTGCAGGCTGACGCTATCAAGATAGTTATCGCCATGCACCTGATTTGCCAAAGCAATTACGGCCGAAAAATTGTCAGGGTCTAATGGAATAAGCTGCATAGTGTGATTCAATTAAGGCATTTTCTGCAGTTATAAACAGTCTGACATGCGCATGCAATCTGTTTTTCCGTACCTTAATTGGCAAAATTACCACTTTATGAGACAAAATAACAAAAAACTACGTTAGACAACGGCGCATTTATCTCATATTGTTAATTGGACGCAAAAATAAAAACATAAGCGTCTGGTATCAAAATAATAATCCAGGAAATATCACTTATGAAAAGTCATAATAATTACCATCCCGTCGCCCGCGCAGTGAAATTTGCCTTGGCAGCATCATTAACGCTGGGTTTAAACGCTACAGTTTTAGCAGAAGAAAACACGCCAGATACGGCAAAAAAAGAACAAGCGGTAGAAAAAATTGCCGTGGTAGGTAGTCGCTCAGCGCCGCGTTCTATCGGCGATTCGCCGGTGCCTATTGATATAATCGGTGGTGAAGAACTAAACAAAAACGGCAGTACTGACATGCTGAATCTGATGACTACCACGGTACCATCACTAAATGTGCATTCTAACCCTATCAGCGATGCAGCAACCTTAGTTCGTCCAATGAACTTGCGTGGTTTGTCAGCCGACAGCACCTTGATTTTAACTAATGGTAAACGCCGGCATAAGTCTTCAGTTATCGCTTTTCTAGGTGGCGGTATAAATGATGGTGCGCAAGGTGCGGATGTGTCGGTTATTCCCGGTATAGCTTTAAAGCAAGTAGAAATTTTACGCGACGGTGCAGCGGCACAATACGGCTCGGACGCCATTGCCGGTGTGATTAACTTTGTGCTGAAAGACGCCGATAGTGGCGGTACTTTTGAAGTTAAACATGGCGAATATTATGAAGGCGATGGCACTAGTACCGAGTTTGCCGGTAATGTTGGTATGCCGTTGACCGATAACGGTTTCGTAAACGCCAGTTTTCAGTATAAAAACGTTGATCCTACGAGCCGCAGTGTTCAGCGCCCAGATGCTCAGGCGTTTGCTGATGGTGGCAACCCGCATATTGCACCTATCACTCAGGTGTGGGGCTCACCTAAAATCAAAGATGATCTCACTATTTTTGTTAATGCCGGTTTAGACCTGAGCAGTGACAGTGAAGCCTACATGTTTGGTAACTACTCAGAGCGGGATGTTACAGGTGGTTTTTATTATCGTAACCCGTATAACCGCGGCGGCGTTTTCTCTAACGATGGCGGAGAAACCTTACTGATCGGTAACACTGACTTTTCAGCTGGTGCTTGTCCTACAGTAGGTCTCACCGATGGCAATGGTAACAATCTGCCATTTGATGCCGTTAACTCAGCAGTTGGTGCGTTACCAGCACATTGTTTCACTTTTTTCTCGATGTTTCCCGGTGGTTTTACACCAACGTTTGGCGGTAATGTAACAGACACTTCTTTAACTGTGGGTACTAAAGGTGAATTTAAGAGCACTTGGATGGAAGGAATAATGTATGACTTCAGTGGCTCTGTTGGTAGAAACGAGTCAAGTTACATGATGACCAACACCATAAATGCATCGCTAGGTTTAGATACCCCAACAGAATTTAACCCCGGTAAATATATTCAGCTGGAGAAAAACTTTACAGCTGACTTTGTTAAATTTGTGCCTGCCGGGTTGTATGAAGATCTAACCGTCGCTTTTGGTGCACAGTGGACAGAAGAAACATTTGAAGTGGTCGCTGGTGATGCGGCATCTTTCCAGGTAGGCGAGTTTGTTGATCAGGGATTCAGTATCGGTTCAAATGGCTTCCCTGGCTTTAAACCTGAAGATGCAGGTACCTCATCACGCAGAAACTACGCCTTCTACTCCGACGTCGAGGCTGAGGTTACTGAATTGCTGTTGCTGGGATTTGCGTTACGTTTCGAAGATTATGATACCTTTGGCTCTACATTA
The DNA here is from genome assembly GCF_054781935.1 of Rheinheimera gaetbuli. Taxonomy (NCBI): domain Bacteria; kingdom Pseudomonadati; phylum Pseudomonadota; class Gammaproteobacteria; order Chromatiales; family Chromatiaceae; genus Rheinheimera; species Rheinheimera gaetbuli. The sequence continues at coordinate 217,116 of NZ_BAAGTL010000006.1, forward strand.
AATTACAAGCTGACGGGACAATATCGGTTAACCGATGATTGGGCGTTACGTGCGTCACATAGTACAGGGTTCAGGGCACCGACGGTCGGTCAGGCCAATGTAAGTAATGTGCAAACGAACCTTTCTTCAGGTTTGTTAGTGGATTCAGCGTTGTTGCCACCTACTAACCCTGTTTCTGTGGAACTAGGCGGTTCTGAGCTGCAGCCGGAAGAATCTACCAGTTACGCATTAGGTGTGGTTTATTCTGGTGCAGATATCTTTATGACACTGGATTATTACCGTATTGATGTTGATGACCGTATCAGTCAGTCGAGTAAAATCAATTTAACAGATGCCAACCGCGCAGCGCTTAAAGCCGCAGGTGTTAAGAACGTAGACTCTATTCAACAAGTCAGCTTCTTCACCAATGACTTTGACACCAAAACTCAAGGTATTGATTTTGTTGCCAGCTACTCAACATATTTGATGGATGGCCGCAGCAGCTTTAACTTTGCTTATAACTGGACCGACACTAAGGTAAAAAGCGCGACGGCAATAACTGGCTTGGATAAAGTGTCTCGGCTTGAGAATGATTTACCTAAACATCGTGCTACTTTAACCTGGAATCAAAGCTATGATAATTGGTCTTTTTTCCTGAGATCAAACTATTATGGCGAGTATCAGGGCGTGCATGTTGACTGGGTTGGGACGCCGGGGTCACCGGGTACTGAAGTCAATGCAAAAGCCAAAGTTACCTTTGATGCTGAACTGAGTTACTTTATCAATGATAGCTTCTCTGTAGCCGTTGGCGCCCAGAACATTTTTGATACTAAACCTGAGCGGCTTAATCTCAGTGCAGTGGGTGAACCTAATAACGCTTTCGGTGCTAAGTACTATGAAACCTCACCTATGGGTATTAATGGAGGTTACTACTACTTAAAAGGCGTATACCGCTTCTAATGATTACCCAATAAATAACCCGGCTATGTTTGCCGGGTTATTTATTGATATGTTATCAACATTATAAGAGCTGCAGCAAAGCCTGTAACGGATGTTTCGGCTTATCACCAACCAACCGCTTTACCTGGCTGCGACAGGAAAAACCGGTTACCAGAATGTGCGCTGTACCAAACTGCTCTACCGGCGCACGCCAGCTCATATCAAACAGCGCTTTGCTGTTGTCCAGGTTTTGTGCTTCATGGCCATAGGTGCCAGCCATACCGCAACAGCCCACGCTTACCGGTTTTAAGCTTAGCCCTGCGCTATTGAATATTTGCTGCCAGGCTTGTTCGGTTGCCGGCAAGGCAGTTTTTTCAGTGCAATGCGCTAACAAGGCAAACTCTGCCTTATTGTTGACCTGTGGTAGGCTTTGTTGTACCAGCCATTCATGCAGCAGTTGCACATTAAAATCTCCACGCTTATCGCCCAATGTTTTGTGGTATTCATCGCGATAAACCAGCACTAAAGACGCATCCAGCCCCAGCATAGGAAAACCAAGCTGTTGCAGCTGATTTAAAAACTGTGCGGCGCTGGCGGCTGTTTTGGCAAATTCACGTAAAAAGCCCTTTACGTGCTGCGGTTTGCCATTGGGCAAAAATGGTAACAATACCGGGTTAAAGCCCAGCTTTTGCAGCAAATGTAACGCATCTGCCACCAGCTCTGCTTCGTAAAAGCTGGTAAAAGGGTCTTGAACTAATAGCACGGTGCGCGCTTTGTCCTCTGAGGATAACCGCTGCAGTGCCGCTAAATCAAAGCGGTATAAATCTCCTACCTGTTGCGACAAGGTGGGCACAGATAGCAGCGGCGTATCAACATAGCCGACGGTTTTTTCTAATAACGCCGCGGTAGCTTTTTGTTTAACAACAAAATTAACCAACTTTGGCGCTTTAGCCAACCAGGGTGCAGTGCGTTCGATATTTCCAACAATATAATCTTTTGCCGGTCGCAGATAGCGGCTGTGATACAGCTGCAAAAAACGCGAGCGAAATGAGGGTACATCTACTTTTACCGGACATTGGCCAGCGCAGGCTTTACACGCCAGACAGCCTTCCATCGCCTGCATCACTTCATGCGAGAAATCCTCCTCGCCGCGCCGTTTTGCCAGAGTATTTTTTGTGCGTTGCCACACGCCTTTAATACCGCCAGATTGCTGCAGTAATTGCTGCTCCTGCGCCAGCACATCGACACCCTGCATTTCGGTTAGGCGTAACCATTCGCGCATTAAACCGGCTCGGCCTTTCGGGCTGTGGCGCCTGTCTTTAGTAATTTTGCTGGACGGACACATTGGCGAGTTTTCTTCATAGTTAAAGCACAGGCCATTGCCGTTACAATTTAAGCTACTGTCAAAGCTGTCTTTAACGGCGACTGGAATTTGCCGGTCAAAGTACGCCCGTTTTACGCCATCGACTGACACTAAGCTGTCGGCACTGTTAAACGGCGTACAAATTTTACCGGGGTTTACTCTGTTGCGCGGGTCGAATGCGGCCTTAATTTTACGCAGCTCAGTAAACAGTTCATCGCCAAAAAACGCCGGACCGTATTCACTGCGATAGCCCTTACCATGCTCGCCCCACATTAAGCCACCATATTTGGCGGTAAGTGCCACCACCTGATCGGAAATAGTGCGTAGCAATTGCTCTTGCGCCGGATCGCATAAATCCAGTGCCGGACGCACATGCAACACCCCGGCATCAACATGGCCAAACATGCCGTAATGTAAGCCATGACTGTCAAGCAGTGCGCGAAACTCCATAATAAAGTCGGCCAGATTCTGCGGCGGTACCGCGGTGTCTTCAGCAAAGGCAATCGGCTTTTGCCGGCCGGCGGTATTACCCAACAAGCCCACCGCTTTTTTGCGCATGGCGTAAATATTGCTGATGGCCGCGTTATCATAAGTCAGCTGATAGCCGATAATGCCGTCGGTTTTATCGGCTATTGCGCCATCCAGCCGGGCCGTTAGCGCGGCAATTTTTTGCTCAATCTCAGCCTGGCTTTCACTGTTGTACTCCACCATGTTCAGCCCCTGCATTTCAATGCCGGGCACTTCGGTGATTAAGTCTCTTACCTGATGCCAGATAATATCATTGCGGGCTAAATTCAGCACTTTGCTGTCGACGGTTTCAACAGAGGTCGCCTCAGCCGCGACCAGAAACGGTGCATTACGCAGCGCGCTTTCAAAGCTGTCGTACTTCACATTCACCAGACACTTGTATTTAGCAATCGGCGTAATATTCAGCTTGGCTTCAACCACAAAACCCAGTGAGCCTTCCGAGCCGGTAATAATGCGCGATAAATCAAACTCGGTTAAATCATCGTTAAACACATGCTCTAAATCGTAGCCGGTTAAAAACCGGTTCATGCGGGGGAATTTGGCCAGTATTTGTGGCCGGTACTGTCGGCAGCTGTCCAATACCTGACGATAAATGCGGCCGATACTGTTGGGCTGCTCAGCGCGATGCTCTGCCTCAAAGGTGGCCATTTTATGCGTTTTTAATATATTGCCGTCTATCAGCACAGTTTTAAGTGCCAGCACGTGGTCACTGGTTTTGCCATACACCAGTGAACCCTGGCCGGAGGCATCGGTATTGACCATACCACCGATAGTGGCGCGGTTAGAGGTGGATAAATCCGGCGCGAAGAAAAAGCCATACGGCTTTAAAAAGGCATTAAGCTGGTCTTTAATTACCCCGGCCTGCACCCTTACCCAGCGCTGCTCAGGGTTAATTTCCAGGATATTACGCATATGGCGTGATAAATCCACCACCACATGCTCAGTCAATGCCTGGCCGTTAGTGCCGGTGCCACCGCCGCGCGGGCTGAATTTGATATGCGAGAAACTGGAGGTTTGCGCCAGCGAGGTAAGAATAACCAGATCATCAGTAGATTTGGGCAGCAATACCGCTTGCGGCAGGGCCTGATACACGCTGTTATCAGTGGCCACTGCCAAACGGCTGCCGTAGCTGGTTTCAATATCACCGCTAAAACCAGCGGCAACTAAGGCTTTACTGAAAGCAACAATGCTGGCATCCAGCGCAAGTTCGGGATTAAGCTTTGGGATCATAACTGCAGACACTCGGCAATAAGTGCCTGCAGTATAACATTAACTTTACTGTAGGATCAGCTGGCAGCAGGACGGAATTTCAGAGAAATGCCGCGTAAAAAATAGCGCAGAACTTGCTCCTGGCAGGCACGGTAGTGTTTATGATCAGGCCGGCGGAAAAACGCACTCAGTTCATGCTTACTTAAGCGAAAATCAGCACCTTCCAGTAAGGCTAAAATATCATCGTCTTTTAAATCAAAGGCGATTTTCAGCTTACGCATAATAATGTTGTAATTTAACTTGGTTTCCGGCACTGGAATAACACCGTCTTTGGCACCACGGCGCTGAATAATTACGCCGTTTAAAAAGCCAGCCAATAACTCATCGCTGATCGCAGCAAAGCTCTCGCTTTCATCAGATTCTAACCAGGCCATCACCTGCTCTTTTGTCACCGTGACATTGGTTAAGGCAAAAATGGCTATCATGCCATGATTAGGTGTATTTAGCGTGTAACGCAAGCTGCGCAGTACGTCGTTATTGGTCAAGATAGTGTCCTGTAAACAAAGTCAGATGAAAAACGGCGGCTATGATACCACAGCCACCGTTAAATCCGCATCCCGCTATCTATTAACCTGCGGCTTAAGGTAAATGCCCCAGCTTGCTGGCTTTAGTGGCAAGATAACGATGGCTATGGGCAGTAGTTTTTACCCGGTGTTGTACCCGCTCCAGCACATTAACACCGGCGTCGGTTAACGCTTTTAGCTTGCGCGGGTTATTAGTAAGCAGACGAACCTGGGCAATACCTAATTGCTCAAACATTTGCGCAGCAATATCGTATTCGCGCATATCGGGTAAAAAGCCTAAAATTTCATTGGCCTCTACCGTATCCAGGCCCTTGTCCTGCTCGGCATAAGCACGGATTTTATTAATAAGGCCAATGCCACGACCTTCCTGGCGTAAATACAAAATACAACCACGGCCCAGATCAGCAATTTTACGCATCGCCGCTTCCAACTGCGGCCCGCAATCACAGCGTAGGCTGAATAATGCATCCCCGGTTAAACATTCAGAATGCACCCGCGCTAGTACCGGCTCAGCAGTTGTCACATCGCCCAATGTTAATGCGACATGCTCTTTGCCGTTAGGTGCCTCAAAGCCATGTAAACGAAATTCGGCAAAAGGGGTTGGCAACAAGGTCGAGGTTACAAGTTTTAATTTCATTATGACTTCTCAGATAACGGCCACACTTAAGACAGCATAAGCGTTGTTGGCTACAGCGCACACTTTATTGGGCCACAGCAGTGGTAATTCAAGGCTAACTGCTGCAGGCATTATAGCAGCACTGATAACAATTGACGCAGCTAAAATGTGATACTATCACATAAACAAACTACCAAATGCCTATTACGATTAGTAGCGATAAAATCAGGCCAACCGGCGCAGCAGCCATGCAATTTTTATTAAACCCGCTACAATAGCCGCTGTTTTAGCTACCGGTTATCTTTCATGCTAAGTTTTTTCGAACGTATTATTAAACCTTTTCCGGCCGTTGAGCCAACCCAGCCACCTAAAGGTATATTGGCGTTTTGCCGTCATTATACCAAAGGTATGGAGCCATCACTGATCCTGATGTCGATAAGCACCGCTTTGCTGGCAATATTGGAAGTGTCACTATTTAGCTTTATGGGTCAATTGGTTGACTGGCTGGTACAAAATGAGCCGGAAGCGCTGTTTACCAGCGAGCGTGCCACGCTGATTAAGATGGCCGTCGTTACCGTGGTGCTACTGCCGGCGTTGAGCTTTTTTCATGCGGCTATTGTGCACCAAACCTTACTGGGTAATTACCCGATGTCTATCCGCTGGTTAGCCCACCGCTATTTATTGCGCCAAAGTATCAGTTTTTACCAAAATGACTTTGCCGGCCGAATTGCTACAAAAGTGATGCAAACGTCGCTAGCGGTGCGCGAAACCGTAATGAAACTGCTAGATGTAATGGTATACATTTTGGTGTATTTCGGCTCGATGTTATTTTTTATTGCCGATGCTGACTTGCGCCTGATTATTCCGATGCTGGTATGGCTGGCTATTTATATTGCGATGCAGTTTTACTTTGTGCCACGCTTAAAAGCCGCCTCTACCCGTCAGGCTGATGCCCGCTCAGAAATGACCGGTCGCATTGTCGACAGTTACACCAATATCACCACCATTAAGTTGTTTTCTCACACCAACCGCGAAGAAGCCTACGCAAAAGACAGCATGGAAGTGTTCTTAAAGCCGGTATACCGCCAGATGCGTTTAGCCACCGGCTTAAGTGTCTCGGTACAAACGCTGAACTACTTTTTGGTATTCGCCATAGCGGCGTTATCGATTTATTTATGGGCCGACAGCGCCATCAGTGTGGGCGCCATCGCCATAGCGGTAAGTTTAGCGTTGCGCTTAAACGGCATGGCACAGTGGATCATGTGGGAAGTCAGCAGCTTGTTTGAAAATATCGGCACTGTGGCTGATGGCATAACCACCTTATCGCAACCAGCACAGGTACTGGATGCTGTTGATGCCAAACCGCTGCAGGTAAGCCGGGGCGCCATCAGCTTTAATAATGTTGGTTTTAATTACGGTAAAGCCGGCAGCGACAATGGCAAAGCACCGGTGTTGCAGCAATTAAACCTGGAGATTAAACCCGGTGAAAAAGTCGGTTTAGTTGGCCGCTCTGGTGCCGGTAAATCGACCTTAGTTAACCTGCTGCTGCGCTTTTACGATGTCGAAAGCGGTAAAATCCTGATTGATGGCCAGGATATCAGCCTGGTAAACCAGGAAAGCCTGCGCCAGCATATTGCCATGGTGACGCAGGATACCTCGCTGCTACACCGCTCGGTACGCGATAATATTGCCTATGGCAAACCCGATGCGACAGAAGCTGAATTGCAACTGGCGGCAGAGCAAGCCGAAGCCAGCGACTTTATTGCCGATTTAACCGATCCTAAGGGTAACAGCGGTTTTGATGCACAGGTTGGCGAGCGTGGGGTTAAGTTATCCGGCGGCCAGCGCCAGCGTATTGCTATTGCCCGCGTGTTGCTTAAAAACGCACCGATTCTAATTCTGGATGAAGCCACCTCAGCGCTGGACTCAGAAGTAGAAGCCGCCATTCAGGCCAGTTTAAATACTCTGATGGCTGGAAAAACGGTAATCGCTATCGCCCACCGTTTATCTACCATAGCGCAGATGGACCGCTTAATTGTTCTGGATCAGGGTAATATCGTCGAACAAGGTACACACAGTGAACTGATTGCCAGCGGCGGCATATACGCCCAGCTGTGGGCGCATCAAACCGGTGGCTTTATCGGTGTGGAGTGAGCGGTCACCGCAAAAACTATAGCCAGCCCGGCGTAATGCCGGGCTGGTTTTTAGCGGTTCTAACTCAGTGTTGAATCAGGGTTTAATATCTGCCGCAATCGGCGCAGTTAACGGCTCGGCGTTTAACGGTGCAACCGGTTCAGATTGCAGCTTTTGCTGTAAATACTGAATCGCCTGCTGCAATTGCGCGTCCTGGCCGTTAAAGTGGGCAAAAGGTAAGTTGTCTACTTCAACATCCGGTGTTACGCCATAGCCTTCAATAACCCAGCGACCGTCCATGGCAAATTGGGCGGTTTCAGCAACCCGTGCCATACCGTTATCGGCCAGCCGGTTACGGCCAGATAACCAGACACCGGCACCAGCGGTGCGCTTACCAATCAGCGGGCCTAACCCCAACGCTTTAACCCCGGCAGAGAAGGTTTCACCGTCTGAATAGGTAAGCTGATCAGTTAGCACCACTAAATGGCCACGAAAGGTTTGCTGCATATTGGTATAGCCAGCACCTTGGGTTGGCTGCCAAAATGCCCAGGTACGACGCAACAGCTTTTCTATAATCCAGCTATCAATATTACCGCCACGATTGCGCCTGACATCAATGATTAAACCCGCTTTATCGTAATGGGCATAAAATTCACGGGCAAAGTTGGCAATATCATTTGGCCCCATCGCATACAGATGCAAATAACCAAATTGCTGCTCGCTGGCCTTGGCAACGGCGTGTTGATTAGCCGACACCCAGTCCTGATACCGCAGCATACTGTCCTGCCCTGCGCTTACCGGCTCTACTACCGTTTGCCATTGCTGTTTACCACGCTGCAAACTCAGTAATACCTGCTTACCGGCCTGATTACGCAGTAAATTGGTCAAACCGGCGATATCGGTTACCGGCTGGCCATTTATCGCGGAAATAATGTCACCGGTTTTCGCCTCTACGCCGGGTTTGGCCAGCGGTGCTGCCTGTGCCGGCAGTTCGCTGTCGGTGCGGTAAATATGGCTGATGCTAAGCCCTTGCCGGGTTTGCTTAAATTCAGCGCCCAAACTGGCGGCTTTGGCCGCGGCATCATCGCTGCGATATTCACCGCCCCGCACCTGCGAGTGTAAGGCATTTAGCTCGCCCATCATTTGCGCGAAAATATCGTCCAGCTCGTGACGATCGGTTACCCGCTGCAATAACGGCTGATATTTCGCTTTACTGGCGGTCCAATCTAGCCCACGCATGCCTTTGTCAAACAGAAAATCACGGTGCATACGCCAGGCATCAGCAAACATTTGTTGCCATTCATCGGTAGGCTTAATACTTAACTGCCAACTGGCGATGTTCAGTTTCGTTTTATTCAGCTCAGCCGGGGCCTTGGCTGTTGCTTCAACAACATACATATCGCCGCCACCTGCTGCGCTGTGTTTGCGCATAAATAGCTTTTTGCCATTCACGGCCAGTTGATAATCGCTAACATCGCTGGCAAACACCTCAGCTTTGGCTTCAGTTTGGCTAAGCTCAATTTGCTTTAATAGCGGTTTAGCAGCTGCACCACTATCACGGTCTAACACATACAGCCGCTTATCGTTCACAGCCAGTTGGCTGTAATTGCCTGCCGCCAGCGGCACCTGCCATAAGCGCGTGCTTAGGCCATCCCAGTCGACCAGGCTGCCTTTTTTTGCTGTTCTGCTATCTTTGGCGGCCTTATCATTACAGTTATCAAGTTCTTGCTCGGGCCGAAATGCAAAACAAGCTTGCTGTTTTAAGCTAACGGCAAACAGCTGGCTGCGTTTATCAAATAACGGCCCCAGATTACGATCGCCCCAGGGGTGTCCCGGGGTGGCAGTAAACTGGCGGTTAGAAATAAAATACAGCCACAAGCCATCCGGGCTAAATGCCGGTGAATAGGCGGCGTATTTTTCTGAGGTAACAACTGCACTTTGCTGCTCAACCAGGCTATATAACACCACCTGTGCGCGACTTTGCCGCGACGAATTAAACGCAAACGCCAATAATTTGCTATCGGCTGACCAGTTTATGTCGTCATAAGGCGATAACCCTATACCACCGGTGTAGATTTTACTATTACGCCCGCTTGGCAGGTGCAGCAGCCACAAATCGCCATTTTTGTCATCGTGCGCCAGATACTCTCCATCGGGTGACAACTTAAGCTGCCAGCGATGCACGCTACCGTCAGCAGTCAGTTGTTTCGCGTTGTCTGAGCCATCAGCGGCGAAACGCCAAATTTCATGTTCGCCACTGTGATCATTAATGGCATACACCCAGTTACCGTCTTTTGATAACACCGCCTCACGCGAGCGGCTGCCAACAGGCGTGCTTATCTGCACCAGCCGCTGTTTGCCAGGCACGGCTAAAGCAATCTGGCTGCGCGCTGTAATAACGACTTTATCGCTGTCGTCCTGCTGCGCCTGATAATAGGCTGAGTTGAAATACCGCAATGGCTTGCTGATAACGCGTTCGCGCTGCTGGACTAAATCTGACTGTATTGCTATCGGTAACGCATTAGTTTGACCATCAGCGAGCTTGAGCAGCTGCAAGTTGGCTCCCAGCTGATATAACACCTGACCATTGGCTACGCTGATCCGGCCAATGCGCCAGTCTTTGTGAAAGCTGTGCTGTTTAACATCGCCACCACTTGCGCTAACCGACCAGATATTACTATTACCATCAGCGTCGCTGACAAAATACACCCGCCCCTGATAAAACACCGGCTGGCTAATGCTGCCATTGTGACCACGACTTAACAGCACAGCCTCATCTTTGCTACCCAGTTCCCAGCGCCACAACTCGCCCATGGCACCGCCACGATACACTTTAGTGTTGTCGCCGGTTAATTGCAGACCAAAACGGCTAAAAAATACCGTGCCGTTTTGCTCGTCTATGCTACCGCCCGACGCATCGGCCAACGGCAGCGTTTCAGTTTGCAGGGTTTGCGGGTCCAGCGTTTTTAACAACCAGTAATTGGCCGGGCCGGCAGCGCTGTCAGTAGCATATAAGATACGGCCATCGGCCAGCCATTGCTGAATACGTACCCGGCTGTTTTCAAAACTAACACGCTTTGCCACACCACCAGACAGCGGCATCAGGTAAATTTCACTGGCACCGTCATAATTGGCAACAAAAGCCAGCTGAGTGCCATCTGCCGATAGCAGCGGCTGAGTTTCTTCTGCCAGGTGGCTGGTAATGCGCCGGGCATTCACATCAGTTAACGTCGCGTGCCACAGATCGCCCTCAGCGGTAAAAACCAGCTGATCCTGTTGTAGTACCGGTGAGCGATAGTAGCCTTGCACAGCGTGCATCGGCAGAGAAAGGATACTAAGTAGCGCAGTACTTAGCAGAGAATAACGCAGTTTCATTCTGGCCTCGGTTGTTATTTAGTGTTTGTTATGAATACCTTGCTGCTTCAAATTAGCAGAAGCCGCAAGGTACACCAACTAAAAACGGCCAGATGTCAGTTATGACTGATTAAGTAAAACCTCAGACAATGCTTTAACACACAACGCCACATTCTCGCGCCGTGCACCGTAGCCCATTAAACCAATGCGCCAGGCTTTACCGGCTAAATCGCCCAGACCAGCACCTATTTCAAGGTTGTATAGCTCAAGCAGCTGTTTGCGCGCAGCGGCATCATTTACGCCCTGTGGAATATACACACTGTTAAGCTGCGGCAAGCGATAGGACTCGGCTACCACAAACTCAAGCCCCAGCTCAGTTAAGCCGTGCTTTAACAGCTGATGCATTTCACGGTGACGTTGCCAGCTTTGTTCCAGCCCCTCGCTGGCCAACTGACGCAACGATTCATGCAAAGCATAAAGCGCATTAACCGGCGCCGTATGGTGGTAGCTGCGTTTAGCGCCACCACCCCAGTAACTCATCACCAGACTTTGGTCTAAAAACCAGCTTTGTACCGGCCGCGTGCGGGTTTTTATCCGTGCAACAGCGTTGGTTGAAAACGACACCGGCGATAAACCCGGCACACAGGATAAACATTTCTGGCTACCAGAATAAATAGCATCAATGCCCCATTCATCTACCCGCAGTTCAACACCGCCTAACGAGGTTACTGCATCGACAATGGATAAGCAGTCATATTGTTTAGCCAAGGCGCACAGCGTTTTCGCATCAGATAAGGCGCCGGTAGAGGTTTCTGCATGCACAAAGGCCAGATATTTTACCTGCGGGTTGGCTTTTAAAGCAGCCTCAACCTGTTGTGGGTTAACTGGCTCCCCCCAGGCGTTGTCGACAGTAATGGCGGTGGCGCCGCAGCGCTCGACGTTTTGGCGCATCCGCTCACCAAACACGCCATTGCGACAGACAATTACGCTGTCGCCCGGCTCCAGCAAATTAACAAAACAGGTTTCCATGCCGGCACTGCCCGGTGCCGATACCGCCAGCGTCATCTCATTGCGGGTTTGAAAAGCATATTGCAGCAGCTGCTTTAGCTCATCCATCATGCCGACAAATAACGGGTCAAGATGCCCTACTGTCGGCCTTGCTTGCGACGCTAGTACTTGTGGGTACACATCAGATGGCCCCGGGCCCATCAGAATACGTTGTGGTGGCAAAAAAGCCGCTATTTTCGGTGCTGGTAGTAAAGCCTGTTGCATAATCACTCCGAACAATTATTTTGCTTTACCATAGCAAATCGACAGCCTGATACCAGTCATGTTCGGCTATTACCGCTATTCAAAGGATTAATAGTGCGGCTTAAGCGCAGCGACAGCGTATAATAGGCCTTTTTGCCCTGCTGGAGCCATGCTATGAATACACTACCCGCCTGGTAGAGGGCGACCATGATATCGACTGTAAAATTGATGGCTTCGGCGCCATGAGTTTAAAATCGGAGTTTGTACGCAAAGTGCAGGACTAACGCCACAATAAAAAATGGGGGCCGATAACTCTTGCCCCCAGGTGTCTTACTTAACTACGTTTTAAAACTGCTGACCACGTAGCGCCGCTATACGTTTTTCCAGTGGCGGGTGGCTTAAAAACAATTCGGACTTTTTCGCGCCACCGGCAATACCAAAGGCCATCATACTGCCTTCCAGCTGGCTTTCGTGGTTATGTTTCAACCGCTCCAGCGCCGCTATCATCTTATTCGGCCCGCCTTCAAGCTTAGCGGCACCGGCATCAGCACGGTATTCACGCTGACGTGAGAACCACATCACAATAATACTGGCCAGCACACCAAACACCATTTCCAGCACTATTACCGTAGCGAAATAGGCTAAACCGCCGCCCTGGTTATTATTGCCATTGTTATTGAGCATACCAGCCACTAAACGCGCCAGGAATATCACAAAGGTGTTTACCACGCCCTGAATTAACGTCAGGGTAACCATGTCACCATTGGCAATATGCGACACTTCGTGTGCCAGTACCGCTTCAACTTCATCTTCGCGCATATTACGCAGCAAACCGGTACTTACTGCCACCAGCGCATTGTTTCGGTTCATACCTGTGGCAAAAGCGTTCATCTCCGGTGAGTCGTACACTGCCACTTCTGGCATGCCAATACCGGCGTTTTTTGCCTGGCGTGCCACCGTGGTCATTAACCATTGCTCAGTCGCATTGCGCGGCTGCTCAATAACGACAGCACCGGTAGAGCGTTTTGCCATCCATTTAGACATGGCTAGAGATATAAAAGAGCCGCCAAAACCAAACACTGCAGCAAATACCAATAAACCGCCTATACCACTTCGATCTATACCTAAAACGCTAAACACGATATTCAGTACAATGCTCAGTACTAATATCACTGCCAGGTTTGTGATTAAAAATAAAACGATTCTCTTCATACTGCGAACCCTCAATTAGCTTAATGCAACGTACTATATGGGCTTAGAGGCTGTTTTCAACGTTTTTCACCAACAACAGCAGATGAAAATTTGTAACTAAAGGTGTCTGCTGTTTGTATCTTAGATACAATAGCGGCAACATGAAGGAGTTAGCCATGCAATTATTACTACTAAGCAGTTCCCGTGCCAACAACAGTGCCTATCTGGCGCCTTATATGACCTGGATCAGCGACCACTTAGCAGCTGTCGATGAACTGCTGTTTATTCCTTATGCCGGTGTCAGTATCAGTTATGACGATTACCTCACCACCGTGCAGCAGGCTTTAGCACCGCATGGCATCAAAGTCAGCAGTATTCACCAATTCGCAGATGCGCGTCAGGCAATACTTAACGCTAAAGCCATTGCTGTCGGTGGCGGCAATACTTTCCACCTGCTTTATCAGTTATATCAAAATGATATAGTTAACCTAATCACAGAACGCGTAACCGCCGGCGTACCCTATATTGGCTGGAGTGCCGGCTCAAATATTGCCGGGGCGACTATTCGCACCACTAATGATATGCCAATTATTGAGCCGCCTTCGTTCAATGCGCTTAACCTGTTACCGATACAGTTAAACCCACATTATACCGACTATAAACCCGAGGGATTCCACGGCGAAACCCGCGATATGCGACTGGCGGAATTTATGACATTAAACCCTGTAACACCTATTATTGCACTGCCCGAAGGCAGTGCACTTAAGCGCAGTGGCGACAACCTGACGTTGCTGGGGGTTGATGGCGGCTATCTGTTCCGTGCTGGCAATAAAACCCCTTTGGCACAGCACAGTGATTTAACGGATATGCTGGAATGACGCAGCAGTATTAGGCTTGGACAACCGGTTTGCCCACACCAACACGCCGTGAATACATCCCTGTAGGCTCGATTCAGGCATCCATGCCTTCAACGGTTGGTTTAGAGCAAACCTAATGTCCTTAGTCCTGAGTTAGCTGTTCTACTTGCTTTGCCAGATCCCGTGCAAGTTGCTGATACTGCGCCGGTGCTGGCGCATAAGGCACTATACCCAAACACGGCGCAACTATACGCTGACGTAAATCGGCAATATTTTGCTCAAGCAGCGCCATGTCCGGGTCAATGCAATTGGCGACCCAGCCTAGTAGCTTGCAGCCGCTGCGCTCAATCTCGCGCACCGTTAACATGGCATGGTTTAAACAGCCGAGTTTCATGCCTACCACCAGCAGCACCGGCAAGTTATGTTCAGCTACCCAGTCTGCCAGATAACGTTTGTCATCTATAGGCAATAACCAACCACCGGCACCTTCAATCAGCAGTCGCTCTGCATCCAGGCTTTGCCAGTTTGTCAGTGCGTTATTCAAAACCTTTTCGTCGATGTGTCTTTTTTCGTTGAAGGCGGCCAGATGTGGCGCTACCGGCGCCTGATAACAGATTGGGTTTATCTGCACATAAGGTAACGCGATACCGGAATGTTGCTGCAACAGTAACGCGTCACTATTTCGACCCTGCTCGTCAGCGCCCGCCGCTATTGGCTTAACACCAACCGCAGCTACATTTAGCGCCTCAAAGCCCTGCAACAGCAAAATACTGACATAGGTCTTGCCAGCGTCAGTATCGGTTGCGGTTATAAATAGCGGTTTAGCTGCCATGTTTCACTCCGCTTATCATCAGCACCTGATAACTGGCCGGCAAACCCAGCATAGTGCGATGTACCTCATAGGCTTGTGCCAGTTGTTGCCAGTACCCTTTACCGGTTAAACCATTGCGCCGCCCGGCAACCTGATTGGCCCCCAGCAGTTTTAGCTCGCGGGCTAAGGTCTGTACGTCGGGGTAATACAGCGGATAACGCCGCTGTTCAAACTGCCAGTTAACGCCTGTCGCCGCCAAAGCCGCCTGCTTTATGCTATCAACCGCTAAAAAACGGCTGACATGCGGATACTTATCCAGGCTGGCAAATGCCTGGGCCAATTCGGCCAACGTGCCTTCTACCAGCGTGGTGATAACCACTTTACCACCAGGTGTCAGCACCCGGCTTATTTCTGCAAAAACCGCGGCTGGCTTGGCGCACCACTGCAGCATCAGGCTGGAAAATACCGTATCTACACTGCTATCGGCCAGCGGCAATTGCTGCGCATCGGCTTGCAGGTAGGTTTTTGCCAATGCTGCCTGCGCCGCTTTTGCCAGCATGCCGGCGCTTAAATCAGCTGCGGTAAAAGCGTTGCAGTAATCGGTTAAACGCGGATGAAGCCAACCCGGGCCGCAGCCCAGATCAAGCAAATGCCCGCGAGGCTCTTTTGCCAGCTTGGCTAATGCATCCAGCGCTACCTGCTGTTGTAAACGGGCGCCTTGCATATAACTTTGTGATGCGGCGCTAAAGCTTTTAGCCACTTGCAGGCCAAAGCCGCTGGCACTGTATAACCTGTCTTGCATTACAGCACTCATACTAACTGCCTTAACTGCTGTACTAATTGTTGAATATCCTGCCCGGTATGATGGGCACTTAGCGTGATACGTAATCTTGCACTGCCCTGTGGCACTGTTGGCGGCCGGATAGCACTAAGCCAAATACCGGCATGCTTTAACGCCTGGCTAACACTAAGCGCCCGCTCGCTGCTGCCCAGCACCACTGCCTGAATGGCGCTTTGGGAGTCAAGCAGCGGTAAATCACTGGCCAGAGCACGAAAGTGCGCAATATTGCTATGCAGTTTGTCACGGCGCCAATCGTCCTTACGACACAACTCAATGCTTTTAAGCACCGCAGCACAGAGCGCCGGCGGCAACGCCGTACTGTAGATATAGTGCCGGCCAAATTGCTCAATGTAGTCGATAACGGTTTTGCCAGCCGCAACAAAAGCACCGCCAACGCCAAGTGCTTTACCAAAATTGGCCATGCTGCAAAACAACTGGTTTGCTGCAATGCCCTGTTCTGCTGCGCTGCCCTTACCTTCAGGCCCCTGTACACCCAAACCGTGCGCATCGTCCAGCAGCAAGGGCGCATTGAACTGTTGGCACAAGCCAAGGGTGGCCTTTATGTCCGGACTATCGCCATCCATACTGAATACGCCTTCAGTGACTACCAAAGGTTGCTTAACCTGGCTAAGTAAATGCTGCAGTGCCGACAAATCATTGTGACCAAAGCGCTTAAAGCTTGCGCCACTGTGCAAAGCAGCATCAATTAACGACGCATGGCTAAGCTTATCCAGCAACAGGGTGTCATTTTTATGGCTCAGCGTTAACAGCATTGCCTGATTAGCAGCAAAGCCGGAGGAAAACAGCAACACACGCTCAAAACCCAGCCAATCGCATAAACTGTCGCTAAGCTGCTGATGCACGCTATGTTGTCCGGTAACCAGCGGTGAGCCGCTGCTACCGGCACCATAGCGGCTGGCACCATCAGCGAAAGCTTGCAGCACCTGGGGCTCGGTGGCTAAGCCCAAATAATCATTGCCACAAAAGTTAATATAGCCTTGTCCGGCAATTGTCAGCACCCGGCCGCTGTATTGCTCAAGCGTCACTGGGGTGCGCAGCAATTGCTGTGCTGCACGCTCGCTCAGCGCTTGTTGCAGCTGGGCAACTCTGTCGGCAAACATGCTGTTACTGTGCCGCGTGAAACAGCGGAGGGTTAGTCTGCTCTTTTATGGCATCGGCCAGCGCCAGTGTGTGCGCTTCATCTGACACATCATGGCGCTGCTCGGGTTTAATACCCAGCTTGGCAAATAACAACATATCGGCATCCGCTTCCGGGTTGTCGGTGGTAAGCAGTTTATCGCCGTAAAAAATTGAATTAGCGCCGGCGAAGAAGCACAGCGCCTGCATTTGCTCATTCATTCGTGAGCGGCCGGCAGATAAACGCACATGGCTTTGCGGTAACATAATGCGTGCTACGGCTATGGTGCGGATAAATTCAAACGCATCTAAGTCGTCAACGTTTTCCAGCGGCGTGCCGGCCACTTTAACTAACATGTTGATCGGCACACTTTGTGGGTGCTCGGGCAAATTCGCCAGCTGCATCAGCAGTGCTGAACGATCATTGCTGCTCTCTCCCATGCCTAAAATACCACCACAGCATACTTTCATGCCGGCATCGCGCACATGGCTTAGCGTGTCTAAGCGGTCCTGATAGGTACGGGTAGTAATAATCTCACCGTAAAACTCCGGTGAAGTATCTAAATTGTGATTGTAGTAATCCAGGCCGGCACCTGCCAGAGTTTGGGCTTGTTCACCGGTTAACATGCCAAGCGTCATACAGGTTTCCAGCCCCATGGCTTTTACGCCCTGCACCATCTCAATGATGTACGGCATATCGCGCTGTTTGGGGTTAGTCCATGCCGCGCCCATACAAAAGCGGCTGGCGCCTTTTTCTTTGGCAGCTTTGGCCTGGGTCAGCACTTTTTCTACTTCCAGCAAGCGCTCACGCTCTAAACCGGTATTGTAGTGACCGCTTTGCGGGCAATATTTGCAGTCTTCGGCACAGGCACCGGTTTTAATCGACAGTAAGGTGCTTACCTGTACTTCGTTTGGTTTAAAGTGCTGGCGGTGCACCGTCTGCGCCTGAAACAGTAAATCGTTAAATGGCAAGGCATACAGCGCGTTAACTTGCGCCAGGGTCCAGTCGTGACGGACAACAGAGTGCATAAATATCCCTGATTAAATTGAGGTTGTAATTGTTTTCGGCTAGTCTAACCGCCGCAATCGGGTTGTCAACGCTGACCAGAGTTAAAAATTTACAGTAGGTTAAATAATGAGCATAGATCTGGCATTTGATCGCACGCATATCTGGCATCCATACACCTCAATGCTTACTCCGCTGCCGGTGTATCCGGTGGTGGCAGCAGAAGGCTGTGAGCTTAGACTGGAAAACGGCCAACGTATAGTCGATGGCACCGCGTCCTGGTGGTCGGCGGTGCATGGCTACAATCACCCCGAGCTTAACGCGGCCGTCACTAGCCAACTGGGCAAAATGGCGCATGTAATGTTTGGTGGTATTACCCATCAACCGGCCGTTGATTTGTGCAAACAACTGCTGAGTATGGTGCCGCAAAATTTAACCAAGGTATTTTTAGCCGACAGCGGCTCAATTGCGGTAGAAGTAGCGATTAAAATGGCGCTGCAATACTGGTTGGCAAGCAGTACACCGAAAAAACAAAAGCTGATTAGCCTGCGTAAGGGTTACCATGGTGATACCTTTGCCACCATGGCGGTGTGCGACCCGGTCGACGGTATGCACGATATGTTTGCCGCCTTACTACCACAGCATTACTTTTTACCGGCGCCGCAAAGCCGCTTTGGTGGCGAATTTTTTCCCGACGACATAGTGCCACTGGAGCAACTATTAGCGCAGCATCACACTGAAATTGCCGCACTTATTCTGGAGCCGATAGTGCAAGGCTATGGCGGTATGCGCTTTTATCACCCTGAGTATCTGCGCCGTGCCCGCGCCTTGTGCGATAACTACCAGGTACTGTTGATAGCCGATGAAATTGCTACCGGCTTTGGTCGCAGCGGTAAGCTGTTTGCCTGCGAACATGCCGCCATACAACCAGACATTATGTGCGTAGGTAAAGCGCTTAGCGGCGGCTACATTACGCTGGCAGCGACCTTGTGCACCAATGAAATTGCCCGCGGCATCAGCTTAAGTGCCGCCGGCGGGCTAATGCACGGCCCTACTTTTATGGCCAACCCTCTGGCCTGTGCGGTAGCTAACGCCAGTTTAAATATAATTGCTAAGGGCGCTTGGCAGCAGCAGGTCGCGGCTATCGAGGCGCAGCTTAACCGCGACCTGGCGCCCTGCCGGCAATCGCCGCTGGTAAAAGATGTGCGGGTGTTAGGCGCCATAGGCGTGTTAGAGCTGCATAATAAGGTTGATGTGGCCGCGTTGCAGCAGCGTTTTGTTGAGCTGGGCGTATGGATCCGGCCATTTAACAATTTAATTTACGTGATGCCGCCGTTTATTATCCGCCCCGATGAGCTAAGTAAGCTCACTGCTGCTATGCGCACTGTGGTTGGCGTTTAAGCATACCAGTACAAATACAGCAGGAAGCCGGCACAGCTTAACAACAGTAATATAATATTCAGGTGCAGATGATCATTGCGCCGGCGCGAGCGCAGATAATTCAGCAATAAGCTTACGCCACTTAAGGCCGCCGTGGCCCACAGCATATATTGCAAATACAGCGTTAATTTAGGCCGCCAGTCGGTGCGCACCTCAATACCCCAATAGCGCACCAGGCCGGTGTCCATTTCTGGCCTGGCGTAGTGCGCCACCACTAAGGCCAGCACGAACAACAACCAGGCAATAATCGCCAGCCAGGCAAAAGCTCGGCACAGCAAATCCGGCCCGCTGCGGCGCTCGTTTTTTATTGTGGTTTCACTGCTTAACGTCAATTTTAGCGTCCTGATAACTTTTACTTGTGTTGTGCGTTTGGCTCAGTATCATTACAGCCTCTATGCTGTTTGCTAAGTTTATACCCTCTGGAGTTTGTTGCATGACGCACGCCGTAATTAAAGATGTATTAGCTGGTCGCTATGCCGTGGGTGACACTGTCACCGTTAAAGGCTGGATCCGCACCCGCCGCGATTCTAAAGCCGGCATTTCCTTTTTAGCTATTCATGATGGCAGCTGCTTTGATGCAGTACAAGCAGTGGCACCGGCCGAGCTTAATAATTACGAGTCAGAAATCAAACGCTTAACCACTTCTTGCTCGGTCGCTGTCAGCGGTGTTGTTGCCCGCTCTGAAGGCCAGGGCCAGGCATTTGAGTTACAAGCCAGCAATGTTGAGGTTTTAGGCTGGGTAGAAAACCCGGACACCTACCCTATGGCACCCAAACGCCACAGCATGGAATACCTGCGTGATCACGCCCACTTGCGCCCACGCACTAACATTATGGGCGCCGTTACCCGGGTACGGCATTGTTTAGCCCAGGCGGTTCACCGCTTTTTCCACGAGCAAGGCTATTACTGGATCAGCACGCCTATCATCACAGGCTCAGACGCTGAAGGCGCCGGTGAAATGTTCCGCGTTAGCACGTTGGACATGGAAAACCTGCCACGTAACGATAAAGGCAAAATCGATTACAGCCAGGATTTCTTCGGTAAAGAAACCTTCTTAACCGTATCTGGCCAGTTAAACGGCGAAACCTACGCCTGTGCCATGTCAAAAATTTACACCTTTGGCCCGACATTCCGTGCTGAAAACTCTAACACCAGTCGGCACTTAGCCGAATTCTGGATGATAGAGCCAGAAGTGGCCTTTGCCGAATTAAAAGATATCGCCCAGTTGGCCGAAGATATGCTGAAGTACGTCTGTAAAGCAGTTCTGACCGAGCGCGCTGACGATATGGCGTTTTTCGCCGAGCGTATCGACCCGACCGCTGTAACCCGCTTACAGCAGCTAGTTGATTCAAGCTTTGTGCGGATGGATTACACCGACGCTATTGAGATCTTAAAAAGCTGCGGCAAAAAATTCGAATACCCGGTTGAATGGGGTGTCGATTTACAATCTGAGCACGAGCGTTACCTGGCCGAAGAGCATGTTGGCGCGCCTATCATCATGCAAAACTACCCGAAAGACATTAAAGCCTTTTACATGCGTTTAAACGCCGACGGTAAAACCGTAGCGGCAATGGATGTATTAGCACCTGGCATTGGTGAAATTATCGGTGGCAGCCAGCGTGAAGAGCGCTTAGAAGCCTTCGATAAACGCCTGGATGAAATGGGCTTAAACAAAGAAGACTATGGCTGGTATCGCGACCTGCGCCGCTACGGCACAGTACCACACGCTGGTTTTGGTTTAGGCTTCGAGCGTTTAGTGTCCTACGTTACCGGTATTGGTAATATCCGCGATGTTATCGCCTTCCCGCGTACACCGGGTAATGCTGAGTTTTAATATCTCGTAAATTACACAAAAGGCGCTTTAACCAGCGCCTTTTTTATTGCCAAACAAGTAATAATGCGAACAAAAAGTTATGCAATTGCAGTTAGAATACTTCGCTGTGTGAACCAATTCGGGCGAGTTGTAAACAATCATTGGCAACTCTGTAGATAAGAACGAGATCTGGCTTAATATGACAATCACGAAACCCCAACCAGTTGCCAGTCAGCGGGTGATCGACATTTTTAGCAGATAACGACTCGCCGCGTTGCAATTTAGAGATAATATTGCCCACTTCCAAGATGTCTGGAATAGGCATTTTGGCAATCTTCTTAAAGTCTTTCTTAAACTGCGTGGAATATTCCAGCGCGAGCATTTCACACTACGCCTTCGGTTAACTCACTAAGCAGTTTATCTACCGACTGACTATTATTGCCTTTGCCATCGGCAAGTTCTTTAATCGCTGCAGCTGTTGTCTCATTTGGCTGGCGGGCTTTTAGCTCAAATGGAATACCGCCGTGGTTAATTACAGCTCTGGCGAACAATTTAAGCGCCTGAGATGGGCTTAAGCCAACTTCATCGCAGATATTGGTAAAAGCGACTTTAGTGTCATGATCAATACGTGTACTTAGCATCTCGCTTTTCATGCTTAACCTCCTAAGCGTGTTGCAATGTGTGACATTGTAGTACAAAGCATAGTTTTCGTACAACAAACTGCACCGGTTAGCTCTATAGCCGACCGGCGTATTACCACGGCTGTTGTCAGCCTAAACCATATAAAACTGACACTACCTTGTCTTGCCGGTTAAATTCTATATTGCAGCTCAGCAAGTGAAAATGCAGTGCGCTACTATGGATAACACGCTTACCCTGCTGCAGGTTTTCAACTTTATATTCCGACAAATTAATCGTGTCTAATTGCCGGATCACACTTGAGTAAGCCGTGCCTGTACTAAAATTGCCGCAAAGATAATACACTTCCTTTCGTGCTTCGTTGGCGTAAAAACCGAAAACCAGTAAGCCCGCGATGCTAATTGCTGCACCAACAAATTTTAGTTTAAGCATAATCCTGCTGTTTATTAGATGTTGTTTCAATAGCGCCCACCAGCTGAAGTCACGGACCTTGTCCGTCAAAGCCTGCCGCCGGCTTGCCCCGCGTCCACTTAAGTTAAACGTTGATAGATCAACTGTGCCACGCTACAGCTATTTCGGCAATATCAGTGTCTGGACCGAGTCGACGAGCGTGCGCGACCAGACACCATCTTTATTGCCGTTGGTCAGATAGATAACGATGTAATGATTATCGAGATCATCGTCAAACAGGATGCGAACCCGCACCTTGGCGCCACCATCGTGGCCAACCTCATGCCAGCGACCCGACTCAGCATAATCCCAGCCGGTTGCAAAAAAGCCGACATTACCGTTAACAAACTTATAGGGCTGCCAAAGTCGCAGTAGTTCCGCCTTTGACACAAGTCGTCCATGCGCGATGGCGGACATGAATTTGCCCATGTCATCCAGTGTCATGTAACCCCCTACGTGTGCCGCACTGTAATCCGGCCACGCGATAGACATATCAGGCACAATCTTGCCCTCCTTCGCCCGATAGCTTTCGACAAGGCGAGCCTTGGGCACGTCGGCAAGATCGAACCACGTCTCCTGGAGATCAAGCGGTTCTATGATCCGCTGCCGCAGCAGTGTGCGGTATGACGTTCCCGTTACGGACTCGAGAACAGCTGCAATCACCAGATTGTTGGTATTGGTGTAACGCGTTCGTTCGCCAGGTGCAGATACAGACACATCTTTTAAGTTCGCAAAAACGGCTTCCAGGCTGGGCGGAAACGGCCGCGAGAAATCACTGCTGTCAAAATATTCAGGCACGCCCGAGACATGGTTTAAAAACTGATCGATACGGATATCACGCCAGGAATGCGGCAGATCCCCGACATAACGTGAGGCGGGAGCAGAAATGTCCAGCTTTCCTTCTTCTTGTAACTGCATGGCGAGGGTAACGGCGAACAGCTTGCTTACTGAGTAGACAGGGAAGACCGTCTTTGGTGTTACAGGTATGCTGCCTCCGAGCACAGTAGTGCCGGTAGTATTGCGGTACAGAATATCGCTGTTGTGCAGCACCAGCACGGCCTGTCCTGGAATGCCATGTTTTTGGGCATTA
The DNA here is from genome assembly GCF_054781935.1 of Rheinheimera gaetbuli. Taxonomy (NCBI): domain Bacteria; kingdom Pseudomonadati; phylum Pseudomonadota; class Gammaproteobacteria; order Chromatiales; family Chromatiaceae; genus Rheinheimera; species Rheinheimera gaetbuli. The sequence goes on from NZ_BAAGTL010000006.1 coordinate 240,347, forward strand.
GCGCGCAGTTGAGCGTCAATTGCGGCATGGTTATCGATAGCTAGAGTCTGAGCACAGGCGGCACACGCGAGCAATAAGTATAGCGAGGCAAACAAACTACATTTTGTCATTTGATTTCCAATTTTAAATGACTAGGGTCAGAGAAAAGTTAAACATGATTTTTCAGCCTTTTAATTTTTATCTGCCCCCGTTTATTACGGGCGAACAATTTAAGCGCCTGAGATGGGCTTAAGCCAACTTCATTGCCAGTTTTTCGCGTTGCACAGTTCCCTCCATGTATGGCAATTTAACAATTAACAATTGGATCCGCCCCCGAAGCTTCAATTGGATCCGCCCCCGAAGCTTCACGAAGCTTACAGAAACAGCTTGCTGGCGCGATTGTGATTCCCCTAGCTAGCCACGTTGGCCCCAGCAGGATTCATAACGCCTTTTGTATGGCCTGAGCCATTTTTTTCACAGTAGCTCCATCGATGCCCAAAGTGTTTCTATTCAAGTTTGCATAACTCATACTACTGATATAATTCAACCAAATCCGGTGGTAACTTTCAGACCTGTTGATTGCGTTAATACGAGATCTCTGAGTTTTGATCGAATTCCAATTCCTGTGAATTGAATCGACATGTCTATGGTACAGATACGAAACAAAAAATGTAGCGCCAATCGTGGTGAGTTGCTCCACCCCCCTCGAAAGCGAATGAGTGTCTTCCAGAATTTGAATTTGCCAATTGATTCTTCCTCGGAATCGATTTCACGCCTAACACTTTATTTTTGAGCATGCTCGATTTTTCAATTCATATAAAGGAAACGGGACGGATAATGCACTAAAAGATAGACACAAATTTTCGATTTTCACATATTGAAAAAACGAGCCTGCACTATATTTCTCCACCCTGCAGCCGTATGTACCTAAGTTATCTAAAGTATTTTGCAAGCGCAACATATGTGTGCAGTGTTAGTTTGATTTAAATCTACAACTGCCGAATGGTTTCCATCGCTACAAACAAGCGCATCGGCTGGTCAGTCAACGGGCTAAACATACCCATATGCTGGTAGAACTTTAATGCGTCATCATCCAGTACATCGAGGATCACACCAAACGCCGGTAAGCCCCGCTCTGACAATTCGCGTGCAGTGCGCAGGGCTTGCACTAAGGTTTTCGCACCCAACTGTTGCCCCTGATGCGATAGCGACACGCCAAGGCGGGCAAGTATAACTACTGGTACCGGATAAGCCGGTAATGAGCTGGCAGTTGCAGGTAAATCAGCGCGTAATACGGTACTTCCTGCCAGGGTAAAATAAGCTGCTAGCGGCGCTTTTGGCTGTTTGCTTTGTTCTGGCAGAACCCAGGTACGGCTTAAACCTAGCTCGCTGTTTCGAATAGCATAGCGACGCAGATACTCATTCAGGCTGGCTTTGCCGCAGTCAAACGCTTTTAAATCATGCAAACGGGCATCAGCCTGAACAAATGCCGGCGCCAGCGCCAATCAAAAACCCTCTTTATCTAACTTATAAGCAGCCGCTTTTAGCCGTGCATAAGGTGCAGGAGCAGATTCACATACCTGGATGAACTGGTCAAACTGAGCAGAGGTTAACTTAATTGCGGCTTGTGCCTGCAAAATGGCTGGCGCATTGTCGCGGATAAGCCGAACCATAAACTCGGTTAAAGAAGCACAACCCAGGGCTGCTGCTGCACGCTCGGCCAGCTGTTTGGTTTCTGCATCTACGCGCATTTCAATGCGTTCACGAAGTTCAGTGGCCATAACAGCCTCCATTGTGTAAAAAACGCGCTAAGTATAGGCCTGTACGGCAGATTGCCGCAAGTAAGGATTGCATGTTTTCAGCAAATCCAAAGAGCCAGAATGCTCTTTGGATTTGCTACAAAGGCTTTACAGGTGGGAAAAATACTCGGCCGGATCGGGGGTGTGGCGTTTGGCAGGTTCGCCGCTTGGCATGCCGAGGTATAAAAAGCCGACGATTTCGTCGTCTTCGCCCAGCTCCAGCGCTTGTTTAACAAAATCTAACTGGGCGTAGGCGCCGGTGCGCCAGATGCCGCCGAAGCCCTGAGCAAAGGCAGCTTGTTGCATCGCCATTACTGCGCAGGCTGCTGACTGCTGTTGCTCAATTAATGGCACCTTGGCGTGCTCTACAGCTTTGGCAATACAAACAATGACCATAGGCGCGCGCAGTGGCAGCTGGCGGGCGCGCTCTAGCAAGTCATTCGCGATAGCCGGATCGTCTTCTACCGCGGCCTCAGCAAAAATATCGCCTAACCGGCACAGTGCCTGGCGCCCTTCAGCGATAATAAACCGCCAGGGCCGTAAATTACCGTGGTCTGGCACCTGCAATGCCGCACGTTTAATGTTGTCCAGTACCTCGCCCGACGGCGCAGGTTCAGTTAAGCGGGCCGAGGAAAAACGGCTGGTTAATAAAGTCAGTGCATCCATAAAAGCCTCAATCTAGTTTGCGCGGGCAGCCTATCAAATTAACAGTAACCTTTACATCAGATTATCGCAAGACAAGGCGAGTTTGCCGGGCTTTGCAGCAGTTTATGCTGCTTTACTGCACACCGCCAGCCAGTGCCTGCTGATATAGCGCCAGATACTGGCTAGCCGAGCTTTGCCAGCTAAAGTTCTGAGCCATGCCGTTTTGTTGCACCCGCTTATAGCTGTCGCGCTTGCTATACAACAACTCGGCCTGCTGCAAGGTGTTATACATGGCGCGAATATCCGGCTCGGTAAAACCAATACCGGTTGCGCCGCGCCCCGGCCAGGGCTGCACCGTATCTTTTAAACCACCGGTTAGCCGCACTATTGGCACTGTGCCATAACGCAGGCTATACAGCTGGTTCAACCCACAGGGTTCAAACAACGACGGCATTAAGAAAAAGTCACCAGCCGCTTCGAGCTGATGCGCCATAGCGTCACTAAAACCGTGCACAAAACGAAACTGCTGTGGATGCTGCAACTGCAGCTGCGCCAGCGCCTGACAATAACGCGCTTCGCCGGTGCCCATAATGATCACCTGTGCGCTGGTAGCCTGCAGCCAGTGGCTTAACGCAGGGACTAAATAGTCGTAGCCTTTTTGCCCGGTTAAGCGGCTTATGCCAACAAACAGCGGTACTTTGTCCGGTGCCAGTGACAGCTCAGAGCGCACCGCCACTTTACACAGTGCTTTACCGGTTAAATCGCTCGCATCATACTGAGCTGGCAAATGCTTATCCGTTGCCGGATGCCAGATATCGTAATCACAGCCATTTAAAATACCGCAAAAATCTTCTGCGCGCCGCTGGTACAACGCAGACAACCCCGCCGCCATTGGTTCGGTTAACAGCTCATCGCGATAGCCCTGGCTTACGGTGTTAATTTTGTCAGCATAATTAAGCGCCAGCGCAAGAAAATTTAACTCGCTGTGCAATTGGGGTTCAATGTCCAGCTGTTGCCGCCAATGCGGCGCACAGCGCTCCTGATACGCACCGTTATGAATACTGAAGACAAACGGCACTTTAGCCAGCGCGCTGTCCTGGTAGTACTGTTTCAGATAATATGCGCCAGCGGCGCTTTGCCAGTCATGGCCGTTAATAATGTCAAACTGCTGGCCACTGTGTAACGCCCATTCCAGTGCGGCTTTAGCAAAGAAAGCAAAACGCAGCGGGTTGTCACTGTAGCCATGTTCGCCATCATCGTAGGGCCGGTCACGGCGAAAGAACGCGTGATGTTCAATCAGTGCGATATTAATGCCGTCCTGACTAAACTGATGCACGGCACAGCCAAACTCCCGCCCGGCTAAATCAAAGTATAAACTTTGGTAGTGAGCATTGTGATAAGCGTATAACGGGGCATAAGCAGGCAGTACCACGGTAACCTGGTGGCCGCTGTCGGTTAACGTCTGTGCCAGCCCTCTGCAGGCATCTGCCAGCCCCCCCGTTTTAATCAGCCCTTCATATTCACTGCATATAAACAGGATCCGCACGTTTAACCCTTACTATTCGTCAAAACCAATTTTTGCGCCTTTAGGGATCACCACCACCCCGCTGGCCGACACATGAAAGCGGGCCTTATCAAGGATCGGATCTTCGCCAATAATGGTGCCGGGGGCAATTTTTACATCTTTATCGATAATAGCACGGCGAATGCGGCAACCGCGGCCGATATCGTTATTACCCATCAATACGCACTTTTCGATATAGCTGTGGCTATGCACATGCACATTAAAGCCCAATATAGACTGGTACACGATAGAGCCACTGACGATACACCCCGACGCCACCATAGAGCTGATGGCCTGGCCGGTGCGGTTGGCTTCGTCATGCACAAATTTGGCCGGGGGCACCGGCGGTGTATAGCCGCGTAATGGCCAGTAACGGTTATATAAATCGAACGGCGGCTCAACCGAGATTAAATCCATATTGGCTTCATAGTACGAGTCTATCGTACCAACATCACGCCAGTAACCGGCGCTGCGCTCGTTTTCACCACGTATATGGTTAGCAGAAAAATCATACACGTACACTTCACCGTCAGGATACAGGCCCGGAATAATGTTATGGCCAAAGTCATGTTTGGAATCGCTTTGCTTGGCATCGTCTTCCAATACATTCACTAACGTCTTGGCTTCGAAAATGTAGTTACCCATAGATGCCAGTACGTAGTCTGGCCGGCCCGGGATGGTTTTTGGGTTGGTTTTGGGCTTTTCTTCAAAACCGATCATCTTACCATTAGCATCCACTTCAATAACGCCAAATTCATGCGCCTGCGCTACCGGCACCGGTATAGCCGCCACGGTTAAACGGGCATTATGTTGGCGGTGAAAATCCAGCATTTGCCGCACGTCCATTTTATAAATATGGTCGCCGCCAAACACACAGACGTGCTCCGGGTCCAGGCCATGAATTAAATGCAGGTTTTGATAAATGGCATCGGCCGTGCCCAAATACCAATGTTTGCCGGTTTGCATCTGGGCCGGGATCGGGTCGATAAACCTGTTAGTTAAACCGGTTACCCGCCAGGCCCGGCTTAAATGCTTCATTAGCGAGTGTGATTTAAATTGCGTGATAACAAAAATTTGTAACAGATCGGAATTAACAAAATTGTTTAGTACAAAGTCGATAATACGATAATTGCCACCAAACGGTACGGCAGGTTTGGCGCGAATGCCGGTAAGAGGTGCCAAACGCGTGCCCTCTCCTCCGGCCAGGATCATGGTTAATACCCCGGACATAGATACTCCCTGTTGGCTTGCTGTGTGTTTTTATATGGCATTTGCAAAGCTGATACCAGAATAGCAGTCTGAACGCATAAATTGCCAGTGGCGTGAATGAACAATACTTTGCGCGCCATCAAAATAAACACAGATAATGACACAGGTATGACAAAAGGCACCATCATGGTGCCTTTGTGGTTTACTTGCACCATGATGGTGCAATTTGGATGGCTATGGTTTTAGATTTGTGCGGCCAGCTCTGCGCCCTGACGAATAGCCCGTTTTGCATCCAGCTCTGCTGCGACATCGGCGCCGCCAATTAAATGCGCCTTGATGCCACTTTCAGCTAAGGCTGCAAGCAACTCACGTTGCGGCTCTTGCCCGGCACAGATAATCACATTATCTACATTGAGGCAGCGTTCTTCACCGGCAATATCTACCCATAAACCGTCATCATCGACTCTCAGGTAATTTACACCGGCAATCATCTCGACACCTTTTTTCTTCAGAGAGCTGCGATGGATCCAGCCTGTCGTTTTGCCAAGCCCGGCACCGACCTTAGTGGTTTTACGCTGTAACAGATACACTTTACGCTCAGCTGGCGGAGCCGCTTCATCTGGCAGCAAAGCACCACGCGCCTGATATGCTTTATCAATACCCCAATCTTTTAACCAGGCATCTGGCTGCAGTGTTAATGAGTGGGGCTCTGTTAAATATTCCGCCACATCAAAGCCAATACCGCCGGCGCCAATAATGGCAACGTGTTTGCCAACCGCTTTATGATCGCGTAATACGTCTAAATAACTGAGCACCTTCGCATGGTCACTGCCTTTGAGGCCAATATCACGCGGTACTATACCACTGGCCAGCACCACTTCATCAAAACCGCCTGCGGCCAGAGTTTGCGCCGTTTGTACAGAATTAAGATGCAGCTTAACCGCATGCAGCTCTAACATCCGGCCAAAGTAGCGCAATGTTTCATGAAACTCCTCTTTACCCGGAATTTGCTTGGCATAGTTAAACTGGCCACCAATTTGGTGCGACTTATCAAATAAATGCACCTCATGGCCGCGCTGAGCCGCATAAACACTAAACGCCAGCCCTGCCGGGCCGGCACCGACAACGGCAATTTTTTTACGCGTTGCCGCGGCGTTGAAATTAAGTTCGGTTTCATAACAGGCGCGCGGGTTAACCAGACAACTGGCGCGTTTATTCTGAAATACATGATCTAAACAGGCCTGATTACAGGCAATACAGGTGTTGATTAGATCAGCCTGATTAGCCGCAGCTTTGTTTACAAAGTCAGCATCCGCTAAAAATGGCCTGGCCATACACACCATATCAGCCTGGCCGTTAGCCAGAATATCCTCGGCTACCTGTGGGTCGTTAATACGGTTGGTAGCAATGACCGGAATTGTAATTTCCGATTTTACCCGCTGGGTTATCCAGCTAAACGCCGCCCGTGGCACCATGGTGCCAATAGTAGGCACCCTTGCCTCGTGCCAGCCGATGCCGGTGTTAATTAAGGTTGCACCGGCTTGTTGTATCGCTTTGGCCAGGGCCACAACTTCATCATAGCTATTGCCGTCTTCAACTAAGTCCAGCATCGACAAGCGGTAAATAATAATGAAGTCTTCACCGCAGGCCTGGCGCACAGCCTTAACGGTTTCAACAGCGAAGCGACAGCGGTTGTCAAAACTGCCACCCCACTCGTCACTGCGCTGATTGGTGCGGGCGCAAATAAACTGGTTGATCAAATAACCTTCAGAGCCCATTACTTCAACACCGTCATAACCGGCTTTTTTCGCTAGTTTGGCCGAATGGGCAAAATCTTTTATTGTGCCGCGCACTTGTCGTGCTGACATCGCTGCGGGCTTAAAAGGTGTTATCGGAGATTTAATTTTACTTGGCGCTACGCTAAACGGATGATAACCGTAACGGCCGGCGTGCAGCAATTGTAAGCAAATCTTGGCGCCATGCTGATGCACCGCCTGGGTTACCTGCCGATGCTTGCCGGTTTGCCACCAAAAACTTAACTGGCTACCAAACGGCACCAGGTTACCGCGAAAGTTTGGGCTGATACCGCCGGTAATAATCAGGCCAACGCCGCCCTTAGCCCGCTCAGCATAAAATGCAGCCAACTTGCTGAAACCTTGTTTTTCTTCTTCTAAGCCCGTATGCATCGAGCCCATAATGACGCGGTTTCTCAAGGTAGTGAAACCTAAATCCAGTGGTTGTAATAATTTTTGGTATGCCACTTTAGCCTCTCTGGTCGTACCTGTCAGATCTGCCGAACTTTAGCTGCTTTACCTGTTTATAGCAAGTGTGCTGCAACAGATGACTGAGTGTTACACATTTACTTACAAATTCCACTTAGCCTTTATAGCCAAAATGTTTAGCATATCAACATGCAATACATCTGATATTTAAACAGGAAAACTTACATGGCTGATAAAAATCCCGGCGCGTTCCGCCGGCTGTTTGGACTGATTGCACGGCTTTATCGTGGCTTTCGCTCTGTTATTCTTAACCTGCTTTTTATTGTGATAGTGGTTTTAATAGGCGCTTCGATTTTCAGTGGCGACGATAAAGTTGACGTACCAGCCACTGCTGCCTTGGTGCTAAACCTTAACGGCGACCTGGTAGAGGAAAAACGCTGGACAGATCCAATCGCTGCTGCAGTTAATGAAAGTTTAGGTGGTGAAGAAGAAGCACCGGAAATTTTAGTTAGCGATGTAGTTAAAGTGCTGCAATCTGCCACGAAAGACAACCGTATTCAGGCGCTTGTGCTAGATCTGGCTGCATTAGGCCGTGGCTCAATGGATAAAATGCAACGCATTGGCAACGAAATTGACGCCTTTAAAGCAGCCGGTAAAAAAGTGTTTGCCTATGGAAGTTTTTATGGCCAGAACCAGTATTACCTGGCCAGCTACGCCGACGAAATAAGTTTAAGCCCTATGGGAACTGTGCTGCTTGAAGGCTATGGCGCTTACCCGATGTACTATAAAAACGCTTTAGAAAAGCTGAAGATTAACACCCATGTATTTCGCGTCGGCACCTATAAGTCTGCCGTTGAGCCGTTCTTACGCAATGACATGTCAGATGAAGCCAAAGAAGCCAACATTGAGTGGTTAACCGCGCTATGGTCCGAATATAAACAGCAGGTTGCCCAGCGCCGTGGCTTTGCAGTAGACAATTTCGATGAGACCTACGTTGGTTTACTACAAAAGCTGCAAACTGCCGAAGGCGACTTAAGCCAATACGCGGTGAATGCCGGCCTGGTTGACAGCATTAAAACCCGCGAAGCTTTCCGGCAGGAGCTAATTGCTATCGTCGGTGAAAACGACGACCACAGCTACAATCATGTTAGTTTTGCTGACTATGCCGATTTAACTATCCCTGCAAAACAGTTTGATAACCCTATTACTGATAAAGTGGCGTTAGTAGTTGCCCGCGGCGTTATCGTTGATGGCAGTGCCAAAGCCGGTGCAGTGGGAGGTGACTCTACTGCAGCCATGCTGCGCAAAGCCCGCCATGATGACAAAGTTAAAGCGGTAGTATTGCGGGTTGACAGCCCTGGTGGCAGTGCCTTTGCGTCTGAAATTATTGCCCAGGAAATTCGTTTATTACGTGAGGCTGGTAAGCCGGTAATCGCGTCGATGGGGTCGGTTGCAGCCTCTGGTGGTTATTGGATCTCTGCCCCAGCCAATGAAATTTGGGCTGAACCAACCACTATCACCGGCTCTATCGGCATCTTCGGCCTGATACATACTGCAGAGAATGTCATGCCGACACTGGGGCTGAATGTAGATGGTGTAGGTACTACTGAACTTGCTGGTTTTTCTGGTGGACTGCCGCTGTTTAAGGGCTTGGAACCAGCAGCCAAAGATCTGATCCAACTGTTAATTGAGCGCGGCTACAGCGAGTTTCTCAGCCTGGTAGCTGAAAATCGCAACATGAGCACTGCTGATGTCGATAAAGTAGCCCAGGGCCGGGTTTGGACCGGCGCTAAAGCACTGGAGCTGGGCTTAGTAGATAAACTAGGCTCGTTGGATGATGCAATTAAAGCCGCTGCCGATAAAGCCGGCTTAGCTAATTATGACATCAGAGTTATTGGCCATGAGCTAAGCCCAAGTGAGCAAATGATCAAAGACCTGCTTGGTGAAGCCAAAGCACAAGGCTGGTTACCTCAAGCTACGGCAAGTGCTGAGCAGCAATTGCTGCGTAAGTTTACTACACAGCTGAAACAGGATTTTGTACTGTTGAACCAGTTTAACGACCCCAACGGCATTTATTCTTATTGCGTTAGTTGCAGCACCAACTGACAGCTGCAGTAAAAACAACTACAATGCCCGGCGATGACCGGGCATTTTTTTACCCTTTGCATAAGAGCACCCTTATGACTATGAGCAGAAAACGAATTTATGTCGCTTACACCGGCGGCACCATAGGCATGCAACACTCGGTTAACGGTTATGTGCCGGTGCCGGGTTTTTTAACTGATACGGTAAAACGGATGCCAGAGTTTTACCGCCCCGAAATGCCAGAATTTGATATTCATGAGTATCATCCGGTTATCGACTCTTCAGATATGACACCGCAGCACTGGCAGGATATTGCCGCCGATATTGCACAACAGTACGACCACTATGATGGTTTTGTCGTACTGCACGGTACAGACACCATGGCCTATACGGCATCTGCATTGTCTTTTATGCTGGAGAACCTGCAAAAACCGGTCATTATTACCGGCTCACAAATTCCGCTGGCACAGCTGCGTTCTGACGGCCAGGTAAACTTAATGAATGCACTGTACGTGGCAGCAAACTACCCTATTGCTGAGGTGGCGTTGTTTTTTAACAACCAGTTGTTTCGCGGTAACCGTGCCACTAAAGCCGACGCTAATGGCTTTAATGCATTTGCCTCACCTAACTTTGCCCCCTTACTTGAAGCGGGTATCCACATTAATTTGGTTGCTGGCAAACTTAGCCAAAGTAGCCTGCCCGCGCCGCTGCAAGTTGCAAGTATTACCCCGCAGCCAATTAGCGTGGTAACGCTATACCCCGGTATTAGCACTGAGGTTATCCGCAATATGACCACAGCTCCGGTACGGGCACTGATTATTAAGTCTTTTGGTGTCGGTAATGCGCCACAGCGTCCGCAGCTACTGCAGATCCTGCGCGAAGCCAGCGCCCGGGGGCTGATTATCGTTAACTGTACGCAATGTTTTAAAGGTACTGTGAACATGCAAGGCTATGCCACCGGCAACGCACTGGCGCAAGCCGGGGTAATAAGTGGCTATGATATGACCCTGGAAGCGGCCTTAACCAAACTGCACTATCTGTTAAGTAAAGACTTAAACCCTGAGCAAATTCGCCAGCAAATGCAACAAAACTTACGCGGCGAACTCAGTATCAACTAGACTCTGTTAACACTTGCTCTGGCTGCAAGTACCGGCTTACTGACGCTAATGTCTAGGCAGCAGTAAACCGGTTTATTGCTTCAGATAAATACCGCTTTAACCCTGGCCAGCAAGGGCAATTCGTCTGCAGTTACTGCACCAAACTGTAACCAGCGTCTCAGTAAACTGAGCTTATCTACCGTATTACCCTGATTATGCTTATCTGATAGCAATAGTAGCTGTACCTGCTGGCGTTGCGCACGGTCAGCCTCTGGCGAGGGCACCTCAGCTAACAACTCCAAGGCAATAGTTAGTTGTAGCCGGTTAAATTGCTGCTCTTGCTGTGCATTAAAACAGTCGCGAAAAGCCACTGGCAATTGTTCCGCGGTAAGCTCTGGCTCGGAAAGTACATCAAACATCCGGCTGAACTCACGCTGTTGCCGCGTTTGTTGCCAACGCTGTTGTTTTTGACTCAGTTTATCAAGCAACTGTCGCACCGCCTGCACTGTCGCAACACTTTGCGGTGTCAGGGCGTTAAGCTTTTGTTGCACAGCATCAAAGGCACTTTGTTCTGCCGCCGTCTCAAGCTCAACAGACAGCGCAGATAACAACGACTCAAACTGCTGCAACTCTAACTGTTCAGCTTGCTTTTGTTGTTCAAATTGCTCTGATCGGGTATTAAAAAAGCCATCACACAAGGCGCGAAATTGCAGCCACAGTGCCTGATCTTGCTTACGGCCTGCGCTGCCCAGTGTTTTCCAGCGTTGCTGACACTCTTTTAAGGCTTTGGCTACCAGGTTAGGGTCTGGTAATGCCAGCGCGAGTTGAGCTTGCTCAATCAGTTGCTTTTTTACGTCCGCGATCTGTTGCTGCAAAGCTTTTAGCTGTGAGCGCAACGAAATCAAAGCCTGATTAAAACGCTCATTTAAGCCGGCATAGTGCTGTTTATCAACTGCGCCGGCTTGCTGCCATGCTTGCTTTAACTGCTGCAAAGCGGTATCCAGTGTTTTAACATCCGCACTGGCGTTAGCGTATTCAAGCGCCTGCATAATAATCAGCTCACGCTGCTTCACATGCTCTGCCCGTAATAAGTCCTGCTGGGCAAAAAAGGCCCTGCATGGCGCAAATGCCCGCTCGCAGGCTATATCAAAGGCGGCATTCAGTTCTTGCTCTAATGCCGGGTCGGCTTTGCCCAAACTGTTCCACTGTGCTCTGGCCTGTTTAACCTCATCAGAGCGCTGGCGCATCTGGCTGTCAGTCAGTTCGCTACTAAGCTGTTGCATTTGTAACAACAACTGCTGCTTACGTGGCGTAGCGATGTATTCCTGCCAATCAGCCAGTTCAGCCATTTTTTCGCGGGCAAACTCGTAATCTTTACTCAGCGGAGCCTGCTGCGTAGCAGTAAGTACCTGATAATCCTGCTCTATGCCTTTAAACAAGCCAAACAACACTTTAAATTTACCGGCAGCATATAAACGGCGGTATTGCGCTAACTTGCTGCGACACTGGCGTTGTGTTTTTTCTGCCTGCTGGCTAAAGGTTTTCTCTGCCTGTTGCCATTGCTGTTGCAATGAAGTTTTCGCCTGCAGCAAAGTGGCTGGTACGGCTATCATCATTGTTTTGCTTAGCTGGCGCCACTGCTGCTGCCACTGTTGCAGTTGCGATGCAGATGCAGCAAAGGCTTCAGCGGTGTCAGGCACCGGCTGGGCAGCCCAATCTGCGACGATGCGCGTTAAGCCGGTTAACTGCTCTGCCAGTTCAGGCAAGCGCGTTAATTGTTGCTGTAGCTGACCAACACGGCTTAACAACGCCGCTTTAGATGATAGATCAAGGCCCGCCAGCTCAGTGGCTACACTGCTCAGCTGATGCTCTAACTGCTGTGCAGCGCTAATATCAGTAGACAACAAGGCTTGTTGTAACTGCTGTTCCAGCGTATCAAGTTGTTGTTGTAATGCCTGCTTTCTGGCAGATTGCTCGGCAACCTTGGCCTGCAAAGCGCGTTGCTGCGTTAATTGCTCCAGCTTCGGCGCTAACCACTGCTCAATCTGGTTACTGATTTTGGCGTATTTAGACCGAAACTCGTCAGCTTCAGCGCCCAGGCAAGCTAATTCGCTGTCCAGCTGTTGCCACTCGGTTTGATACTGTTGTAGCTGCTCTGGCAGCGCTTCCAGAATATAGCGCTCGCGCACGGCGTTCAGTTTTGCCAGTAATAATGTCAGCTGTTTGCGCAGTAACAGCGGCTTTTGTTTTTGCTCATTGAGCTGCGCCAGTTTTTGTTGCACATCTGCTTGTAATTCACTGTCCAGTTTCTGACTTAGCTTTTCCAGTGTTTTTTCATCGTCAATATGGGCCAGCAACTGCCTTTTTTGTGTCAGTTGCAGTACCGATCCCTGCAATGCCTTGATGTTTAGCTCGGTTTTATTTAAACGCTGTAACAAGGTAAATTTAATGGCCGCGTCGGTTTCGGTTTGTGCCAGTTGTTCCAAAATGCTGCTGCGGTTGCACTGGCTGATAAACTGTTGTTTTAGTTTTGCTTCTACCTGGTTTTGTAACAGTTGCTGGATCAACGTCTGCTCAGCTAATTGCTGTAAACGCTCAGCACTGTCGTGCTTACTGGCCTGCCACCACAGAGAAAAATCATTAAGTTTGTGCAACGCGGCCTTGCGTACCGCTTCTGCTCCATCGTTAAAGGCCAGCTCGTGTAACACGGCTTTGTGCGCTGTATCGTCAGGGTTAAGTGTCTCAATTGCTTGCTGGCGCACGGCTGCATCGGCATGTTGCCACTTAGGTTTGAAAAAACGGTTAAAGATCATCGTGCGAAAACCTTGCAATAGACGGCTGAGTATCGAATTGTTTTTTAAGTTCGGCTTTAGATTTTTGCACCATCTGGCCGTTAGCGCCAACAGTGAAAATTTCTTCTGATTTAAGCACCTGCGCCTGATAAGCCATAACCAGCTGCAAACTGTGCGCACGTTGCGCTTCTGTCATGGGGTTGCCATCGGCCCAACGACCGGTGGCAACCGCTTCGGCAAGTTTTTCATAGGTATCAGGCGTCATCGCCTGAACCAAAGTGTTAAAATCCATGCTATTTTTTTCTCTTCAATAACATAATACGGATACGCGTGATGATGTACCAACAAAAACCAATACCGATACAAGCCCCCGCCAACGTTTGTTGTATGCCGCCCGGTTCGGGGTCCCACCAATACATTAAGCCAAAACCTGACAAAAACAGCAATAAGGCTAACATTGAGTGATTAACCAGACTCTGTGATTTATCCAGCGCTTTACTGCGCGCCAGCGATGCCATTTTATCTGGCGTCAAGCTGGTTAAATCACTACTACATTTACTGCATTGCGCTGCTTTATCTGAAATTTTATGCCCGCAAAACGGACAAGATACAATTGCCATACTGCCTGAACCTTGTGTTGGTCAATCTTGTTTTTGCTACGGCTAAAGCCTACTGCATCGCCTGGTATATTTTACTCATGATGCTGCCATACATACCAGTTTCAAAGCGGTCGCCGGCAAAATAATGGCTATTTTCACCCTCAGCCAGCACCGGGCTGTGTTTTTTGTTTGTCAGCAGCACTACGACCAGCTGATAATAGGGATCAATTAATGTTGCTGTACCTGTCCATCCGGTGTGACCAAAAGCGTAACGACTGGCATAGGGGCCAAAATGCCAAGTTAGCTCTTTGCCTGCTGCCGTGCGCCAACCTAGCCCCATGGTGGCATCGATAACGGATGGGCTGACAAATTGCGCCAGGGTAGTTTCATTAAATACCGTTGTTAAACCATAACCACCGCTTAATGCCATAAAAGCCAGCTGAGCTGTGTCTCGGGCGCTGGAAAATAGACCGGCATGACCCGCTACACCCTCAAAGGCATAGCGGGCTTTTTCATCATGAACATGACCACGCACCACACTGCGTTTATCGGCCGGAAATACCACTCGCCCGCCTCTGCTATTGCCGTCCAGCTCGGTGGCGGCAATGCGAGATAATGGCAGGCCTTTTTGCAGCGGATTAAACACCGTGTCATTTAGCCCCATTGGCCGAAACAGCGACTGTTCCAGATAAGTGTCCTGCGCCATACCGGTAATGCGCTCGATTAACAGCCCCAACAACATATAGTCAATATCACTGTATACCGCCTTTTCGTTGCGCGCACGGCTAAAAGGCACTGCTGTGCTGATAAGCTCCATAGAACGGGCGCGGTCCAGCGAGTAAAACATGGCGCCGTTATTATTGTCGGGCCGGTGAAAATGGACTTCAGGCGCATAACCGGCGGTATGTTGCAGTAAATCACGCACCAGCCGTTGTTCACGGCCATCGCCCTGATATTCACTGATGTAATGTTGCAGCGGCTTATTCACGTCCAGCTTGCCACTGCTAACCAATTGCATCAATGCATAGTTGGTGGCATACATTTTTGTATTTGACGCCAGATCGAATACCGTGTCCAGCTGCATAGGTTCAGGGTCAGCCAGCGCACTGCCATCCTGTTGATATCGGTTGGCGTAACCATAAGCCGTGTGTTTAATGATTTTGCCATCTTTGGCAATAAGCAGCACGGCGCCGGGGAAGCCTTGCGCGACTTCGCGTTGGATCAAGCTGTCAAGTTCATCCAGTACAGCTTGCGAAAACCCGGCAGCTTCAGGCGTGCCCTCCGTTAATTGCGGATAAGGCACCACCAGGCGTATGCTGGCACCTAAGGGCTGAATGTCAGCAAGTTCAAGCTGGTTAATGCCATTGCGACTGTAGCGGCTGATATCCAGCGCCAGCAGATGGCTAGGTGCTATTGCAGAGCTTATCTTGACCTGATGACCATTAAGCTTGAGTGTTACACTGTCGCTGTTGGCCATATCAAGTAGCAGCTGGCCCTGGCCCTGAAAACCAGTAAAGCGGCGCCGGTTGTTTACCAGCGCCCTTTTGCTGTGCTGCTCAGGCCAAATCAGGTCTAGCTGCCCCAGAGGTTTGCCAAGGCGAAAGGCTTGCTGCTGTTCCGGCGCTAAGCTGCTGACAGGTAAAGGTGATACTGCCAGCCATGCCGGAACTGAACTGCAACTGCTGAGCACCAGCACCGAGCACAATAGCAGTAGTTTAGTGAAACCCACCGCCAGTGCCCTGCTTTGGCCTACGTTCTGCACGATTTAGCGCAGTTTATCTGCTACCGCTAAAACGGCCGGTAGTACATCCTGCCCCAGTTTCATCGAGCGGATATCAGACCAGCCATAGGCCTCGTCCGGTAAATTTGCATTGTCTTTAAAGGGCATTTCTACTGTGTAAGCCAGGCAGTTAAACTGCTCACCCACCCAGGCGGTGGCGATAGTCATATTGGCCTGACCTGGTGCATCCAGCTCGTAGCCGTATTCTGTCTGAAATTCTGGCGTAACAGTAAGCCAGCTTTGCTTAAACAGATTTTCCAGCGCGTTGATACGCTCGTTGTACGACGGCACACCTTCGCTGCCGGCCACAAAGTTATACGGCAGGTTTTCATCGCCATGGATGTCGAGAAACATATCACAGCCGATCTCGAGCATTTTTTGCCGTACTAAAAACACTTCCGGGCTTTTCTCCATGGTTGGATTAAGCCATTCGCGGTTCAGGTTCATACCTGCAGCATTAGTACGTAAATGACCACGCACCGAGCCGTCCGGGTTCATATTAGGCACAACATAAAATACCGCTTTTTCCAGCAATGCACGGGCTACGCCGTCGTCTTCATCTAACAGCCGGTCTAAAAAGCCTTCAATAAACCACTCGGCCATCGACTCGCCCGGATGCTGACGTGCAATAACCCAGATTTTCTTTTTGCTGTCATCAGGCTCACCCACAACCAGCATGCTCATATCGCGGCCATCCAGCGTAGCGCCCAACTCAACCAATTGGCAGCTATAGTCAGACTGCGCCTGGTGCAGCAAATCCATATGACGTTCATAACTGTAAGGTGCAAAGTAGGCAAAATACACGGAATCGGCTTCTGGATAGTGCGTAATGGTCAGCTCTTTACCGTTGTATTCGGTTTCTACCCGAAACCAGGTTTGCCGGTCATAAGAGGCCACCGCCTGATAATCTTTCCAGCCATCCGGGTAAGCAGAATCACCGGCGTTGGTAATGGTGAGTGTATGCACCTGATTGTGCGGCGAGCTTAAGCGAAAATGAAACCACTGGTAAAAATCAGACTGGTTGTCTTTGCGAATGGCCAGTTTAATGTTGTCCGGCGAGCTGGCTTCAAGTATTTCAATATTGCCGCTGTCGAAGTTGCTGGTGATTCTCATGGTTTTAATCCGTATAGTCTGGTATTGAAAATTCAGGCAGCAGTAAATAGCGCAGTGCCGCCCTCGAATAAGCTGATTCTAACAGGTTAACACAAAAGAAAAAGCCGCTAACAAGCGGCTTTTCGATAAAACAACAGCTTAACGCGCTACGGGCAAGGTTGGGTATTTAATACCCGCCATATCATTCATTACACGGATAACCTGGGTGCTGTAACCAAACTCGTTGTCATACCACACGTACAACACGCAGCGGTCGCCATCGACAATAGTCGCTTGTGAGTCCACCACACCGGCATAACGCGAGCCGACTAAATCAGACGACACGATTTCAGTAGAGGCAGTAAAGTCGATTTGGTCCTGCAGCTCGGAAAACAGCGAAGTATGTTGTAAAAAGTCGTTCATTTCATCGCGGTTGGTTTCGCGGTTTAAATTCAGTGACAAAATGGCCATCGACACATTCGGCGTCGGTACCCGAATAGCATTACCGGTTAACTTACCTTTTAATTGTGGCAAAGCTTTAGCAACAGCGCTTGCCGCACCGGTAGAGGTGAGTACCATGTTCAATGGCGCGGCGCGGCCGCGGCGCTCGGCACTGTGAAAGTTATCAATCAGGTTTTGATCGTTAGTGTACGAGTGCACCGTTTCTACGTGGCCATTACGGATGCCAAACTTATCTTCCAACGCCTTTAATACCGGGGTAATCGCATTGGTAGTGCAGCTGGCGGCAGAGACAATTTTGTGCTCTGGTAAAATCATATGCTGATTAACACCGTAAACGATATTTGGCACTTCACCTTTGGCCGGCGCGGTTAACAACACCTTGGCTGTGCCTTTGCTGCTAAAGTGGATACTCAGCTCTTTATCGTCTTTCCAGATACCGGTGTTATCTACCACTAAGGCATCGCTGATACCATATTGGGTGTAATCGACCAGTTCAGGCGAATTGGCATAAATGACTTTGATAAAGGTGCCGTTGGCTTTAATGCCCTGGTTTTCTTCATCTACCGTGATGCTGCCATTAAAAGGGCCGTGGATAGAGTCGCGACGCAGTAAGCTGGCGCGTTTTTCCAGATCACCTTTTTTACCGCCACGCACCACGATAGCGCGTAAACGCAATTTGGTACTCGGGCCAGAGCGCTCCAGCATTAAACGTGCTAACAAACGGCCAATACGACCAAAACCGTACAGCACTACGTCTACCGGCTTAACCTGATCTTCGTGATCCAGCAGCTCGGCAAGTTCACGCGCTAAATACTGTTCCAGCTCAGTGCCGTTTGCCGCATTTTTATAAATATAGCCGTACGCCAACTTACCGATATCAACCCGGCCTGGCGCTAAATTCATTTTGCTTATCGCTTCCAATACCGGAAAACTCTCGCGCAGGCGTAATTTTTGGCCTTCAAAACGCTCTACACTTTTGTGCGCTTTGATAATGTCAATAGTGGTAGCATTTACCAGCGGGCGGCCATACACCACTACTTCAATGCCTTTGTTACGATACAGACGGCCGATAATAGGCTGCATGTTCTCGGCATATTCCTGGCGTTCCTGCCAGCTTTTCTGGTACTGCTCTGCGTGCGATAGGGTCATGGGTAGAGGCCTTTTACTTCAGTAAGATGAATTAATCGGGTAATGCCAAAGCACGGTCTGCGCCGCTGTTGCTCTAACGGCGCGTATTGTAATAGAAGTTGAAAGGTAACGACAACAGTTACAGAATTTTTATTCTGACTTGGCGTTAAAGCTCAGCGATACAGAGTTAACACAATAACGCTGTCCGGTCGGCGCAGGGCCATCATCGAAAACATGGCCTAAATGTGCGTCACAGTTGGCGCAGACAATTTCAGTGCGTGTCATACCGTGGCTGCTATCGCGCTGATAGTTAACCCTGCCCTGCAGTGCCTGGTAAAAACTTGGCCAACCACAACCGGCGTCAAATTTTGTAGTCGAGCTAAACAGCTCGGCACCACAGCATACGCAGTGATAACTGCCGTTTTGTTCATTGTGCAGCAATTCGCCGCTAAACGGATATTCCGTGCCTTTTAGCCGGGTTACCCGGTATTGCTCTTCAGTTAAACGCTCACGCCATTGCTGTTCTGTCAGTTTCATTGCTTGCTCCGCTGTTAGCTTATAGCTGTGCAGTATTGTGCCTATAACGCACTTTGACAATGTTTTGTACATTGATGTTAGCTGTCATGTATTTTGACAACAGGTTTCACACTGCTGTAATGATTTTCTGTTTCACTGCGCTGGTCTAACCAGGAGAATAATAATGACTAAACTGACCCGCCGCGATTTTATAAAAGCCTCTGCCGCCGGCTTTGGCGCAGCCGTATTGTCAACCAGCTTAATCGGTTGCAGCAGTGACACTCGTGAGCCGGTGCCGCTACCTTATCGCGTGCAATTTTTACACGGCGTCGCCAGTGGCGACCCCGGCGCAGACGCCATAATACTCTGGACCAGAGTCAGTGCAGACGCAGCAACGGTGCCGGTAACCTGGCAATTAGCACAGGACAAAGATTTTAAGCAGATTATCCGCAGTGGCGATACCAGCACGTCGGCACAAAGTGATTACACGGTTAAAATTGATGTACGCGATCTGACAGCCGGCACTGAATACTATTTTCGTTTTCGGGCCGGTACTGTTACCTCGGCCATAGGCCGTGCCAAGACTCTACCTGCAGCCGGTGTCAGTGCGGTTAAACTGGCTGTGTTTTCTTGCTCAAATTATCCGGCTGGCTACTTTCATGTTTATGCTAAAGCTGCAGAAATAAACAATCTGGACGCGGTAATTCATCTGGGTGATTATATATACGAATATGGCGCTGACGGCTACGCCAGTGAAAACGCTGCAGCCTTGGGCCGGCAATCGCAGCCGGCAACTGAAATACTCAGCCTGGCTGATTATCGCACCCGCTACAGCCAATATCGCACTGACAGTGCACTACAACAATTGCATGCTGCGGCGCCCTTTATTGCGGTATGGGATGATCATGAAATTACCAACGACACCTGGCGCGACGGTGCTGAAAACCATCAAGCTGACGAAGGCGATTTCACACAGCGCAAGCAAGCTGCACTTAAAGCCTACTTCGAGTGGATGCCAATCCGGCCGGCGGCAGCAAATGATGAACTAACCATTTACCGTCAGTTTGAATTTGGTGATCTGGTCAACCTGATGATGCTTGATACCCGGGTTATTGGCCGCGATGAACAGCTCAGTTATGCCAGTTATACCGATCCGGTAAGCGGACAACTAGACAGCGCAAGGTTTAGCGCAGACTTAATGCAAGCCAATCGCACTCTGCTGGGCAATGAACAATTGCAATGGCTGCTGGATAAGCTCAGCCAGTCTGAAGCCCGCTGGCAGCTGCTGGGCCAGCAAGTATTGATGGGCCGTATGTTGCTGCCTGCAGCCATTGCTACACAGCAACTTAGCATTAGTGATTTTGCCGAACTGGCGGCACTGGCGCAACTGGCTGCGCGTGCTCAGGCCGGCGATCCGAGCCTGAGCGCACAGCAATTGGCTTATTTGCAGGCCAATCAGCACCGGCTAACGCCACAGGTGCTGACATTATTGCAACTCCCCCCCATCCCCTACAATTTAGACGCCTGGGATGGTTATCCGGCCGAGCGCGAGCAGATCCTGCTGCAGGTAAAAGCTCTGAACAAAAAGCTGATTGTGCTCGCAGGTGATACCCACAATGCCTGGGCCAATCATCTTGATGCAGCAGATGGTAGCCCGGTAGCGGTAGAGCTGGCGACATCATCGGTAACCTCGCCCGGTTTAGAACAATATATTGGCTTACCTGACCGGCCAACAGCGGAAGCAACAGAAACCGGCCTGGTGCAGTTAGTTGCCGGCCTGCAATATACCAATGTGTATGATCGGGGTTTTATGCTGCTGAATATTAACCGTGACAGTGTGCGCTGCGACTGGTTGTTTATTGATAGTATTGTAGCGCCGGCTGCTAATTTACTACCTGAACGCCAGCAAACAGCAACCGTTAACTGGAGTGAGAATAACGCGCCCCGTTTAACGTTGGCAGGCTGAAACTAACACAACACTGTGCGGGTGCAGGTTTAGTCGGCAAACAGTTTTTCGATATTGCGATAGTAATTGGTGGCCCTGACGGCATGAGGGTTTTGCAGATTGGCCACCAATTGCCGCAATTGCGATTCGTTATCTGCCAGCACAAAGCTGTAACCGCTGGTTCTGGAGGTGCGAATTGACATCGACAACTGAATGGTACCGTCAGCACTGCGAATAAAGTTCAGGCTATCACGCACCGGAAAACGCTCGAGGCTGTAATAGAAAAATTGCAAGGCATACTCAAGTTTTTGAAAAGAAGTAGGATAACTGACACGAGCCTGATTAAAGCTACTAACCGCATAGCCAATTGTATCGCCTCTTGGAAACTCGGTTACCGGCTTAATGCTGTTGAAACTGAAATGCAATTTACAGTGCCCGCTGGCTTTTTGCTCAATCATGCGCCAGCACAATTCATTTTGTTTGGTAGTAAAACTTACCGGTTGTTCAGCAGCCTCTACGCCAAGGCAAAGCATGCTAAACGTGATTAACAGTATTACTTTTACGCCGTGCATTGGTACATCCTCCATGACTGCAGTATGACACCTCTAACAACATCAATACTCAATGTGTACCCTTCTGTTATAGTCTTATAATTAAACCTATGCAATTGATCCGGATAAGGAAATAATGACTATCACGCAGTTTTATGACTAAACTGTCATAATGTCATACCAGTTAAACCTAGCAGTTTTGCTTTATTAACACAACCTGAATTTGTCTACAAAGTGCCTACATTTTTCCAGAAGAAATGTTGTGTTAGCGTCGGCCCGGCTCAAACAAGAGCCCTCGTACATACTATTTCTTTTTAGCTGCGAATACCGACGCCAGCAAGCTGTCACGGTAATCTGGAAAAAACCGGCTATCGTTGTTGGTCATAAAAATAATCAACAGCTGTTTGTCGTAATAATAGCGAAAATCCGCAGTGAAAATGCCGTTACTACCACCATGACGAACCACTTTGCCGTATTGCCCGGCAGGCTCAGTTATCCAGCCATAACCATAAAAAATTCCGGCGCGGGAAGTAGCAATATGTGGCGTAAACAACAAGGCTATTGATGCTTTATCAAGCACTGTTTCTGTTTGTAGTGCTTGATGCCAGCGGTTGAGATCGCCAATAGTCGACAAAAAGCCGCCATTAGCATGCAAATTCCACCAGGGGCCATCTTTATCCCAGGATTTTTCCAGTGGCGTACCCCAGCGCTTGCTGCTGCCATCCGCCTTGCCACCCCAAAAGCTATCGCGTTTTAACTCATAACCTGTTGCTATCGGCAGAGCTTGCCAATCCGGCATTCGATAACCGGTATATCGCAAGCCGGCAGGTTGCAACAAATGCTGCTGCACATATTGCTCATAGCTCTGGCCGGATACCCGCTCAATTACTAAGCCCAGTACAGCATAACCGGCATTGGAATAAGAAAACGCAGTGCCTGGCAATGCTTCAAGTTTGGAACGAAACACACGCTTTATAAAGGTATTACGGCTAACTTTGCTGTAATCGCCGCCGGATAAGTTATTTACCAACCCCGAGCTATGAGTAAGCAACTGATGCAGCGTAACAGGTCTTTTATCCGCCCCGGCTTCAGGAAAAAACTGGCCTAGCGTATCGGTCAGTTGTAGCTTACCCTGCTGCTGCAGCTTCAATATAGCTGCAGCGGTAAACTGCTTGGTAATAGAGCCAATATCAAACACTGTGTCGGTAGTAAAGGCTGTACCGGCCTCGTGATCCGCCATACCGTAAGCTTGCAACAACAACGGTTTACCCGCCTGTATAACCGCCACCTGACCGTCAAAGCCGTCGGCAACGGCTTGCTGGCTCCAGCGCTGCAGTGCTGTTGGTTCGGCACTGGCCGTAACCGACAATAACAATGTCATGCTGTAAACCAGCGTGCAAACTAAACGGTGTTTTAGTGAGTTATGCAACATCAATTCATCCTTAGTGTGGCCCAAACCAATTTATAACCCTGTTAGCACCAGCATAGCTTCGTCGCTTCAGCATCCAGCCTTTACTGCTTATCCAGCAGTGATAAAAGCTGTTTAAGCTCGTTAATCACCAGTTGTGGCTCGTCGAACTGCACATAATGCCCGCTGTTATCGGTTAGTACTGCCCGCCCCTGCGGAAATGCCGTAGCCCAGGCATGCCAATGCTCGCCCCAGAGCTGGCGGCCTTTATCGGTAAAAAATAGGTTTGGCGGGTTTGCTGTCTTTTTAACTGAGGCAATAACCGTGACTGGCATAGCCTTAATTTGCGGATAATCCGGCAACGGCCGTTTGCTCCAAAAATCCAGATATTGGTTCGACATACCGTTTTTCATGTCATCGAGTTTTATCGCAGCTATTTCCTTGTTCCCCTGTTCAAGGTCAATTGCGCGCACTATGTCAACATCATGCTCAGACGACGAGTCTAGCATTAGCAGGGCTTTAATTTTATCCGGGTAAGCAGCGGCAAAATCCCGCGCCACGCTACCACCATAAGAATGGGCAACGTAAATAACAGGTGCTGTTACATTAAGTTTTTCCAGCAGCCCGCTGGCATAATCAGCATAATCGCGCGAGGTAAAATGGCGTTTAATTTGGGTTGAATTGCCGTTACCAACACGGGAGTAACGAATAACCGTTGCGTGCTGTGCAATCTGGCTAAACACCGGGTCCCAGTCAGTCATTGCTGAGCCACCACCTGCTTCCAGTAATACGATATGTTTACCACTACCGGCAATTTCATACTCCAGCTCAAATTCATTAACTTTGATCAATTGGTTTGAAGCAGCCGATAAACTAAAACAGGTTGCCGCACAGACGAAAAGAAAAAACTTCAAAATGGCTCCTTAAATTACAACCAAACCAAGCCGGAATATGGCTTTTGTTTTAATGCCTCTAACCTCGTTTGCAGGCTGCCGCAATGCACTTCCAGCTTATGGCCGTCCGGGTCAAGAAAATAAACCGACTGGCCTTCACTGCTGTTTTGCTGCCACTCAGTTACGCCTGCCTCACGCAGTTTTGCTGCAAAGGCGCTGAAATCTGGCCGGGCAATAGTTAACGCGATATGCGAATAATCCGAACTTGGTGCAGGCTTATCGCAAGATAAACAAAACCAGACATCGCCAAGGCTAAGATAAGCCCCGCCATCCCAACGCACATGCGCCGTCATGCCAAGCAACTCAGTGTAAAACGCCAGCGAGCGCTCTATGTCACTAACAGCAATGGTGATATGGTTTAGGCCTTGCAGCATAGCGTTCTCTTAGGTTGTCAGTATAAGCGCCAATACATACTGAATGCGCAATGCTTCGCTGCACAGTATCGAGCGCAATACCTTTGGCCCAGGCGCTTTCTGTACAAAGAAAATGATGAATTTTGCTAATATCCAGCCGAGACTTATCATCGCTAATCGTTATTTGCTGCACCTGCTCTCCCTGTCATTGCAACTATTCAGCTTACGGCCGCGTTAATCTGAGTATTTCAACAGCATTTTCGTCAACAACTATCAATGTCTGATGACCTTTTAGCTGCAGCGATACCGCAATATAATCGCCCTGCTCTGCAGCATACATATTGCCATGCCAGATTGGTGGTGCAGCGCTCAGATCTTTGATTACCGTCAAGCCTATTGCGCCCGGTGCAGTGTCATGCCGCTGCACCGTGACAACGCCGGTTTGTATATTCACATTTAGCCAGGCCGGCTTATCTGCATGCTTCCAAATACCTGAAATATCAGCAGCTTGAGCGTTGAAAACAAAGACTAATGCGATAAACTTTAAAATGTGCCGCAACGGTCAATTCCCTAACGCTTTTTGCAGCCGGGATTTCTCCTGCGTAAGCATTAATATTTTGTATGTACCCCACAGCATAATAACAGCGCCGATAACGATAATACTGTTCACCACCGCCTTATCCTGCAGAATGGGCAGTATTGCTCCACCGTCGCCGGTAAATTTAGCAAACAACCCCACGCCAAATAGCAAGCTACCGGGCGCTTCTAATAGGGTAATTTTAATAACCTGCTTATCAATGTCTTTAATACGCTGTTGTTTTTGTTGTTGCATACGCGTCTTAGCCCTTCTTCTTTAAATCCCAGCTTGTGTAGCAACGTCGCCAATTCACGATTTATTTAAACCAAACAATTCCCGGCATTGATTAGCAAAATCATTGAATTTTTCTTTCATGGTACGTTTGAGGTTTATTTCCAGCGAACCGAGGATGGAATAGCCTTCGATAACAATTTGTGGCGCCTGCTGATCGGCGAAAGATGTCACCTGATTATCGCAGCTACTCACTATATTACTCATATTTGATACTACATTAACCTGTGGCGGTACCAGTATATTCAGACTGCCAACCCAGTTCTTTACATTAATAACAATATGCTGGTGTTGAAAAATAGCTTCAGAGAAATCCAGTTCTACTGAGCCAACAATATTGGTGATGTTTATCTCGGCCGGAACCAGCCACTGGCCACTTTGTTGATTTGATGACAGCACACACATTATTTTTTCATTGCGGGTATCGTTACCTGCCTGATAGCGCGGTGAAAAACTGCGCTGGCGCTGCTGTTGGTATTGGTTGTCTGGCAACAAGGTTAAATCGGCGACAACGTCTATCAGTTCCTGATGGCTTTTAGCGTCAGTTGCTATATCCAGCCGGCGCTCAAACGCTTCTGCCGAGATAATGCCATGGCTGTAATTCATTATCAGTTGATCGATAGCCTCCTGGCGCACCTGATCAAACGGCCGATCTTCAATTTTTACTCCGCTGGCATCAATGGCCATAACAACCTCCCCGCTCAATTTATTTTATTGCCAAAACGTTAGCATAAATTAAGTAACACAGCTTCTGTTTTTGGTATCAAAATGTTAATGGCGAGCAAAAAGTGTTGGTCAACTAATAGCGATTTGCCCAGGTTATATTCCGGCAAGCGACAGACATAAAAAAACCACCCGCAGGTGGTTTTTTAAGCGGCCTAACCAGCTTATTTCAATGTAACACTAAGCTTGCTAACCACGTTTAGCGCTTTCTTTGTAGCGGCTTCTACCGTATCACTTAATGCCAGCGCTACGCCCATACGGCGTTCGCCCTGCACTTCCGGCTTGGCGAATATTCTTAGCTCGGTATCCGGCTCTGCTAACGCATCAGACAAACCGTGATACTGAATGTCAGCACTGTGACCAGGCACTAATAACACAGCTGAAGCTGCTGCACCGTATTGTTTAATCTGCGGAATTGGCAAACCTAAAATGGCACGGGCATGCAAGGCAAACTCACTCAGTTGCTGCGATATCAGCGTCACCATGCCGGTATCATGTGGGCGGGGTGAGACCTCAGAGAAATACACTGTGTCGCCTTTGATAAACAGCTCAACGCCAAATAAACCACGCCCGCCTAACGCCTGCACTACCGCTTTGGCATAGGCTTTTGCCTTGGTTAAGGCTTCCGCACTCATTGCCTGCGGTTGCCAGCTTTCGCGGTAGTCGCCTTTTTCTTGCCGGTGGCCGATGGGGGCGCAATATTGAATGCCGGACATCGAATTTACGGTTAACAGTGTAATTTCATAATCAAAGTCGATAAAGCCTTCAACGATTACCCTGCCCTTGCCGGCCCGACCACCTTCCTGTGCGTATAGCCAGGCAGCATCAAGCTCGGCATCAGAGCGCAATATGCTCTGGCCTTTGCCACTGGATGACATTATTGGTTTTACAACACAGGGGTAACCTATGGTATTCACAGCAGCGATAAAGCTGGCTTTGTCACTGGCAAACTGAAACGGCGATGTGGCAAGTTGCAGCTCTTCTGCAGCCAACCGGCGAATGCCTTCACGGTTCATCGTCAGGTTTACCGCTTTCGCGCTGGGCACTACATTGAAGCCACAGTCTTCCAACTCAATTAATACAGAAGTGGCAATAGCTTCAAGCTCCGGCACTATTAATGCAGGTTTTTCGCTTATGACCAACTGGCGCAGTGCAGCGTTATCCAGCATCGACATCACCACGGCTTTATCAGCCACTTGCATGGCAGGTGCATTAGGGTAACGGTCTACCGCGACAACTTCGCAACCGTAACGCTTAAGCTCAATGCACAGCTCTTTACCCAGCTCACCCGCGCCTAACAACAGCACTTTAGTGCTGCTAGCCATGCCTGGCGTGCCTATGTATTGTATATTTTGTGTGCTCATTTTATTTTCACCATCGGACGCTGCGGGTTACTCCAATCAACATGAAACATCTTGCCTTTGGCTTTGTCGGTACGCTCAAAAGTGTGGGCACCAAAATAATCGCGCTGGCCCTGCAGTAAGTTAGCCGGTAATACCGCAGTGCGGTATGAGTCGTAGTAACTGAGCGCTGAGCTGAGCGCCGCTACCGGAATACCGGCCAGGGTAGCGTTTGCCACGGCTTTACGCCAGTTTTGCTGGTACACCGAAATTTGTTTGGCAAAGAACGGGTCAAGCAGCAGGTTTTCCAGCTCGTCGTTGCGCTCGTACGCGCCGGTAATAGATTGCAAAAACACCGCGCGGATAATACAGCCGGCGCGCCAGATCTTGGCGATTTCAGCAAAGTTTAGCTGCCAGCCGTGCTCGTCGGCGGCGGTTTTCATTAAGTGGAAGCCCTGGGCATACACACAGATTTTGGCGCAGTACAATGCATCGTGCAGTGCCTGAATAATCTCGTCTTTCTGTTCAGGCGAAATCAAATTTTGCGCCGGACCGGCCAATACCGTAGCGGCTTTTACCCGCTCGTGCTTCAGTGCCGATATTGACCTGGCATACACCGCTTCGGCAATGGTCGGTGACGGGCTGCCAAGCTGCAAGCTACTCACCGCTGTCCAAAGTCCGGTGCCCTTCTGGCCGGCTTTATCCATGATCACATCGACCAGCGGAAGGCCGGTTTCTGAGTCTTTGGTTGCCAGCACATCAGCGCTGATGCCAATTAAATAGCTGTTGAGCGGGCCTTCATTCCACTGTTTAAACACCCCGGCAATTTCAGCGGCCGGCATGCCAAGAATGTCGCGCATGACCTGATAGGCTTCACAAATCAGCTGCATATCGGCGTATTCAATGCCGTTGTGTACCATTTTCACATAATGGCCAGAGCCACTGGGGCCAATATAAGTGGCGCAGGGTTCACCTTCGGTAACCGGGTTACCAGGTTCAAAGCGCTCGATGGGTTTACCGGTTGCCGGGTCAACTTTAGCGGCTATGGCTTGCCAAAGTGGCTTAATACGGGTCCAGGCGTACGGGTCGCCACTTGGCATTAGCGATGGGCCAAACCGCGCGCCCACTTCACCACCTGATACGGCGGTAGAAAAGAAAATAAATTTACCTTCAAAATCTTTTTCCCGTGCCACAGTATCTGTCCACAGGCTGTTACCGGTATCAACAATAATGTCATCAGCCTGAATACCGGCATCGATTAATTTGTGACAGACATCGTCTACCGGTTTACCCGCCGGCACGGATAACACGATAAGGTGAGGTGCTGATAAACGTGACAACAATTCAGTATAGGAGCTGCAGGCAATAACACGGGCCGGTTTGTCGCCGCGCTCGGTTGTGTCCTGCGCCAACACGGCTTCCAGTTTCTGATGATCCAGGTCAAATGCGGCGACGCGGTAACCATTATCGGCCAGGTTTAAAATGAGGTTTTTCCCCATTACACCCGCGCCGACAAAACCGATATCGCAAAGTGCTGCTGTGTCTGTCATCGGACATTCCTTTAAATTGTGGTTCTGAGGCTGTGCGCCAGAGGCGCGCTCATGCAAACGGCGCGCATTATACTTAAAAGCATTGACTGCGCCTACAGCCAGACCGAGATACTGTGTGCATTCTGCAGATAACGGCTGTGTTTTTCTTCAGATTGCTGCAAAAGCCCTTTGTCGACACTGGTATCGAACAACAATTGCCGCGCGCTACCGGGCAAGGTTAAGGCTACGGTTTTTTGCTGCGCATTAAATACACAAAGCAAGCTGATATTATTACGTTTATTGGTGATCTGACAGATGCAGCTGTTGCGCTCAGGCTCATGCCAGTCGTGTGGCTGTTTTTCACGACCATCGGGTAAAAACCACTGTACCTGATGTTTATCACCATGTAACTGGTAGCTGTCGTCAAGTAACGACAATTGTTGCAAACACGGATAAGTGCTGCGCAATGTCATCATTTGCCGGACAAAACTCAGAAAATCTTGCTGTTCCGCATCCAAATGCCAATCGAGCCAGCTAATATCATTATCCTGGCAATAGGCATTATTGTTGCCGCGCTGAGTATGGCTTAATTCGTCACCGCCCAGCCAATGGATCATGCCCTGGCTTAGCAATAACGTGGCAACCAGATTGCGTTTATGCAAATAGCGATTGGCCCGGATGGCGGCATCCTTACTGGGCCCCTCTACGCCATGGTTGCAACTTAAATTGTGGCCGTGACCATCGCGGTTTTCTTCACCGTTTAGCCAGTTATGTTTATCGTTGTAACTCACCAGGTCGTGCAGCGTGAAACCATCATGGTAGGTTAAATAGTTAACGCTACAACTAGCTGGTTTATGGTGTTTTTGAAAAATATCGCGCGAGCCAAGTAGCCGCGTGGTAAATTCTGGCAGCACAGCCTTATCACCGCGCCAAAAAGCACGGAAGGTATCACGACATTTGTCATTTAGTTCTGACCAGTGGGCAGGAAACTGACCCAGCTGATAGCCCATAGGGCCAACATCCCAGGGTTCTGCAATCAATTTTACCTTTGACAATACCGGGTCTTGCGCAATGATCTGCAAAAACGCCGCATAGGGGTTAAAACGCTTGTGTTCGCGGGCCAGCGTGGTGGCCAAATCAAAGCGGAAGCCGTCAACCTGCATTTCAGTAACCCAATACCGCAGCGCGTCCATCACCAGCTTTTGCACCATCGGATGTGCTACATTCAGTGTGTTACCACAGCCGGTGTAGTTACAGCTCTGGCTAAAATCAGTAATGTCGGCATGGCTTTCAAATAAATAATAATGCTTATTCGCCAGGCCGCGAAAACTTAATAACGGGCCGTCATCGCCACCTTCGGCAGTATGGTTAAATACCACGTCAAGAATAACTTCAATACCCGCCTGATGATAAGTGCGCACCAGGGTTTTAAATTCAGTAACCGCATCTTCTGTCTGATAGCGTGGGTCCGGGGCAAAGAAACTTATCGGGTTATAACCCCAATAGTTAGTCAGCTGCAGCTTATTTAGCCGCGGCTCACTCATAAAAGCCGTTACCGGCAATAATTGCAGGGTTGTTACCCCAAGCTGCTGCAAGTGTTTTACTACTGCGGGCTGGCACAGCCCCAGATAGGTACCGCGTAACTGTTCAGGTACTTGCGGATGTAACATCGTCATGCCTTTTACATGCGCTTCGTAAACCACGGTTTTTTCGCGCGGGATCTGCGGCTTTTGCACCCCCTGCCAATCAAAAGTCAGCTCACACAGCACGCCTTTGGCCAACATGTAACTGCTTTTACTATTGTACAATCGTTCGTTAAAACGGACTTTTCGGTTTAGTTTGCGGGTATAGGGGTCAAGCAGTATCCGTTGTTTGTCAAACACCAGCCCTTGCTCTTGCTGCATCGGGCCATCGGCTTTTAACGCATACAAGGTGCCGTCGCTAATGCCCTGCACTGCCAGATGCCAAATGGCGCCGGTGCGGCCAGTAAAAGCAATTTCTGCCAGTAACTCTTCTGTATCGGGGGCAAATAAGCACAAAAACAGCGCGCTGGCGTCTGGTGCAAACACGGCGAAATTCCAGCCGGTTGGCGCATTGTCATCCAATGCCCCGCCAGCGCAAACACGACTGGCGCCAAGCGGGCTGCTGTGGCCGGTGTCTAATTTTAGTAACGCAATTTGGTGACTCATAATGGCTGCCGTTTACTTCTTACCTTTGCTGTATAGCCGTTATATCAGCGTTTTTTACGCAAATACAGGGTTGCCAAAGGCGGTAGCTGCAATTTGACATGCTGTGGCTGGCTCTGATACGGCGTGGCAATAGTATAAAGCGCGCCGCCAACATCAAAGTTACTGCCCCAGTAATATTCGCTGTCGGTATTAAGAATAACCTGATACTCGCCGGCTTGCTCTACCCCCAGTATAAAATCATGGCGCGGCAATGGTGTGAAATTCGCCAATACGTATATAACGTCACCACTTTCATCACGGCGTAAAAAACTCAGCGTGCTGTTAGCTGCATCCTGATGATCCAGCCAGGCGAAACCATTATGACTGTAATCCTGCTGATACAAGGGCATACAGCGTTTATAAGTGTGGTTTAAATCGCGGAATAACTGCTGCATACCTCGATGTTTATCATAATCTAGCAGGTGCCAGTCCAGACTGCGGCTGTGGCTCCATTCACTGCTTTGGGCAAATTCATTACCCATAAAATTCAATTTTTTGCCCGGATGGGCGAACATAAACGCAATATAAGCACGCATGTTGGCCGCTTGTTGCCATTCATCACCAGGCATTTTATGCAGCAGGCTGCCTTTACCGTGCACCACTTCGTCATGTGACAACGGCAAAATAAAGTTTTCGTTATAGGCATACACCATCGAAAACGTCAGATCATTGTGATGATAACGCCGGTACGCCGGATCTTTGCTGATATAACGCAGGCTGTCATTCATCCAGCCCATATTCCATTTAAAGCCAAAGCCCAGGCCGCCCATATCTACCGGGCGCGACACCATTGGAAATGATGTTGACTCTTCGGCAATGGTAATAGCGTTGGGATACTTGCTATAAACTTCGCTGTTAAACCAGCGAAACAGGCTTATTGCTTCATAGTTATGGTTGCCACCATCCACATTAGGGATCCATTCGCCGTCTTTGCGTGAATAATCCCAATACAGCATTGATGCCACCGCGTCGACACGCAGGCCATCAATATGAAAATGTTCTAACCAGTACAACGCACTAGCCACCAAAAACTGCCGCACGTAGTCTTTGCCGTAGTCATAAATGCAGGAGTTCCAATCCGGGTGCCAGCCACGGCGCGGATCTTCATATTCATATAACTGGCTACCATCGAAGCGGGCTAACCCATGGCCGTCTTCCGGAAAATGCGCCGGTACCCAGTCCAGAATTACGCCTATCCCAGCCTGATGGCATTGATCGACAAAATACTTAAAATCGTCCGGGTTACCAAAGCGCGAGGTAGGTGCAAACAAGCCCAGCGGTTGATACCCCCAGGAGCCATCAAACGGATGTTCCATCACCGGCAACAGCTCGATATGGCTATAGCCCATATCGACTATGTAGGGGATCAGCTGCGTCGCCAGCTCACGATAACTCAGCGGTTGATTGTCATCGCTTCGACGCCAGCTGCCAGCTTGCATTTCATAGATGCTGATTGGCGCAGTTAGCGGATCTGTCTTAGGCCGCTGTTGCCATGCACTATCCTGCCATTGGTATTTACTGTGGTCATATACCAAAGAGGCATGCGATGGATATTGCTCAGCAAAAAATGCCATCGGATCGGCTTTGTGCGGCAGTAAATTGCCCACTTTATCTTTTATTTCAAATTTATAACGCACACCGGCAGCAACTTGTGGTACCACTAATACCCAATGGCCACACAAGGTACGTTGCATTGGGTGCACCCTGCCATCCCAGCTATTCATATCGCCTACCAGGCTGACACTGCTGGCATTAGGCGCATACACAGCAAAGCGGGTAGCACTGACCGCTTTACCCGCTACTGTCAGCGTCACCAGTTGCGCACCGAGTTGCCGGTACAGGTTTTCTGGCTGGCTGCTAATGTAGTGCACCGCGTAATAGGCTTCATCAGTAAACTGGTATGGGTCGAGTAACTCGTACTGATAACTGCCCTGGCTTACCTGCAGTATATAAGCTTCTTTAGTGCGCTTACGCGGCAAATGTAGTTCAAATACACCGCTGATGTCGGTATCAGCTATCAACTCGCCCAACGGTTTACCGGTTTTCGCCGACACCGCCGTTACCGCTGATGCAAACGGCAAATACACCCTTAACAATAAGCCGGTAGTACTATCTGGCTTAATCGGCTGCCAGCCCAGCAGCGTAAAAGGTTCCGCACAATGTGCCTGGGGTAATTGCGTTATGCTCATTGCCATTCCTTGATAATTATGTTCTTACTACCATAACAGAGCCGGGCAAAAATACTATGGCGTAACATGCCAGCATTAAGCCTGGCGGCGTTTAGTGCTGATATCGCTAAACAATTGCCGAATTTGCGCGTTTTGTTGCCATTGCTCAATGTCCTGTGTCAGCTTACGCCGCCAGTTCGGATACTCTGTGCTAGTGCCGGGAATATTAACCGGCTGACTCATTTGCAGCGCATCTTCCAGTTGCAGGCATAATAGCTGGCTACTGGTGGCAGCCAGATGACGCTGCATGGCGAAGTTCAAGGTTTGCTCCATAGCCAAATGTTCGCTGCTGTGATTGTAATCAGCCGGTAACTGCTGATGTCCGTGTAGTGAATCCATAATGCGCTGCTTATTGGCATGACGCTGGGCATACAGCTGTTGTAACTGGGCTTCGTCTTTGTACAAACCAAGCTCTTTGCCCAGACGTAGATCGTCGCAGTGCCAAAAGCCAATCAGCGTAGGTAAATCATGCGTGGTTAATGTCGCCATGGCTTGCTGCGGATAATGCACCGGCGAAATGTAACCGCCGTCAGCAGCAGTTTCAAAAAAGAATACACGGTATGAATAGACGCCGTGTTGCCCCAGCAACTCGCGAATACCATCGGGTACTGTGCCTAAGTCTTCACCGATAATCACCGCCTGATTACGCTGGCTTTCCAGTGCCAGAATACCGAGTAAATCCATGATCGGATAATACACATAGGCACCACCGCCGGCATTTTCTGCCGTTTTCGGTACCCACCACAGCCGTAGCAGCGCCATCACATGGTCAATACGTAGGGCACCGGCATCTTGCATATTGGCGCGCAGCAAGTCGATTATCGGCTGATACGCCTGCTTATACAGCTGATACGGGTACATAGGTGGCAAGCCCCAGTTTTGTCCGGCTGGGCCTAATGGATCCGGCGGCGCCCCTATGCTGGCATCACGACAGTACAATTCAGGGTTAGCCCAAATTTCGGTAGAGGCTTCGCTGACGCCCACCGCTAAGTCCCGGTATAACCCCAGCAACATACCTGCATCTTTTGCGACCTGCTGCGCCTGAGCCAATTGCTGCTGGGCAATAAATTGCAGGTAACAGTAAAAATCCAGCTCTGCTTTATGTTGTTTGGCAAACTGTTGCACCGCGGCCGATTGCGGCTGGCGGTATTGCTCCGGCCAATTCGGCCAGCCCCAG
Organism: Rheinheimera gaetbuli; assembly: GCF_054781935.1. NCBI lineage: Bacteria > Pseudomonadati > Pseudomonadota > Gammaproteobacteria > Chromatiales > Chromatiaceae > Rheinheimera > Rheinheimera gaetbuli. The sequence goes on from NZ_BAAGTL010000006.1 coordinate 274,619, forward strand.
TGCATACAATCCTGCTGATATAAATACGCATGCAGCGCATCATACAACGCTAACTGCTGCAGGCTGGCGCCGCCGTCAGCTTTAAACTGTTTAAAGGCCTTGAGCTGTGCTTTATTGCCGGTTTTATCCTGTTCGATAAACCATTGATACAGGCTCTTCATTACCGGCAGCTTTAACTGCATAACACCGCTGTAATCAACATAGTCTTTGCTGCGTTGCGTTTGCAGCGCTGTGCGAAACACCGGGGCATTGACCAGACTTTGCGTGCGGGCGCAGGCGGCAAAGCCCGGCATAGCAGCAACATCAATATAACTGATATTCAGCCAACGCCGCGACGAGGGGCTGTAAGGACTGGCACTTTCCGGCATCGCCGGATACAGCGCATGTATCGGGTTTAACCCGACGAAATCAGCACCGACGCTAGCCAGATATTTTACTGTAGTGGCCAAATCGGTAAAATCGCCGATGCCCCAGTTACGTTCTGAGCGCAGCGCATACAATTGCAAAGCAATACCCCATTGCTTTTGCTGTTGAAACACGTCAGGCTGATAACAGCGGCCAGGAGTAATAATCAGCTTTTGCTTTATGTCAGTGTCTGCTATTTGCAGTTGGTGATAGCCGGCAGTTAATGTCAGCGACAGCCTGTGCTGATATTGGTGGTATTCCACCTCATCCAGCACCACCACCTGTACCAATTCGCCTTCTACCGGTATCAGCTTAAAATACTGCTCATCGCCATTCTCGGTAGTTAGGATTAATGCCAGTTCGCTGTTGGCTTGTTCCAGGTTTACCTGCAACAACAGCTGAACCGGTTCATCATGACGTTGCACTGCTACTGCTTGCAGCGGTTGCTGCCAAAAATCCAGTTGTCGCTGCAGTAGCTGCAGTGCTGCGGTTTCATCATCGTCAGTATCAAAGCCCTGAGCTTGCAGCAGAGCCAGCTGATGTTGCTGGCTAACAGTCGTCGGATTTCCCCAGGCATCATTAAATTCAGTTTCAATACCACAAAATGCGATCAATTCAGCCAGTAAGGTGGCGTCCATGGGAATTCCTTTTTATAGTCAGTAGATTGTCAGTACGCTATGGCTCATTTTAGGCCGCCTTTGCGCTAAAGTCATTGTTCATTTATGTCATTTAATTACATAAATAGCGGTTTTATAGCGTTTTAAACTTGAAAAAGTCAGCCAATAATGTAATTTTACTACACAACTTACTTAGCAAACTTTCAGAACATCTATTTAACGGGGTTACTATGACAATTCGTGTCGCGATTAACGGCTTTGGCCGCATTGGCCGTAATGTGCTGCGTGCTTTGTATGAAAGCAGCAAAAATTACGATATTAAAGTAGTAGCAATTAACGACCTGGGCGATGCTGCTATTAACTCACACCTGCTGAAGTACGACACGGCCCATGGTATTTTTGCCGCCAACGTTGAGCACAATGACAAAGCCATTTACGTTAACCAGGATGAAATTATTACGCTAAGTGAACGCAACCCGGCGAACTTACCATGGAAACAGCTGAACATAGATGTGGTACTGGAATGTACTGGTTTGTTTACCGACCGTAAAAGCGCTGGCGCGCATTTGGAAGCCGGAGCAAAAAAAGTCATTATCTCGGCGCCGGCCAAAGATGTTGATGCCACTATAGTGTATGGCGTAAACCAGCATATCTTAACGCCGCAAATGAACATTATCTCGAATGCCTCGTGCACCACTAACTGCCTGGCACCGATTGCCAAGCCGTTAAATGATGTGTTAGGTATTGAGTCGGGCCTGATGACCACTATTCATGCTTACACCAATGATCAGCGTTTAAGTGATGTGTACCACACTGACTTACGCCGCGCCCGGGCTGCTGCGATGTCGATGATCCCCACCAAAACCGGCGCCGCCGCTGCGGTAGGCCTGGTAGTGCCGGAGCTGATGGGTAAATTTGACGGCCTAGCCGTGCGCGTACCTACACTGAATGTCTCCCTGGTTGATTTAACCTTTATAGCCGGTCGCAATACCTCGATTGACGAAGTAAACGACATTATCCGCAAAGCCGCTTCAACGGGTGTCATGGCTGAAGTGTTGGCAGTAAACGATTTACCACTGGTATCCATTGATTTTAACCACAATCCGAAATCGTCTATCTTTGATGCCACCGAAACCCGTGTTAACGGCCGTTTGGTAAAAGTAATGAGCTGGTACGATAACGAGTGGGGCTTCAGCAACCGTATGCTGGATAACACCGTTGAGTTTATGAAACACGCCTAAGATATTGCACACAGACACAGCCAGCTTTATGCTGGCTGTTTTGTTTTTGCAGCCGATACGAATACTCAGCTGCGATAGCAAAGGGGTCGGATTTTTTTCGTAACAGCGGCAGGGATGCCGCGCAGGCTGAGACAGCACAGGGATGTGCTGTTGAAGGCGGTGGAGAAAAAATGTCCGGGCCCTTTTGTCTTTAAAATTACCGGAGAAGTATTATGCAACAGACCGCTATTAGCCAGCAAACCGGTTTTGCGCATCTAACCGACCTGCCCTGCATAAAACTGCAATACGGTGCAGCCAGCGCAGTTATTTCGTTGTACGGTGGGCAGGTGCTGTCATATCAAGCGGTGCCGGGTAAAGAATTGTTGTGGTTGTCACCCAAGGCTACGTGGCATAACCAGGCTGCTATTCGCGGTGGTGTGCCGGTATGCTGGCCCTGGTTTGGCAAGGCCGGAGTAGAATACAATCCGGAAAATATAGCGTTAGCCAATCATGGCGTTGTGCGTAATCAACTGTGGCAGGTTAGCCATCAACAAAGTTCAGTGGCGGGCGTTAGTGTCACGCTGCAGATCAACATTGACCGTTTACCGCATCAGCAAGCCGGGGCAATGTTACAGCTTTGCCTGACATTAAACGACAGCCTGACGATAAGTTTGGGCTGCAATACGGTTATGCCACAGCAAGCTGCACTGCACAGCTATTTTGCCATAACTGATGTTGACTCAGCGCTGATAAGGCCACTGCCTGGTAAGTACTACGATAAACTCAAGGATGCTCAAGTAGCAGATAGCCGCTGTAGTACAAATATCAGCGAAGAAACAGACCGTGTTTATTATCAAAGCGCGCATCAGCTGCGGTTAGACAGCGCCGAGCGCTCTTTATCAATATGTCAGGCCGGCCATGATGCCACCGTGGTATGGAACCCCTGGCGGGAAAAAAGCATTACACTGCCCGATTTAGATGAAGCTAGTTACCGCCAGTTTGTCTGTGTCGAAACGGCCCGCCTGCATAGCAGCAGCCAGGCACTCGCGGTCAGCCAGCAGCTAAAGATGATTTAAACGTCAGTACCTTTTAAAAACCGCTTTAAATCTTGCTGTGGATACCCCAATTGGCCAAGCAGCTCGGGTACTTCATCCATCGGCATAAACACGTTTTCAAAGTGCTCGACGATGCCGTATAAATCAGCGCCCTGATCTTTTAAACGCTGCGCAGTGGCTAAATGAATATTGCGAACGAATTCACTGGTCATTGCTGTTGCTCCACCCAAATTTGCTGCACGATAGTGGCTATTTTTTAATCACATATCAAGCAAAAAATTTTCACCCTAACGCCAACTTGATTGAAGTGTATGTTTTAGCGTGGTTTTAATTCCCTGCTCATTTTGCAGATGCAACACCAGCTGCCATTGCATATCAGGATCACTACAAGCGCCGAGCAAAAACTCCGCCTGCCACTGATTTTCTGCTATCTGGCTGAACCGCAACGGCACTATGCCCATATACATAGTTACGCCGCTCAGTTCGCCGGTAACCGCAGCCAGCCCGTTAGCCATTACGCTTAAGGTCAAAGGAGTTTCTACCGGCGCATGGCCCGGCGTTAGTGTCAGGGTGATGTCGGCGCTGTGAAACACCAGCGTTGGCATAACCGGCCCCGGTGCAGCCGGCTTGCAACCCATAGCGCCTAGCCATAACCAAATAATAAGATAAAATAGCCGCATAGCATGCCAATCAGTTGAAAATGCCAGCTTATTGTATGCTGTTTTAATGAAAAGCTTCAAACTACAGCTACACTTGGTCAATTATTAACCATGGACTTTGTTCTAAATCATAAAACGGGCTGTTTCGCCTATCTTTTTTGGGGTAAAACCCTTAATATGCGGCCCAAAATTGGTATGGTAACAACCACAAGTTTTGTGATGTTGCTATACCTATAACAAGAACGGCTGTCACACAGCCGATGTCAGTAACCAGCACTAACTGCAGCGGAACTCAACATGAGCCAGACCAATTCGTTAAATGTTGACTACAATTACAAAGTTGTCCGCCTCTTTGCCTTAACCACCGTTTTTTGGGGGATTATCGGCATGGCGGTAGGCGTATTAATCGCGGCCCAGCTCTATTGGCCGTCACTAAACTTCGATATCCCCTGGCTGACCTACAGCCGGTTACGGCCATTGCATACCAATGCTGTAATCTTTGCTTTTGGTACCAGTGCGCTGTTTGCCACCAGTTATTACATCGTGCAGCGTACCTGTCAGGTGCGTTTATTTGCTGAAAAACTGGCAATGTTTACTTTCTGGGGATGGCAAGCCGTTATCGTTGCAGCTGTTATAACCTTGCCAATGGGTTTAACCAGCAGTAAAGAATACGCAGAACTGGAATGGCCAATTGATATCCTGATCACGCTGGTGTGGGTATCTTACGCTATAGTATTTTTTGGCACCCTGGTGAAACGTACAACCAGCCATATTTACGTAGCAAACTGGTTTTTGGGTAGTTTTATCCTAACTGTTGCCGCATTGCATATCGTTAACAGCATGGCGATACCGGTTAGTGCTTTCAAATCTTACTCGATTTATTCCGGTGCAGTAGATGCAATGATCCAGTGGTGGTATGGCCATAACGCGGTAGGCTTTCTGCTAACAGCCGGTTTCCTGGGTATGATGTACTACTTTGTACCCAAGCAAGCTGGTCGTCCGGTGTACTCTTACCGTTTGTCCATAGTGCACTTCTGGGCACTTATTGCACTGTATATCTGGGCTGGCCCACACCACTTGCACTACACCGCGCTACCAGACTGGACTCAGTCTCTGGGTATGGTGATGTCTGTAGTGCTGTTTGTACCAAGCTGGGGCGGCATGATTAACGGTATTATGACACTGTCAGGTGCCTGGCATAAGCTGAAAACCGACCCTATTCTACGTTTCTTAATCGTGTCGTTGTCATTCTATGGCATGTCAACATTCGAAGGCCCGATGATGGCAATAAAGTCGGTAAATGCGCTGTCTCACTACACAGACTGGACTATCGGCCATGTACACTCGGGCGCATTAGGCTGGGTTGCTATGATCTCTATCGGCGCTATCTATCACTTAATTCCGGTACTATACAACCAGGGCCGTATGTACAGTATTTCACTGATTAACACTCACTTCTGGTTACATACTATCGGCGTGGTGTTATATATCGTCGCGATGTGGATCTCGGGTATCACTCAGGGCATGATGTGGCGAGCAGTCAATACTGATGGCACGCTAACCTATAGCTTTGTACAAAGCCTGGAAGCGTCAATGCCATTTTATCTGATGCGCTTTATTGGTGGTGTGTTCGTGGTAGCTGGCATGTTGTTGATGGCTTACAACGTGTACAAAACAGTGCGCGCGAAAGATGAATCATTACAACCTGTGCCAGCAGCAGCGTAAGAGGTAAATCATGTCAAATAAGAATTATCATGACAAAATTGAAAGAAGCGCTGGCCTGCTGGCAATACTAAGTATAGTGGCAATCAGCTTTGGTACTTTGGTGCTGATCACGCCACTGTTTTTTATGGATGAGACCACTCAACCTGTCGATGGCATGGTGCCTTACACTGCATTGCAGTTGGAAGGCCGTGATATCTACATCCGTGAAGGCTGTGTGGGCTGTCATAGCCAGATGATCCGCCCATTCCGCGCTGAGGTTGAACGCTATGGTCACTACTCAGTTGCCGGTGAAAGCGTATGGGATCACCCTTTCCTGTGGGGGTCTAAACGCACCGGCCCGGACCTGGCTCGTGTTGGCCAGCGTTACAGTGACGACTGGCATTATGCTCACTTAATGGACCCACGCTCCGTGGTCCCACAGTCAAATATGCCTGCTTACCCATGGCTGGATAAAAACGTGCTGGATGGCGAACACACTGCCCGCAAAATGGAAGTGTTACGCAGCTACGGCGTGCCCTACAGCGACGACGATATTGCCGGCGCTGTGGATGCAGTTAAAGGCAAGACTGAAATGCAGGCTATTATTGCCTACTTGCAGTCGTTAGGCACACACCTGAAGTAATGCTGATGGAATACTCAACTATACATAGCATTTTTACCGTGATTTTGTTCGTCGCCTTTGTTGCCTTCGTTATCTGGGCTTACAGCAAAAAGCGTAAAACTGATTTTGATCAGGCAGCAAACCTGATATTTGACGACGAGCAAAAGGCACCACAAAAAAATAAACAGGAGTCCGATCATGAGTAGCTTTTGGAGTGCTTGGATCATAGTGTTAACCCTGCCGGTGCTTATCGGCTGTGCTGTACTGCTGAAATGGAACCTGACTAACCATGTTGGCGTTCCGGAAGATCAAAATACCGGCCATGAAGTAGATGGCATTGAAGAGATAAACAACCCACTGCCACGCTGGTGGACTTACATGTTCGTGTTAACACTGGTATGGTCAGTGTTTTACCTGGCCGCCTACCCCGGGCTGGGTAACTGGCAAGGCTTTTTAGGCTGGACCAGCTCGAACCAGGGTATTAAGTCCCTGGAGGAGTCACGCTTAGCGGTAGAACAAGGCCGTGCAGAGGGCAAGTTAGTAGAGCTGGACCGTGAAATGGCCCATGCCGATGAAGTCTATGGCCCGGTATTTCAGCAGTTTGCCAAGCGCGATGTGTTAGACCTGGCCTATGATGATGACGCCTTTAAAATCGGTCAGCGGTTATTTTTACAAAACTGTGCACTGTGCCATGGCTCAGACGCGCGTGGCCAACACGGTTTTCCTAATCTAACTGACGCCGATTGGTTATACGGTGGTACGCCGGATAAAATCAAAGAAACGCTGTTATACGGCCGTAAAGCTGCGATGCCTGGCTGGTTAGATGCACTGGGTGAGCAAGGTATTAAAGAAATGACTGCTTATGTACTGAGTTTATCTGGCCGCAGTGTTAACGATCGTGAGGCTGAGGCCGGTAAAGCTAAGTTTGCCCTTTGTGCGGCCTGTCACGGTGCAGATGGTAAAGGCAGCCTGGCACATAACCTGCCGTTTGGTGCACCTAACCTTACAGACAATATCTGGTTATATGGTGGTACCGCCGCTGCGGTACAAGAAAGCCTGGTTAAAGGCCGGTATGGCGAAATGCCTGCGTTTAAACAGACATTAGGCGAAGACAAAGTACATATTCTCACTGCCTATGTATACCGGCTGGCACACCCGGAGCAACCAGCAGCACAGTAGTCATCTGTAATGCAAGTCCGTGATACATTAGGCCCCGTTTTGGGGCTTAATGTTATATGCCCTGTTTACCCTGTTTGAGGTTGTTATGCAGCAAGACACTAAACCCTGGTACAAGCAGTTATGGCCTTGGGTATTAATTGCAATACCCGTCTTTACAGCGCTTAAAGCCGTGCATACTGTTGTTGTAATGCAGCAACATTCGCCCGATTTGGTCGTAGATGATTATTACAAGGCTGGCAGGGCAATTAATATGCAGCTGGCAAAGTATCGTGAAGCAGCACTGCGAAATCTGGATGCACATGTGCTCATTGCAGGTAATAGGGCCGTGGTACGCTTTACCGAAAATACTGTGCTGGACGGTGAGTTGCACCTCGATTTTTATCACCCTACCCTTGCTGCCCGCGACTTTGCTCTGGATGCACAACGTAGCGGCGAACTGCTTTATGTTGCTACGCTGCCGATAACACCAAAGGGCAAATGGCAACTGGTCGTTTCTGATGCATCTAAACAGTGGAAATTGCGCGCTGAATTGCAGCTGCCATCAATAGATGAGATAAAACTCGGTTACTGACGGAAAATTAAATTGAGCACAGCGCGTTGTTTTCACTGTGATGAAGCTATACCTGACGGTACGGACTTAAGCCTGATGTTTGATGGCCTAAGCCGCTGTTTTTGCTGTGCAGGTTGTTTTGCTGTTGCCGATACGATTATTCAAAGCGGCCTGGCTGATTATTACCGTTTTCGCACCCAGCCTGCCAGCCGCACCGAACAACTCCCGGATGCTATAGCCACCTCGTTACAAAACTTTGATGCACCCGATGTGTTAGCCGACATTGCACGCCAACAAGGTGATTTAACCGAAATCGAACTTTCAATAAGTGGCATCAGTTGCGCAGCATGCGCCTGGTTGATAGAAAAACAACTAAGGCAACTGCCTGCAGTGGCAAAAGTAAATGTGAATACGGCTACCCAACGTTGCCATCTTGCTTGGCGTAGTGACCTAACACCGTTGAGTGAGATTTTATCTGCTATTGGCAAAATTGGCTATCAGGCCAGCCCCTTTGTGGCCGATCAGGAACAACAACAATTTAAAGCCGAGTTAAATCGCTTTTTAAAGCGACTTGCCGTGTCTGGTATCATGTCAATGCAAGTGATGATGCTGGCTGTGGCCTTGTATTTTGGTGACTACACAGGCATTGAAGCATCACATCAGGGTTATCTGCGCTGGATCAGTATGTTGTTAACGCTGCCGGTCGTTTTGTATGCCGCTATGCCCTTTGTGCAAAGCGCCTGGCGCGGTATCAAAGCCCGGCAGTTAAATATGGATGTGCCGGTCAGTCTGGCAATTTATTACACCTTTATCGCATCGACATACGCTACGGTATTTAACATCGGCGAAGTGTATTTTGAATCTGTTTGTATGTTTACGTTTTTACTGCAGCTGGGTAAGTTTTTTGAATACCGCGCCCGATCCCGCGCACGTGATGCGACCAGCAATCTGCTAAAAATAATGCCAGTTAGTGCAACGTTAGTGTCTGACAATCAGCAAGATACCGTGTCTGCGCGCCGGCTAAACCCAGGCGATATTATTTTGGTGAAGGCCGGAGAAACCATAGCTGCCGACGGAATTGTTATAGTTGGTAGTAGCTCTGCAGATGAGTCCATGTTAACCGGAGAATACCGGGCGGTAAGCAAGAACGTGGGTGACACTGTACTGGCCGGCAGTATTAATCATGATGGTGTGCTTACCGTGCAAGTCTCCGCTGCACTGGCAACGTCCAGACTAGGGCATATTATTGCCCTGCAGCAACAAACACTGAGCCAAAAACCTGGCGTACTGCAAAAAACAGACAAACTAGCGCGTTACTTTGTTGAACGCCTGCTACTAATAGCCGCTGCGACCTTTGTGCTGTGGTACTTTTGGCTTGATGCTGACAGAGCATTCTGGGTAACACTATCTGTACTGGTAGCTACATGCCCCTGTGCGTTAAGTTTAGCGGCGCCAACTGCTGTTACCTGTGCACTGGCAAATCTTAACCGGCAAGGCGTATTAATTAAGCGTTCTACAGTGCTAGACGTATTACCCGAACTAAGTCATATCGTATTTGATAAAACCGGCACCCTAACCGAAGGCCGTTTTTCCCTGGCAGCTGTGTATTGTTTTCAAGATGAATACAGCGAGGCAGAATGCCTTAACCTGATTGCCAACCTTGAAACCTATTCTGAGCACCCTATTGCACGAGCTTTTGCACCTTACTTAAAACAACCTTTGTTGCTTGAACAAACACAAATTGTGGTTGGCGCCGGCATCAGCGCTCAGTACGAGGCAAAACAAGTAAAAGTAGGCAGCGCTGAGTTTTGTCAGGCTGCGCCTCTGGCGGATGCCATGGTTTACCTGACGATAGATAATCAGGTACTCGCTGCTGTAACACTGGCTGATGCATTGCGCAGCGAAGTACCGGCCCTGCTAAACAATTTACGTCAGCGTGGTTACACATTGGTGATGCTGACCGGCGACAGTTCAGCCCAGGCGGATACCCTACAGCAACAACTTAATTTTGATTTGGTAGTTAAAGGCTGCAGCCCAGAGCAAAAAGTTGAGCAAATCAACGCACTGGTAAAACAGGGACACAAAGTTCTGATGCTCGGCGATGGCATTAACGACAGCCCGGGCTTTAATGCTGCTCATGTCTCGGTTACATTGCAAACAGGCAGCGATTTGTCGAAGAATCAAGCTGATGTGGTATTGTTGCAACCCAGTATCGGTTTGTTGGCTCAGCTTTTGGCTGGCAGCACCGAAGCCCAACGTATTATTAAACAAAATCTCGCCTGGTCGGTAGGCTATAACTTATTGATTATACCGTTAGCCGTGGCCGGTTTTGTTTCGCCATACATTGCGGTGCTGGGTATGTCATTCAGCTCATTGCTGGTGGTGTCTAATTCATTAAGGCTGCTGAAAAAATGAGTGTAATTTATGTATTGATCCCCATTGCCATCCTGTTTGTCATTATTGGCCTGGCGGTATTTTTCTGGGCTGTACGCAGCAAGCAATTCGAGGATTTAGACAAAGAAGGTTTCAGTATTTTATTCGACGATACTAAAGCTACAAATAAACAACAGCAAGATAGCAATAACGATAAGGCACCGCAGTGAACAGTGATTTCGCCGCGGCACTGTTGATTGGTTTAATAGGTAGCAGCCATTGTCTGGTCATGTGTGGCGGTATTGCCGGTGCGTTGCAACTTAGTATGACGGGGTCTGCTAAACATAAGTTACTATTACAACTGCATCTTAGCGCCGGGCGTTTAACCACCTATGCATTGTTTGGTGGCGCAGTAGGTTATTTTGGTGTGAGTGCGATGCAACTGGCTGGCGCATCACTGCTATGGTTGCGTCTGGTAGCTGGCTTGCTGTTGCTAATGATGGCGCTGTATATCAGCCGCCTGTGGTTTGGCCTGCTAGTCCTGGAGAAACTGGGCCAACATATTTGGCGCCATGTCCAACCCCTGGCGCAACGTCTGCTACCACTGAAACGCGCAAGTAATGCGTATGCCTATGGCATGTGCTGGGGTGCTTTACCCTGTGGATTGGTATACAGCACCTTAGGTTGGAGCTTGGCCAGCGGAAGTGCCGGCCAGGGCGCGTTTATTATGCTTGGTTTTGGCCTGGGTACTATGCCTGCTATTTTACTAACCGGTTCAGCGGCAACGTTGTTAACACAACTAAAGAATCAGCGCGCCTTTCGCTACAGCGCAGCATTGCTTTTGGCTATTTACGCAATTTATACGATTTGGCTTGCTATCCGCAGGCTGGTTTTTTAAGCTAGCAGCTGTTGGTATGTCAGAGAAAAATGAAGGAAGTAGGTATGCAACGCTCAGCGATAAACTGTCAGGATTGCGGCTTTAGTCAGCTTTGCCTGCCTTTCTCACTAAACGATACCGAAATGACCCGGCTGGACGATATCATTCAGCGTAAACGCCCATTACACAAAGGCGATATGCTGTTTGAATCTGGCAATATACAAAAATCTCTGTTTGCTATCCGCACCGGATCTTTTAAAACCTTTACCTTAACTGAGCAGGGTGAGCAACAAATTACCGGCTTTCATCTTCCGGGTGATATTGTTGGTTTTGACGGCTTAAACAGCCAGCAACATCCGAGCTATGCAGAAGCACTTGAAACAGCCATGGTGTGTGAGATCCCACTACCAAACCTCGATACCTTGCTCGATCAATTACCACGCCTGCGCCAGCAAATGATGCGCTTAATGAGCCAGGATATTCAGTCTGATCAACAAATGATGCTGCTGTTAAATCGCAAAACTGCCGAACAAAAACTCGCTACTTTTTTATCACAGCTGGCCCAGCGTTATGCCAGCCGTGGCTTTTCTGCTACAGAGTTTCGTTTGACAATGACCCGCAGTGACATTGGTAATTATTTGGGGCTAACAGTAGAAACGATCAGCCGCCTGCTTAGCAAAATGGACAAAGAACAGCTGATCAGTGTGGACGGTAAACTCATAACTCTTCAAGATGCACCGGCATTGAATAAACTGGCAGCATTAACAGCACATTGTTAAAACGGTACAGTTTGACCTCTGTTTGACCTGCATCAGGTTATTGCTCAGCAAATCAGGCTAGTTTGGCTACACTTTATTAAATACTATTGTAGCGGAGCCCGTTATGTCTGAATTTAACCATGTACTGGTAGTCATCGACCCAACCTCTGATCAACAGAAAGCCTTAAATCGCGCTGTACAACTGGCGCGATTACAACACTGCCAACTAACAGCCTTTGTCTCAGTCTATGACTTTTCCTATGAAATGACCACGATGTTGTCCGGCGAAGAGCGGGAGTCAATGCGCCAGGCGGTTATTAAAGACAGAGAGCTGTGGCTGAGTGATTACTTAGCCGCGCCACGCGCTGGCGGTATAAATATAGACGTTAAAGTGGTATGGCATAACAGACCGTTCGAGGCGGTTGTGCATGCGGTGCTTGAGGATGGCTATGATTTGGTTATTAAGGGCACGCACGACCACGACGTACTTAAATCAATGATTTTTACCCCTACTGACTGGCACATATTGCGTAAATGTCCATGCCCGGTACTGTTGGTAAAAGACCATGACTGGCCACAAGGCGGCAATATTGTTGCGGCGGTGAATGCTGGCAGCCAGCAAGAGCAACATCAATCATTAAATCAGCGTGTTATAACCAAAGCACAACAAATGGCGGAAATGCTTAAAGCCAACACCCATCTGGTTAACGCCTACCCCGGCACGCCTGTTAATATTGCTATTGAAATACCTGAGTTCAATCCTCAGGAGTATAACAGTACGATGAAAACGCACCATGCTGATGCGGTAGCAGAGCTGGCCAAGCAGTACGCCATCACTACGACACATGCCCATGTGTTGGAGGGTATGCCGGAGGATGTTATCCCACAATTGGCCAAACAACTGGATGCAGAAATGGTGGTAATTGGTACTATTGGTCGTACAGGCCTGTCTGCCGCCATTATCGGTAATACTGCGGAGCATGTTATCGATCGGCTGGATTGTGATGTACTGGCAGTAAAACCAGATAACTTTGTCTGTCCGATGCAGAAAAGCTGAGTTTTAGCGCGTTGCTAGCTTTGGTATTGCGGCGCACTTGGCTATAATGTGCGCCATTTTCACTAGTGGTAACTGTTATGACGCACGCCGCCCAAGCCAAAGCTCAATATAATCTGAACAAACTGCATAAACGCCTGCGCCGAGGCGTGGGACAAGCTATCGCCGATTTCAATATGATTGAAGAAGGCGATAAAGTGATGGTGTGTTTATCAGGCGGTAAAGACTCCTACACCATGTTGGATATTTTGCTAAATTTACAGCAATCTGCGCCAATTAACTTTTCACTGGTCGCGGTAAATCTGGATCAAAAGCAGCCCGGCTTTCCGGCTGACGTACTGCCGTCTTACTTAAGCCGGATTGGCGTTGATTTTACCATCGTCACCGAAGATACCTACTCGATTGTTAAAGAAAAAATCCCTGAAGGTAAAACGACCTGTTCTTTATGTTCCAGGCTACGCCGCGGTATTTTGTACCGTACAGCGAAAGAGTTGGGTGCAACCAAAATTGCCCTGGGCCATCATCGGGATGACATGCTGGAAACCTTGTTTTTAAATATGTTTTATGGTGGCAAAATGAAGTCAATGCCGCCTAAGCTGGTCAGTGACAATGGTGAACACATTGTTATCCGACCTCTGGCCTACTGCAAAGAGAAAGATATTGAAAAATACTCCATTGCCCGCCAGTTTCCGATAATCCCCTGTAATCTTTGTGGTTCGCAAGACGGCTTGCAACGTCAGGTAGTAAAAGAGATGCTGCAAGATTGGGATAAACGCTTTCCGGGCCGCATTGAAACCATGTTTCAGGCCATGCAAAACATAGTACCGTCACATCTGGCAGACAAAAACCTGTTTAATTTTGCTGCACTGAGCAAAGACACTGAGCTTCAAGAGCGTGATATGGCGTTTGACAAAGAATCAGTACCGGCAGTACCGGTAGGCCTTGAGGCAGAAGACGATGCCGAAAACGACAACCCGCTGCAAATTATTGCGCTAAGCTAAACGATAGGCAAAACAGCAACGATGCACTGTTAAGGTGTGGCGTTGCTAATGAGCGGTAGCAGGTATAATGGCCGTTGACTAAACTGCCATTGCGCCTGCTCTGCCACAGTTTTATCAAGTGTAATTTCACAACGGTCTTTCTCACACCGCGTTATACGCTGTGCAACGGCATCTACCTCAGCGGTAACACTATCGTCAGCTAATTGCACTATTACCCCCGCCACAGTCGGCAGCCAGTGTTTGCCTAAACCAGCCATATCGTCCAGCAGCAAATCAAACTGGCTTTGATAGTGTGCCAGCGTGGCATAATCCAAGCTTAGCGGCAGACGCATGCGCGATCGCAAACGAAACTGCACCTGACAAGGTTCAGCATTGTCAGCCTGCAACACTTTGAGCACTGCATTACTGTTTTTTAGCTCTTCATCGTAGGGCAAGCTAATTTCGCCGTTGCCCGCCGTGTCCAGGTTAATATCATGCTGGTCGCTGAGCAATTTAAGGCTGTAAAAACGGCAGGGTTTGCCGCTACGTTCACCAATTAATGCAAACGCCAGAGTAATATCGCTATATTCAGGTTGCTGTAACTTTTTCATCCGGCCATAAAAGCCATTGTAATGCAGTTGCAAATCAGAATAGGCTGGCATTGCTAACAGCGGTAGCAGTAATAAGAACCAGCGCATATTATTCTTCCAACAACTTACGGTTAAAGCGGATCATACCACTGATTTCAGCTATATATTCGTCTCCACGCTCAGAATATGAACCTAAGCCTGCTGCTAATGCCTCACCACGCAAGGGTCTACCCTCACTACGTAGCTGGGCACGGATGCTACGAAGGCTATCGTAGGTATGAAAGGTATTCAGGTTATAAAAGTAGCTTTTTATACTGGCGCCAGGACTGCTAAACTTAGCAACCTCATGGTTTTGTCCTTCAGCACGAGCCTGCGGCACCAAACCACAACCTTCGCGAAAACACCACTGACCAAAAAAGTTATAGCCCTCAACAGCAAAGCGGCTGGTACCCCAGGCTGACTCGTTAGCTGCTTGCATTAGTACCAGGGTGTCAGGAATAATGTCTACCCGCTCTAATAACTGCTGCAGCATAGTCTGATCCGTTTCAGCCACATCCATGCGAAATTCATCATATAAACTATATAAAAATGCATATTCCTCTAATGAGATACGCATACGTTTTTGCTTTTTTTGTTGTATGTCCAGTAATTGCTCACGCAGCGAGCGCAAACGGGCATTTTCCCGTTTTACAAAAGGCCGTAAATAATTAAAAAATGCCCGTTTACGTTCGGTGGTATCAGTGTACAGGTTAAAATCTGGCAAGGGCTGAAAAACGATAGCAGGTTGCGTATATGCCAGACGGGCTAATACTTTTTTCTGATCCGCTGTACTTAACGCCGTTAAGCGATTTGGCTTCTGCCAGTCGTCCAGCGAGTCCAATTGTTTTACTGGTTCAAGCTCAGTAAAAGGACTAAATGCTGCCGCTATAACGGCAAGCCAAAAAAACAGTACTATGATTTTCTTTATAAACATCTATCACCTTAAAACGACTGCTACACTGCCGCATTACGCGCATTAGTAACCAATTTATTACAAATTAAGCTAGCCATTTTACCTGCTAGTGCAGTTTTATACGATGAAAAACTGAATTGGTGTAGTTTTTTTCTGTTTAGCCTGCCCTTGCCCATTGCCAGCAGGTGTTTGGTATGACACCGTATAGCTTTAGGCTATTTAGCTGTCCGGACGTATAGAAAGTGGAGTTTTAAGGTCATTGTTATGAAACCGATTGAGCGCTCATCAAAGTTAGACGGAGTTTGTTATGACATTCGCGGCCCTGTAGCACAAGAAGCGCGACGAATGGAGGAAGAAGGCCATCGTATTCTTAAGCTGAATATTGGCAACCCGGCGCCTTTTGGTTTTGAGGCACCGGATGAAATTCTAAAACATGTGATACACAACTTGCCTACTGCTCAGGGTTACTCTGACTCGCAAGGCATTTATCCTGCGCGGGTTGCGGTGGCACAATATTATCAGCAGCGCGGTATCATTGGCGCCGATGCAGACGATGTATATATTGGCAACGGCGTATCAGAGTTAATCTTAATGTCATTGCAGGCGCTGCTAAATAATGGTGACGAGGTCCTGGTGCCCTCACCTGATTATCCATTATGGACAGCGGCAGTAAATTTGGCCGGTGGCAAAGCGCTGCATTATCGCTGTGATGAACAACAAGACTGGTATCCTGATCTTGCAGACATTAAAGAAAAGATAACCAAAAAAACCAAAGCTATTGTGCTGATTAACCCAAACAACCCTACCGGGGCTGTGTACGACAAAGCCTTTTTACTTGAACTGTTAAAAATTGCCCGTGAGCACCGCTTAGTTGTATTAAGCGATGAGATTTATGACAAAGTGCTGTATGACGGCACCGAGCATGTTAGCACTGCCTCACTAGCAGATGATTTAATCATGCTAACCTTTGGTGGTTTGTCGAAAAATTATCGTATAGCGGGCTTTCGCGTCGGTTGGTTGTTTATTTCCGGTGCCAAACATTTAGCCCGTCATTATATAGAAGGCCTGAACGTTTTAGCGTCTATGCGGCTATGTGCCAATGTACCCTGTCAGCATGCCGTACAAACCGCACTGGGCGGCTATCAGAGCATTACTGAGCTGGTGGTGCCAGGCGGGCGTTTGTATGAACAAATGGACTTAGCTCACAGGCTGGTAACACAAATTGATGGCATCAGTTGCATGCGGCCCAAGGGCGCCATGTATTTATTCCCGAAAATTGACCGGAAGAAATTCCGCATTAAAGACGACGAATTATTTGTGCTGGATTTTTTGCGCCAGCATAAGGTATTACTGGTACATGGCCGTGCGTTTAACTGGCCGGAGCCGGATCACTTTCGGATCGTGTTCTTACCCCATAAAGAGCAACTGGAAGCCGCTATCGGCAAACTGGCGCAGTTCTTACCTGGCTACAGCCAATAGTATATCGTTGTAAAAGGCAGCGGGGCTGCCTTTTTATCTAGCGTCCCGACAGGCCTCTCCACTTATTTCAAATTCCACCGTGGTATGGCTCAATTGATAAGGCGCTAACACTTTGGCTATCTGCTGTTTGTAGGCAATTTGCTGTTCAGCCTCGGCTGGTGTGGTAATTTCAACGTGCATAGTCAGCACATGCTGTTCACCATCGAGTGACCAAAGATGCAAGTGGTGGATCGACTTCACAAAATCCAGCTCAGCCAGTTGGGCACTGATCTGCTGTTGCAGCGCCGGGTCCGGTGTGACCTGTAAAAACAACGCTAGCGTTTGGCGTAGGCTTTTCAGTACATTGACTAAGATAAACATCGTAAAAGCAATACACAGTACAGGGTCGAGCCAGGCCCAGCCGGTAAAGTGCATAAGTATGGCACCAAGCAATACTGCCACCCAACCTAATACGTCTTCCAGCAGATGCCAGCTTAGTACTTTTTCATTCTGGGTTTTGCCACGGCGTAAACGTAAAACCGCCATGCCATTTACTGCAATACCCAGCAACGCCAGTAAAAACATCCCACCGGTATGCGGCAATTCTGGCTGCCATAGCCGGGGAATGGCTTCAGACAGCACCCATGCCGACCCCAACAACAAGATTAGTCCACTAATCAATGCACTTAGCAACGACCAGCGTCGAAAACCATAGCTATAACGCGAAGTTGGCTGTTTGGCCGCAACCTTGCTGGCAATCCAGGCGAAACCAATAGCCAGGCTGTCACCCAAATCATGTATCGCATCTGCAATAATAGCTACACTATTGGTAAAAATGCCGCCAATAAACTCGATAATGGCAAAACTGAAATTCAGCCAAAATGCCAATGCAATATTGCTACTTTCAGTATGTGCATGGTGATGGTGATGTCTATGATGATGCTGCGTGGCCTCAGATGCAGGCACATCAGTCAAGTTAGCATTGGACGGCTCTGAGTGTTGCGTCATAATTTACAACCCTGCATATCAGCTAATGTTATGCAGCTTAAAAGTAAAAATGGCCAGATACAATGTTGGCCGCATTAAATCTTCGCACTTGTAACTGTGTACATAACACAGTAGTCTGGCACTACTCTATAGCCGTCCATACCGCTAATAATAAATGACAACTGACTTTTCTTTTGGCCAGGCATTTGAAATCCTGACCACTTATCTTGCTGCCGCCGTTTTTTATGCTTTTGATATTAATGGTGTATCTGTGCCACTGGTGCTAATTTGGCTTATTTGTGGCGCTCTGGTGTTTACCTGTTATCTCGGCTTTATCAATGTGCGTGGTTTCTCTCATGCCATTGCCTTATTAAAAAATAACCAGCGTAGTGGCGACAAAGGTGAAATTACCCCATTTCAGGCACTAAGCACGGCGCTGTCTGGCACTGTTGGCACCGGCAACATTGCCGGGGTGGCAGTAGCCATAAGTTTAGGCGGCCCGGGTGCAACGTTTTGGATGATTGTCGCAGGCTTGCTAGGCATGTCTACCAAGTTCGTTGAATGCACCCTGGCGGTAAAATACCGGCAAATCAATGCCGATGGCAGCGTATCCGGCGGTCCGATGTATTACATTAAAGCCGCGCTGGACAAATCTAATTTGCCATTGACCGGCACCGTACTGGCAATGGCATTTTCTGTGTTTGTTATTTTTGGCTCCGCTGGCTTTGTCCACGTTAACCAGGGCTTTGTGCAGGTAAAAACCGTAACCGGCTTTGATAATGCCTGGTTGTTTGGTGTGATTTATGCCGGTTTAGTGGCAGCGGTTATTATTGGTGGCATAAAAAGCATCGCCCGCGTTACCAGCAAACTGGTACCACTTATGTGTGCAATATATTTGCTGGCGTCTGTTTTTGTTATGGCGGCCCATGCCAGCGCGATCCCTTCTGCTTTATTATTGATACTACAGAGCGCCTTTAGCCCAGAAGCAGGCTACGGTGGTTTTATCGGTGTGCTTATTCAGGGCTTTCGCCGTGCGGCATACTCTAACGAAGCCGGCATTGGCTCGTCCCCTATAGCGCACGCTGCTGCACAAACTGACCAGCCGGTTAAGCAAGGTTTTGTCGCACTGCTCGAACCCTTCATTGACACGGTGGTCATCTGCACCATTACCGCTTTGGTTATTATCCTAACCGGGGCTTATCAAACGCCGGGGCTGGATGGCGTGCAAATAACCTCTGGAGCCTTTGCCTCGGTATTTAGCTGGTTTCCCTGGGTGCTAATGGTGGCGTTGTTACTGTTTGGTTTTTCTACTGTGATTAGCTGGTCTTACTATGGTTTAACTGGCTGGCGTTATCTGGTTGGCCACAACGAGCGTTTAACCCAGCTTTACAAAGTCTTGTTTTGTTGTATTGTCTCGGTCGGCGCTGTACCCAACATCATGGCCGTGTTTGATTTTATCGACTCAATGATTTTCTTAATGGCTGTGCCGAATATTCTGGCGCTATATCTGCTGTTACCCGAGGTAAAAGCAGACTTGCGCGCTTATTGGCAAACCAAACAGGCCGCTTAAGCGGCCTGCTCTACTGCGGCAATTTTTGTCTTAGTAGTTTTTTCAGTTTTATCAAATTTTTCTGCTTTGGCAGCCGGCTTTTTGGCCCCCAAAGCTACCAGTAAATTGTCTTTTTGTTGTGCCATATACAGCGCCAGCGCTTCTGCCAACTGCTCATCGGCTATTAATGTGCTGGCAGCTAAAAAGTGCGTTAACTCATCAGCGGTATCAAGCATTTTGTCATAAGCATCAGCTTCCGCTTTAGAAGTAAAAGTCATCTTTTCCGCTCCGTTTCTTTCTACTACATACTTAACAATAACAGCCATGGCATTTTCCCCTGATTAGATTACTGTTATTTTATACAGTATAAAAGACGGCGTGTCGAATGCTTTTTGCAACAGCCTTTATTACGCTTGCCACTATGGTCGGGCTCGAAGTTTCGCCGCAGTTGGCGTACTATAAGGCCAGTACGTATTGCAGCGGGTCTTGTGCTTTAGCTGGTTGAATTAACAAGGAATACTATGCCACATCCACTTTGGTCAGAGCGTCGGTCCGGCCCAGGCAGCAGCAGACCCGGCGATCAGCGCAGCCCATGGCAACGCGACCGCGCCCGTATTCTGCACTCTGCTGCCTTTCGCCGCTTGCAAGCTAAAACGCAGATCCTCGGTATTGGCCAAAATGATTTTTACCGCACCCGGCTTACCCATTCACTGGAAGCGGCCCAAATTGGTACCGGTTTAGTTAGTCAGCTGCGTGCTAAGGTCAGCCAACAACAGTTAAGCTATTTGCCTGATGACAGCCTGATGGAAGCGTTATGTCTGGCGCATGATATCGGCCACCCGCCTTTTGGCCACGGCGGCGAAACCGCACTTAATTTTAAAATGCTGCAGGCCGGTGGTTTTGAGGGTAATGGCCAAACACTGCGCATTGTAGCCAAATTAGAACCTTATACCCTGCAGCATGGTATGGATTTATCGCGCCGCACTTTGCTGGGTTTATTAAAGTACCCGGTGCTACAGCCTGATTTAAGCCAGCAAACCATACCTGCAACTAACCCGCTTAATTTGACACAGTGGCAGCCGGCAAAAGCTATTTTTGCGGCTGATGCCGACATTCTGCAGTGGATTTTGGCGCCGCTTAGCGAGGACGACCGCGCTTTGTTTCAAAGCACAGAGCAACTGAACAAATCGCCTTTTGTGAAGTCGCGTTATAAGTCGCTGGATGCATCTATTATGGAATTGGCGGACGATATTGCTTATGGCGTGCATGATTTAGAAGACGCCATAGTATTGGGCAACATCAGCCAAAGCCAATGGCAACAACATACTGCTGATGATTGGGCCGCCCTGCCACAAGAGTTGCAACCTTTGATGCAGCAGATCAGCACGGCACTGTTCAGTAATCAGCATCACCTACGTAAAGATGCCATTGGTTCACTGGTAAACCTGCTGATCAGTGCAGTAACGTTATCAGAAGTGCTGCCGCAGGCAGAGGAGCCGCTAGTACGCTATAACGCGACATTGTCAGCGGCTCCGCTGGCCATTTTACATTGCTTAAAACAGGTCGTGTATCGCTGCGTGATCTTAAAGCCGGAGATCCAACAATCGCGCTTTCGCTGTCAAAATATGCTGATGGCACTGTTTGATGCCTTTAGTTCAGACCCTGCCCGCTTACTACCTGCCAATACGCAACAGCGCTGGCAACAAGCTGCAGACGAACTTAAAGTACGCGTAATTTGTGATTATATTTCCGGTATGACCGATGATTACGCCGAGCATATGTATCGCCGGCTTTATGCCACTGTTTAGCATTGAACTGACAGGTATTTCAGCTTTTGACACAAACAGCACTTCGCATACTGGCCGGGCCAACGGCTCTGGCGCATATTAAGCAGCATGGTTTGCAACAAGACGATTTTAATGTGATGGTTGGCGCCAGTGGCGGCCCGAAGTGGTTTTGTTTATTTGGGTTGGATCAGTATTTATTTGCTGATTTTTTTACCGGCCGTACCAAACCGCTGCATATTTTGGGTAGCTCGGCAGGCGCCTGGCGCTTTGCCTGTTTTGCTCAGGCAGATCCGGTTGCTGCATCGCAGCGGTTTTGCCAGGCTTACTCCCACATTACCTATCCAAAAGCTGCCGACACACAGCTGATTACGCAAATTTCTGCCGCTATTATCGATGCGGTATTTCCAACCGAGCAGCATGTACAGCAAGTATTAGACAACCCGATAGTAAAACTGAATTTAGTGGTGGCCAAAGCACGGCGTTTATCGGCAGCCCGCAGTAAGTTACTGCAAGCTGGCGGCCTTACGCTTGCTGCCGGTGCGAATCTGGTTAACCGTAAACATTTGCAACATTTTTTTCAGCGTGTGTTGTTTCATGTTGCCGGCGAGCCGTCGCCGTTTCACTATGCCGGCGTGTTACCTACTCAGCATGTTGCCCTAAGCCGTGACAACCTGCGCCAGGCAGTAATGGCCAGCGGTACTATTCCTATGGTGTTAAATGCGGTAGAAAATATCGCCGGGGCAGGTCCGGGTTTATATTATGACGGTGGCGTTACCGACTACCACTTCGACCTGCCGTTCAGCGACAACGGCCTGGTGTTATATCCGCACTTTTATTCTCGCCTGACGCCAGGCTGGTTTGATAAGGCGCTAAGATGGCGCAAAGTAAACCCGGCACATTTGCACAATGTGGTGCTGCTGTGCCCGTCAGACAGCTGGGTTAAGTCTTTGCCGTTTGGCAAAATACCGGACCGCAATGATTTTAAACTGCCTGACCATATAAGAATTGCTTACTGGCAACAGGTCATAGCCCGTTCGCATGAACTGGCCACAGCATTAAAGCAGGGTAATTTTTGTGTCGAAGCATTATGACATGCCTGGCGTGTACAAAAAACCAACACTCAACAGTACCTGATAACTAACCAGCTGTAACTATCAGGTTCTGTCGGGTTACACTTGCGTCACTTTTAATTTACTGCAACAAGGCACAGCTATGCCCGCCCGCGATCCGTTAACCAATACCGTGCATGTGGTTGAGTCTAACCAAAGACGTAAACTCACCAAAGCTTTAGCGCTGCAACAAGGCGAAATATCTAACCTGAGCTTTTGGATAAGCCAAATATCTATGATTGTCGCCACAGTATTGGGTGTCTATCTGGCAGCCCAGCAAGGTTTGCGTCAGGCTGTGGTGTTTGAGCAAATTCAAAGCGACAAAATTAACTACTACTTACGTAAGTCGTTACAACAAGAGCTCAGTGACAACCTGCAGCTGATTAAGGCCTTTACCGAACAAATTAAAGGTGTCGGCGCGCACAGTATCAAAAGCCATGCCATGACCCTGGATACTTTTGTTTGGGAGAGCATGAAATTCTCTCCTGCCACACTGGAAACGCCACCGGCATTGCTCAGTGAAAGCCGTAAGTTTTATCGCGAAGTCAATGATATTCATCATAAAATTCTAAACAGTTTTTACGGTACCAGCTATGGCACCAAGCTATTGCTGCAACAGGTAGAACATATGGAAACCGTAGTTATTCCGCTGTTTGAGGCAGACACCAGCAAACTGCAACAAGCCCTGTCACAGCAGCAAGTAGAGGTAGAATAACGTGAGTAGAGTACAATTATATTGCCCCTGTTGTCAGGATCAGTCATTACAAACCGTTGAGTTACATGGCCAGCAAGTAGATCGCTGTTGCAAATGCAATGGTCTTTGGTTTGATGACAAAGAACTCAGCGATGCCATAACACACAGTAGTGAGTTAACTGATCCGTATTGCGTAAAACAAGCCTTTGGTGAAAAACTGGAGCAACATCAATATCATTGCCATCGCTGTAATAAACAAATGCAGCAATTTCATCTGTTAAAACACTATCAGGTAACGCTGGATAAATGCAGCAGTTGTAAAGGTATTTGGGTAGATGGCAATGAAGCCGAGCAAGTGTTGGCCGCGCCCAAGCTGCAAGCTGCTTTAGCCGAGCTGAATAAAAAAGTCTGTGCAAAAAGCTGGCTGTTTCAGTTTTTTACCCAGATGCCAAAAGAATACAATATCAAGCCGCATCGTACACCGGTTATAACCTGGACCTTGTTGGCGCTGAATATCCTTATCTACTTACTGCACGGTTTTGACGACAATGCCACCCTATGGGTATTCGGCCATTTTGCCCTCGACTCTGTGTCAATACTTGATGGACAGCAATGGTGGAGCTTGCTGAGCTATCAGTTTTTGCACGGTGGTTTGCTGCATTTAGCCGGCAATATGTATTTCCTCTGGATCATCGGTGACAATCTGGAAGATGCGCTGGGGCCATGGAAGTTTCTTGCCGTTTATCTGCTATGCGGCGTTGCTGCAGCGCTGGTAGAAATGCTGATGTGTTATCTGGTAGACCGCGACTTACTCATGGTCGGTGCCAGCGGTGCCGTAGCCGGATTATTCGGCATGTATTTGCTGTGGTTCCGCCATGCCAGCCTGACATTTATGTTTGTTGTCTGGCAGAAAAAGCTAAACCCGGCCTGGTACTTTGCTATCTGGACCGCGCTTAATATCCTTGGTTTGTTATCAGAAGATTTAAGCGTAGCCTACTGGGCGCACTTAGGTGGTCTGGCTGCCGGTTTGCTGGTTGGCATACTGTTAAAAGACAAAGTTATGGCTAAAAACCCGTTGCTGCAGCTATTACAGCAGCCACAAGCAAAGATATTGCGTTAAGTTAAAAGCAGCGCCGCGCAAACGGCGCTGCTTTTAACATTTAAGGCGTCAGCTCAGTGATACTGAACCGACCAGGTGTAACATTTAACTTAACATTGTAAGCACTGCCGTTATCCTTCAGGCCATCCAGATACTGCCAATAACCACGCGTTTGCTCATCTTGGCTAAAACGTAACACAAAGCCCGGCCCCTCGCCCTGCATCAGATAACTAACGACTTCAGTGGTACCTTTATTGTCTACCAAATCAAAGGTCAGCATATCTTTTAACCGTGTATTGCGGCTAAATACACCCGATACAACCGGCTTAGCGATATTCAGGTACTCATGTCCTACTGTCGCTTGTTTTAACGGGTTAGGTGTAAAGCTGCGCTCTGGCGTATAGTATTTGTCACCGCCCTGCAAAACGCTGATACGCACATTTTCAATGTGGTAACCGTTTGGGTTGCTAATACGTTGCGCATGGCTTACATCAACCAATGTAACAGTACCATTACCAATAGCCTGCACTTCACCGGTTTTAGCGTCGTATACCAGAGCCGCATCTTCATCTATACCAAAGCCGAGCGGAAACTCTGTTTTATGCTGTTCGGTGGCAACAATAAGCCGGCCAAAACGGGCTTTACGGTCAAAATGCTGGTCAATAATACCGTGGCGGAAAAAGCCCAAACCACGGCTAAGCATTAACGGGCCGTTTTCCTGATCCTGCATGCCGTTGTAGCTATCTGTTAAGCCCTGCGTTAACGCGCCCCAGGAATCACCAGCTGCAATCATTACTTTGCTCATGATTGCAGCACCGGCACTGGTACCGCCTATTACGCCGCCGCGCTGATACAGTTTGTGCACTGCCTGTAGCAATGGCGTCTCATTACCATCATGCAACAGTGTGCCAGTGATATTTAACTGATCTCCGCCTAAAAACCAGACTGCAGTATAACTATCAAGCTGATCAGCCAATACCTGCTCTTGAGCATTCAACCGCCAATGGCTTTCATCCTGTTCGGATGTTGATTTGTCATCCGCTACCGCCACCGGCAACAAACTTACTTGTTCAGGCGTAAGACCATAGCGCAACATATCATCACGAAACTGGTTAAAATACTTTACCGGCTGGCCACTGGCGGCGGGGATCACCGCAACTTTTGCGACGCTAGTACCTCCGGCCAGCGCAATAAAACGCTGATACACCTCGGCATTGGAGCTGCTTAACGCGCCGCCCACCATCAGTAATGAGCCCGTTGCGGCAGGTGTTGTGGTTATATCGGGGGGGGAATCAGAACAGGCAGCCAATACTGCCAAAGCCGCTATTGATAAAACACTTTGCTTCATTGTTTACTCCATTTTGCTTTATTTTTGCTTTTTTCTTCAACCGGGCTGTTATTGTTGTTTGCGCCCGTATCTCAAGCCTACCAGATTTGTTATCACAGCGGCAGCCAGATTATGGCAAGGCTTTGCAGTGCCCACCGCTTGTATGCCAAGATAGCGCTATGCCGTGTTGCGCCAACATTCAGGAGTATTTATGCTGTTTTCATTACTACTAAGCTTATTCGTTGCTATGTTACTGCCGTTTTTAGCCAAGGCGCCGCTGGCCTTTGCCATGCAAAAATCCGGTGGTTATGACAACCATAACCCGCGGGCACAGCAGGCAAGCTTAACCGGCTTTGGCCAACGCGCCAATGCTGCCCACTACAACAGCTTTGAGGCCCTGCTAATTTATGCCTGTGCAGTATTCAGTGCGGTTGGGTTAAATACGGTAGACCAAACCACGGTAATTTTAGGCTGGGTGTTTATTATCAGCCGCATAGCCTACCTGGTGTGTTACTGGTTAGACTACGCCACCATCCGCTCGATAATGTGGCTTATAGGTATGGTGGCAGCGTTTACCCTGGCTGGGCGGGCGATGTTGGTTAGCTAAAAGGGGGAACCATTGGCAGAACCACTGGGGTCACCCATTAGCCTCTCGGAGTCAATAGAGTAACGAACCATTGGAGTTAAGTCTTGTCTTTTGCTACCACCCTACTTACCCGTGAATAATGTAAGCCAAAATGGCTGCCTATTTCTTTCAAAGTATAAGCACCTGAATCATATGCAGCAGCAATCGCTTCATTACGTGTTTTTGCTGAAAGTTCATAATCTTTAAGCGTTTTAGCAACAACACTTCGCTGCTTTTTCGGGATATCAGCTAACTTGTCTGGTTCATTCAAAAGTGTTAAGTGGCTTTGCACAAATTTGTCACTCCCCAAAAACACCTGATTGGTCAGCTTATCCCAGACCGGTAAACCGTTACCCTGTTGTACAAATACTGCGTATTTCTCTCTGGCAGTTTCACGTTGTTTGGAAAACATTTCCAGCAACGCATCTGTTGCCAGCCAGCGCGGCGAAGTTCTTAGCCCCATAAATGCATGCCAATTACTCCACGGCCAGTCTTCAAGCTGTTGAACAATCTTTGCACGGATAGGGTTAAGCACTATGTACCGGCTTAGTTCCAGCAAGTACGCATCTTTATCCACCAGTATTGCTTTATAGCGCCCCTGAAATAAATGCCCGACTCGATTGTGTTTGCGATTTATTGCCTGAGTAAAGACGCCGTTGAGCTGCCGCATGCCCTTACTTAGATTCGCATCTGGTGTTTCTACCAGCAAATGGTAATGGTTGCTCATCAGGCAATACGAATGTACCACCCAGTTATACCTTTCGCATACCTTGCTCAGTAGCAGTAAAAACAATTCGAAATCGGTGTCATCAAAATAGATGTCTTTGCGCTCATTACCTCGGCTGGTGATATGGTAAAGCGCCCCTGGAAATTCCAATCTTAAAGGTCTGGCCATGCTAGTCCGCCTTGCCTGATATGTGACATCACTAAACTGTAGTGCATCGGTCACAAAAAGCAAAAAACAAGACCTGACCCCACACTATGCTTGAAGTATCGAGGTCACTTTAGAATGCTGTGAAGTCTAGTGCTGTTTGGCGACCACAATGTCACTAAGCGTTTTCTCCAAGGCCCGAAAAAAGGCCTCTGCTCGGTCAGGATGCTCATAATCTTGCAGCGCGATAGCATAATCACGTGCTTGGAAGTGCGAGAGCGATTGTATAGCGGCAAGAATCTCAGATGCTTTTTCTTCAACAATAACTGCCATTTGACGGCTTAATTCATTAAATGCGTATTTTGGCTCTGGTTTTATCAAGTAGTCGCCGTACAGATGCTTAATAATTTGCATACTTGAAGGATAGTCGACATAAAACCGTAACACTTCTTTACTGCATACGTCAGCAGACAATAAGTTCTCATCAAATTTAACACAACAAAGTTCAAATATACCCTCGTGTCGAAATATAACGGCATTGCACATGGCAAAATCAACAACCTGTTGACTTGTATAACACTTAGCCGTCCAATTGCTGTAATCAACGTTTGGGTGCTCCAACACCCAAATTATTGCATCGCACCTATCTTTCAAAGAGCATAAGTCTTTTTTGCTTTCTAAAATTTTTCTAGGAGTTAAAAAACTGATATTTTTATTCCTAATAACCCCATGCATTGGGTAAAGAAACTGCTTTACGTTATTTGGTATATTTTCAGTCATAGTTAAAAATCCATCCAATCATCTGGTATTTCTTGACCTGGCATCCAATCCCGCGCTCTTCTAAAATCAGCATGTTTTTTCTCCTCCATAGGGAATCCATCCTCCTTATATCCTGTCCTTTTCACTTTATCCAAAGTATCGCTTGGCACACCGCGTTTTTCTAATTCATCAAAAAACTGATTGTTAAGTTCTTGAGAAGTTTCATAATGCCCCGTCTGATTACTAACTTCTAACAACATTCCGTGACTGACTTCAAAAGTTCCAGCCGCTGCTACAGCTTCTCCTCCGATAAGAGATGAATGGTGGAAGATACCAGCTTCCTGATACACAGAAGCAAATATTCGTCCAACACTATCCATCACGAATATAGCTTGCCCCCAATACGTATCAGTATCGGCTGTATCAAATAACTCGCCGGTACTTTTTTTAACTATTAATCCATCGATAACATCAAGCTCGAATTCAATTTTTTGTTTTTCACTAAGATAACTCACTACTTTCGGAGTATTCCATCGCCGTGAAAAACTGGGATTATCTTCACCTTTGTACTTGGACAATATGTCTTTTGTCTCATAGGTTGACTCATTTTCCTTCGCACACAACCCCAGCGGGTCTATCCAATTTATATGATTCGGTGCGTACTGGTAGTGGTTAATACCACCAAGCAGGCCTATCGGGTCCTGGCTGATAAAGCGGCCGGTTTGCGGGTCGTAGTAACGAAAGTGGTTGTAGTGTAAACCACTTTCTGCATCATAGTACTGGCCCTGAAAGCGGATCGGGTTGTCGATGTCGTTAACTGTAACCGTGGCTTTGCCAAATACTGAATAACTGGCTTGCCAGACGATGTTGTTTTCGCTGTCGGTTAAGCTCAGCGGCGTGCCAAGCTGGTCTAGCTGGTAAAAATACAGCTGACCGCCGCTTATCAGCGCCAGGGGTTTGTTACTACCCGGCTCATAAAGATACCAGCGATACTCGCCTTGGCTGTATTCACCGCTTAACTGATTTCCATCCCAGAGATAATCGGTTCGGCCGCTGGCGGTTATCTTGGCACTGCGCCGGCCAAAGGCGTCATATTCGTAACGCGTTACAAACACGCCCGATGAATTAGTGTTACTTAACGCCGTTAACTGGTTAAAGCCGTTGTATTCCCGCTGCTGGCGTTTGCCGGCTGTCACCGCAGCGGTTTGGTTACCACTGTCATCATACTGGTAGTGGTTTGCCTGATACTGCAATAGCCGGTCTTGTTTAACCACTATGCCATCGCCGCTGGGGTTACCAAAGCTGTCCCACTGATGCGCTTCGTTTTGGGCGCTGTCGCCACTATGGCTTTTACTGACCAGTTGGTCCAGCTCATTGTACTGATAAGCCGTATTACCCAACTGGTTATCCGTAACCGAAAGCAACTGATGTAAAGCACTATAACTGTACTGCCGGCTATGGCTGCTGTCGCCATGCTGCCACTGCTGCGCCGTTAAACGGTTAAAGGCATCAAATTGTTGGTTTAGCAGCATACCGCTATGGTATTCACGGGCAGTTTCACGCCCTGCGGCATCGAAGCTTCGCCACATAACCGGTTGCTGGTTTACCGCGAGTTGCGATAGCAAACCTTGCTCATTGTAACGAAAATCAACGCAGGTGCCATCTGGCAACGTGGTCTTTAACCGCTGCCCGGCGTTATTGTATTCGTGCAGCGTGCGCCAGTCGTCCTGCCACTGCTCGCTAAGTTGGCCATTGGCGTGGTAAGTAAAGCGCAGCTTACGCGCAGCGTTATTAGCGCGCAGTGGCCGGCCCAGTTTGTCATAGTAAAAATGGTTGCTGCTAAGTTGCTGCTGGTGCAGCGCGGTTTGTTCGACAACACGGCCACGCTGGTCGCGTTTAAGTTTTAATTGCCGCTGAGCTCCATCTGCCACGCTGATAACATTGCCATCAAGGTCATATTGATATTGTTGTACCCGGCCATCAAACCCCTGCAACTTCACCGGCCGCTCTAAGCCGTCATAATCCAGCTGATAGCGTGCACCGTCGCTGCGCATAATGGCGCTTAGGTTGCGCTCTTTATCATAGTCATAGTTAAACCTACTGCCGTCACTTTGCAGCATAGCAACCGGTTGACTTAGCCCCTCGTATTGCCAGCGTGTTTCAAGGCCTAACGCATTGACCTTACGGCACAAACGGCCGGCAGCGTCGTATTCCAGTTGCTCAGTAATGGCTTGCTCTGGTGCCTGCGCACTGTACTGTTTAATGTGGCTGATTTTACCGGCATGGTTACGCTGATATTCCGTCACTAAACCGCTGGCATCTGCAATACCATTTAACCGGCCAAGTTTATCGTAGCTATAGCGCGCTATCGCTTCACCCTGTTTGCGCGCCAGCAGCTGACCTTCGTCATCCCAAAGATACTGCTCCAGGCGACCATCAGCATGCTGCAACTGGCTAAGTCTACCCTCTTCATTGTACTGATAGCGGCTTGCGCCACCATCCGGGCCATACTCGGCCAGCAACAATCCGGCGGCAGTATATTCACGCCGCCACTGCCGGCCTTCTGCATCGGTATAACCGCAGCGCTGTCCCAGCTCATTGAACTGAAAATGACTAATCGCACCGTCAGCTTGCTCTATCGTACTAAGCTGACCATGCTCGTTGTAATAATAACGGGTCGTCGCGCCGCCAGGCTCTGTTTGGGCGCTTTTTTTTCCTAAACTATTCCAGCTGTACAGCGTCGTAGCACCATCGGGCGCCACTTTTTTAATCAGCTGATTACGCTCGTCGTGAAAATACTGCCAGCGCTGACCCCGGCTATCAGTGCTGGTTGCCATGCGCTGACTGTCATCATAGTCAAACTTATAATCGTAGTAGCCATCATCGCCCCAGTTGCGAGCACAACGGGCGCCTGGCCCCTCGCCTAACCAGCTGAAATAATGTTTAAAGCCACTGGCGCGCTGACGTACAGCCAGCAAATGGCCTTTGTAACCATAATGTTCAGTTTGTTGCGCTAAATCTGTAGCGGCAATCAGATCAGCCTGCTCATCGTAATGATACTGCGCCAACACGGTATCCAGCGCTTTTAAGCCCTGCGCAGTTACTGCGACCGCCTCAATACGGCTTAACAGGTTGTTGTTGTTGTAAAACAGTTCGATGGCACGGTTGCGGCTGTAATCAATGCGGCTTAAGCGCTGCTGCTTGTCATAATATAATTGCAGTACGTGGCCAAGGCTGTCGGTAATGCGGTGTAATGCCCAGCGCGCCGGCTCATTGCTAGCTGTTTTAGCCGGTACAAACACCCAATGCGTATTATCAGGTTTAAACAACACCAGGCTGCCATCGCTTTCATGGCGCAGCGCCAACGCCTCAGCCAGCTGGTAGCTGGTTTGGCCGCGCTCAGGTATGTTAAAGGGTAAACGGCGGCCCTCTTCGTTATGTAACACCAGTTGCGCTTCACCGTTATCAGTGCTCTTTTTAACAATCTGCTGGTGAAAATTACTGCGCCAGCCATAACCTAAACCAATATTTTCTGCACTTTGTGACGAGCGGTAACAGCGTTTAAACTCGATAGCAAAATCACCCGGCAAGGTAAAATCGGTCAACTCCAGTATTTCTTCGCCGTTACACATCGCCACCGGATCGCCGCAGGTTACCAGCTTGTCACCGTCTGGCATATCAACATCATTGGCATTGGTGCCGCTGTCAATGCACACAGCTGCCGGATGCTGCGCATCACTGCTGGCGCCTTTTGCCCGCCCGCCTGGATTGGCCGGTTTTGCTGCGGCGGCTTTTTTAGCAGCCGGCGCACTGGCTTCTGCGCCAATATCCGGCCTTGGCAATGGTATCTCAAATACAAACAGCTTGCCTGCCTGGATAGCCTCTGCCAGCACTTGAAGTACGTCATAGCGCACACTGAGCACTGACATTTGCACCGCCCCCCCGCCCAACCAGCTGTATACCTCAGCCAAAGCACGGGTGTCACCAGCACCCATACCGGTAAAGTAGTCTTGCAAAAACGCTTGGGCTTCAGCTACCGACGCAAATTGTTGTAAGCTGCCGGCACCGCTTTTAGCTGTGCTAAAGCGATACATTTGTGTGCTGTTACTTTTGATCTGCAGCGATTGCGTCATAGCGCTTTTACATCCTTGTTTACTAAATAATCTGAGCAGGGTTTAGCAGGACTAAATAACGTCAAGGCCCGGTACTGCCGTGCGGATATTTCCAACTGAGCTGTCAGGCCAGTGATTTCATTTCGCTGTAAGCGTGACAGCAGATGCCACAAACGATACAAGCCACCACTGGCTCCCAATTCACCACAGGCATAGGCAGGGAAAACCAGCTGGCTATCAACATCAACGGCGCCATGAAGCGATGAATACTGCATTAACCAGCGGCTGCTCTGCTGGTCATCACCGCAGTCTGGTAGATACAACTGCTTCAACGGCTCTGTGACCTGAGTGGCCAATTGCAAAAATAAATGACCAATAGCATTGTCTTGCTCTGGCATCGCACCAGGGCTGGCATCAGCGGCATGAAACAGTACGCTATTGCCATTACTGTCAGCAGCAATACAGAGCGCTATAGCACCTTCTGACAGCACAACAGCAGATGAATCCAATGCCGCGTAACGGTTTAACACGCTATCTTGCGCCAAAGAATCGACCGCCACTAACCACACCTGCGGCGATATCTTGCCGCAGGTTTCAGGCGAAACGTTATCTTGTGCGCTGTGTTGCTGAAATTGTTGAAAGTATTGCGTCGCGGCATTTAACGCCATTAACGCGCCAGCGCTGCCGTACGGAAATACCCGGCAACCCGGCGACATCAACAGTGGCGGCAGGCGCTGCATCAATAATTGTAAAAAGGCATTCAGAGTACTGTCATCTGCTCCGGCTTGTTCGGGCAGGATAAGATAAACCTGTTGCTGTTCGACAGCACGGCTTTGCAGCAATAATTGCTCAAGCAACCACACTAAGCGCACTGGCAAGGACTGTCCGGCTGCAGGCGGTGCAACAAAAGCCGTAGCCAGCTGATTGCCCTGCCAAGGTAATGTTTTCGGCATCAGGCCCAGCAATTCCAGAGCCTGTGCATCTACGCTGCTTTGAGCAGCGCCAAGCAGCATCACACTGTCCTGCAGACTAATCGCTACGTTCGTCATAGTCTTACCTGAAATGCATCAGCCGCCAATAATGGCTCCTGCGATGCCTTTATTTTACGCAAACAGCTGGCAAGCTGACGCTGCTGCGGATTACCGCTACGCCAAACGGTATCAAGTTGTAAATCACTTAGTACAGCACCACAAAGATACCGTGCACCACTTCGATTAGGCTGAAACTTTTGCAATAACATCGGTTCGGCCAGACAGGCTTCACTATCCATAATACCGAGTAGTAGTGCCAGCGCGTCAGCCGCTGCCTGGTGTAATGTTTGCTGTTGTGCCAGTTCAGCTAACAGTGGCACAAACTTAAGCTGACCACTGTAGCCCATAGCAGCGAGTGCAGCCCTCTGATCATGCTGCGCCAGATAGTTAATAAGTTTTGCCTGGGTGCAATCATCAACTGTGACCAACAGTAACATCAAACCAAATGGGTGCGGCTTGACACTTTCAATCAGTTGCTGCGGCGAATAAGCTGCAATATCAGCCTGATAGTCAAGTGTGCTTAATTGCAGTGCCAACTGCTTTACTATGCTTTGACTGTCATCTACCGGCCGATATTGCTGTAAGCTTTGATGCGCAGCAGCAGGTTTGGCCAACACCAGATACCATAAAGCGGCGGGCGTTAACGGCGCATTGTCAGCAAAGGGGTCAACTGACAGCTGTAAGTATGCTGCCAGCGTCCAAAGCAAAGGGTTATCGGTATTTTGCGTCTGTTGTTGTAACAGCTTTTGCCAATTCGGCAGGATGGCATTAAACAGCTGCGGCTTTATCTGATGCAATAACAGCCAGCTCTGTTCAGGCAGGCATAGATGACTCAGTGCATTAACGGCTAATAGATCGGTGTTGTTGTCAGCCAGCAACCACTGCAACCACTGCGGTTGCGCGGCGGCTATAGCGTTTTGCTGTTGTAACCAGTTAATGGCTGTTAGCAGCTGCTGATCATGCTCGCGTAACTGTTTTAGCGTGCAGTACCGGCTATCAGGTAATTGGGCGCGCTGATTAAGTAATAACTCTACCTGCGCCAACATAGCGTTATACCGCGACATCAGCTAACCACCGATAAACACTGTTGGCACACCAACCACAATTTTGCCACCATGGGCGGTATCATCACCCTGACGCGCGGCGTTTTTACCATTAATAAATACCGTTGCAGAGCCACCACTAATAGTATCGGGTGGACCAATACATACCAGCGTATCGCCCTTACGCGCAGCCGGTATGCCACAAATAGTCACATTGGGCGAGCCTTGCACCACTGGACCACCGACATGTGGCACTTTAGCTGTCACCTTGGGGCAAAGATGCATACAACCTATCACTGCGGCGGGCTTGGCCATCTGTGTCTGTCCTGTATTACGCGGCCGTCAGTTAATACTGACTTTGCTGCCTTTAATGGTGATATTCACGCCTTTAATATCAATAGAGCCGTCACTTTTCATCGAAATAGAAGCAGCACCGGTTTTAATGGTGATAGCATCACCGGCGTCTATCAA
The DNA here is from genome assembly GCF_054781935.1 of Rheinheimera gaetbuli. Classification (NCBI taxonomy): domain Bacteria; kingdom Pseudomonadati; phylum Pseudomonadota; class Gammaproteobacteria; order Chromatiales; family Chromatiaceae; genus Rheinheimera; species Rheinheimera gaetbuli. Next base: position 309,136 of record NZ_BAAGTL010000006.1, read on the forward strand.
CAGCTTCTTACCGACTTTCAGGCTGTCGCTGCCATCAACAGTATTTTTGCGATCTTTATTTACCGTTTCGGTATCATTGCCTTTGACCGTTGTCAGACGATCATTGCCAACCATATCGGTTTGATCATTTTCAACCTGCAGTTCAAAGTCTTTTTCGGCATGCAGGTAAAATAACTCGGCGCCTTTTTTATCTTCAAAACGTATTTCGTTGAAGTTGGCCGCTGCACCATCCTTGGTAGAGCGGCTTTTGATACCACTTTGGGTTTTTTCGGTTGGCAAAGCATAAGGTGGCATGTGATCAGAGTTATATACCGCGCCAATAATAATAGGCTGGTCCGGATCACCATTTAAAAACTCTACCAGTACTTCCTGATCACGGCGTGGGAAGAAAAATGCGCCCCAGTTTTTACCCGCCCAGGTCTGGCTAACGCGAATAGCACAAGAGCTTTCATTATCTTTAATGTCAGAGCGGTCCCAATGAAACTTCACTGTTACCCGGCCAAGCTCGTCCACTGAAATTTCTTCGCCACCTTTGCAGGTTACAGTGGCAGTTTGTACACCCGGAATAGCAGGTTTAACCGCACTAAGCTGTGGCCGGTAAGCGACCTCCTTGGGCACACAATAAAACGTATTGCTAATTTGCTGGCTAGCCGATTTTTTCGCGCCGCTCTGACTGGTGATCTCCGCTGTTAACCGCAGATCTGTCAGTACATACTGCTTACCAGCTTCAGCTGCATCGTCATGCTCGGTAAGGGAAAAGGTTTTACCAACAGTAAAACTACGACAGTTACTAGCGCCTTTGCGTCTGGCGATATCACGTTGCAATGCTTCAAGCCGGATATCTGCAATAGCTTTAGCCCGCGGATGAAACTCAGACCCGGCATCATAATTAAATACTTCGTAATCAGCATGACCCGGCACCAACTGACCTTTAGCTGCCGTACCAGTAGGTAATGCCGTTGGTTTTTTCAAATCAAAATGACGTTGCACAAATTTACCAGGGGCCATAACCAGGGCTTTTTGCCAGGCATGAATGTGAGGCTCAGACAAACTACCACTGAAATACTTCACTTTTGCATCAGCTGCCGGCTCATAGGCGGCCGCTTTGTCAGCCAGAATTAACTTATGGCTGCCTTGCTTGTGTTCAAAGTAGTAAAAAATACCCTCTTGCTGTAACAAACGGGAGATAAAGTTAAAATCACTTTCCTGATATTGCACTTTAAAATCATAATCAGGGTAACTGCCGCTAATTTTGGCCGAGATATCAATTTTAACACCATGCTCACCGGCTATTTGTTCAACAATTTTTAGCACATTTTTAGCACGGAAAATACGGCTGTTGACCCGATGCTGCATATACCAGGCTGCTGGTACTAACTTTAATGCATAGTCACGGTACTCGCCCCCTGCAGCTTCTTTGCTGACCCGCTCACCAAGAGCAGTAATATCGGCGACAACAGCATGGATAAAACGCTGTTTTTTCTTGCCCAACTCCAGAGTGATGGTCACTTCCTTACCAATCAACTCATCTTGCTTAATACTCTGGCCATTGCTGAATACCTCGGCGTTGACACTAAACAACTGTGACATCGTTTCATGAAACACAAAACGGGTCAGAATTAACGCATCCTTGCCCAGCGGTGTGCTAATGCTAATGCTATTTTCATCCTGGGTTGCCTGTTGCATCCATTCGCCTCAACGATTACTGAAAGATAAGATGATAGGTAAAAAAGTGGTAGGTTGGTGTGCAAGGCACACCAACCTGGTTCGGCTTACAGCTTAGAACCTTTAACGCCGCTGTAACCGTATACCAACGGTGCAGTAACGTTATTTTTGTCGTCAGTTGGAGTTACTGTCATCATCAGCTCGGTGTAGCTAATAACGATAGTTTCTACCGGACGGTCGCCAGATACAGACATCTGATAGCTGCTAATCATTGCATCAGTCAGTTCAATCTTCATGATTTCTTCCACTTTGTCACCTTGTTTGGTGATGTGGAACACGGCTTTCTGGCCTTTACCAATGGTTGCTTCTTTGAACAGATCCGGAGAGGCCTTGTCCTGCAATTTGGTAATAACGATATCGTTTAAACGCGTGGCGCTGGCTTCACGGTCCATTGCAGTACCGGTGTAAGATGACAGTTCACGCTGAGTGCCCCAGTCCATAGACAATACCGTAATCATGTCTTTGAACTCTTCAGCAGTAGTTTCGCCTTTGATCGCGCCGTATTGCAGGTAGGTATTTGCTTGCATGCTATGCTCCTTTTGCATATTTAAACAGTGCCCGAAACCGGGCATAAATATTGCCTCAGTGTGAAATCACTTCAGACAAATTGTTAAAGGCCGCCTTTGAATTCATCAGTATTAAACATTTCACAAATGCTAAAAAACCAAATAAATCACAATAAACCAACAAAAGCCTTAAACTTCACAAATTATATCGACAAACAAAATATTGACAACACATAATTAACTTTTTTAGTCGTGTTTAATTAACTTTAATTTTGTCAATTCACAATAACAAAAATCTTGCCGTCATTTAGCTCAGCAGGTAACTGAACTCTGCCTGCTGCACACTCAGGTGCAATGCGCTAATAGGTTTACTGTCAGCAATGCGCTGTAAAATACCGACTGACAGCTCAGGCAATAGTTTATTTTGCAGAATATTGTGAATAGTACGGGCACCTGCTCCGGCATCCTGGCATTGGTTAACAATATGCTTTACAACCTGCTCGTCGTAACTGAAAGCAGCGCGATAGTGTTGCGCTAAACGTTTTTCAATACGTTGCAACTGTAAACGACTAATGAGTGCTAGCTTGTCTTCATCCAGCGGTAAATAAGGGATCAAATTTAACCGGCCTAAAAACGCCGGTTTAAAAACCTGCAGTAAGTCATCTTTCAGTGCTTTGGCCAGCCCATCAGTAGATGGTGCCGTATCGGGATCTTCAAACAAACGCATAGTGGTATCGGTTCCCACGTTTGACGTCATAATGATAATGGTATTTTTAAAATCAATATCGCGCCCTTCGCCGTCTTTGATAGTGCCTTTATCAAACACCTGATAAAAAATGTCCTGCACGCCAGGATGCGCTTTTTCCATTTCATCGAGCAAAATCACGCTATAAGGCTTACGTCGCACCGCCTCTGTCAGTACGCCGCCCTCACCATAGCCAACATAACCCGGCGGCGAACCTAGCAACAACGACACCTTATGCTCTTCTTTAAACTCTGACATATTAATCACGGTCAGTTGATCTTCGCTACCGTACACCTGTTCGGCCAGCGCCAATGCGGTTTCAGTTTTACCTACGCCACTTGGGCCCGTTAGTAAAAAGATGCCATTAGGTTTGTTTTCATCTGCCAGTTGTGCCCGTGAAGTTTGGACAATGCGCGCCATCAGCGTCAGTGCATGATCCTGCCCCACTACGCGTTGACGTAATACCTGATCCAGTTGCAGCACAGTGTTAATTTCGTCGGCTTGCATTTTACCCAACGGAATACCCGTCCAGTCTGATACCACTTCAGCTATCAGCTCGTCTGTTACCTGCCAGTGCACCATTGGCTCACTGATACTGGCAAATTGTGCTTTAATCTCAAGCAAGCGCGCTAATACCGGCGAATCAGCAGCATGCTGCTCGCTGCTTAGCTGTTCAGAAAGCTGTCGCGCTTCTGCTACCAGCGTTTTCTGGTGTTGCCATTGCTGCTGTAAGCTGTCTGCCAGGGTTTTCTGCGCCGTTAATGTCTGCTGCAAGCTGTTTAGTGCATCCAGGTGCTCCACACCCAGGCGCTGCTCACGCTCAAGCATGGCTATTTGCTGATGTAATTGTGTTAGTTGGCGCTGTGCGTCTTCAACCTGGCCCGGCAACGCATCCTGGCTCATAGCAACACGGGCGCAGGCAGTATCAAGCAGGCCGACGGCTTTATCCGGTAACTGCCGGCCATTAATATAGCGGTGCGATAGCTGAACTGCGGCCAGCAATGCCTGTTCGGTGATCACCACGCCATGATGTTGCTCCATTACAGGTAATAAACCACGCATCATTACTGCCGCCAACTCTGGTGTTGGCTCTTCTACTTTGACGACCTGAAAACGTCGCGCCAGTGCCGCATCTTTTTCAAAATACTTTTTATATTCTGCCCAGGTGGTTGCAGCTATAGTGCGCAGCTCACCTCGCGCCAGTGCGGGCTTCAACAAGTTTGCTGCATCGTTTTGGCCGGCTGCGCCACCGCTGCCTATCATGGTGTGGGCTTCATCAATAAATAAAATTACCGGCACCACCGAGCTGTTCACTTCTTTAATCACGTTTTTAAGCCGGTTTTCAAATTCGCCCTTCATACCGGCCCCAGCCTGTAACAAGGCTAAATCCAACGTGCGCAGACTCACATTTTTCAGTTTGTCTGGCACTTCGCCGGCGGCAATTTTCAGCGCCAGGCCCTCCACTACAGCGGTCTTGCCGACCCCGGCTTCGCCGGTGAGTATCGGGTTGTTTTGCCGACGGCGGGTTAATATGTCTATCATTTGCCGGATCTCGTAATCACGACCAACGATAGGGTCAATTTTGCCGGCCGCAGCCAACGCGGTCAGATCAGTCGTAAACTGGTTTAATGCCGGCGTTTTGCCACCTGCTGGTGCTTTACTTGCCACCATGGTTTCTACTGTTGTTTGCTCCGCACTTTTTGCTACCAGCTGCGGCCATACGCGCAGTAGCTCAGCACAGTCGATATTATCCAGGGCCGGAACACGCCGGCTAATCAGCGCAGCCATGCTGTCATCTTTTAACAGGCTGTAAAGTAAATAAGCGCTGCGAATTTGCTGGTCTGCAAAATCAATAGTGGTATTAAGCCAGCTGGCACGTAGCAAGTTAACCAGCTGCACTGAGATAGTCGGCAAGGCGTTATTGCCGGTTTTCATCTGCTCCAGTGCCTGTTGCAGGTGCTGACGGACAATATCTGGCGATACATCAAAACTGCGCAGTATTAAAGACACATCGCCGTCATTTTGCTCCAGCATTGCATCCAGCCAGTGTTCAATCTCGACACTATAATGCGACCGCGACTGACAACGCGCAGTTGCCATTTCCAGTGACTGTCTGCTGGCCGGGTTTAGTTTTTCGACCAGATTTTTTAACGTGGTAGTAGACATAATTGCTTCCTGTGCAAAATTAACGCTGTCTCAGCTGATAGCTAAGATGACATTTATGATGTTGCTGATTGCTGCGCGCGGCCAGATTACCGCTTTGCCCCAGCCGGGTTTGTTGTGCCGACAACCTGGCAACGGGAAAGTCCTGCTGTCGCCCTATCAACGTCAGCCTTACCTGCAATGCGCCAGGCAGAAAATCTGCCAGCACAGTTTGCAGCAAGCTGTGCTGATAACTGCCCGGCAACAATTGCCCGGCCTTACCAGGTTTAACTGTCAGTTGTAATTCAATCGCCGAACTAACATCCCACACCCGGCCGCCCAGCATTGCCGACTGTCCCAGCTTTACATGTTGTCCCTGCGGCTCAGTGCGCCGCGCCAGGGCACTTTGTTCACTGGCCTGCAGCGCCAACCAGCGACCACGCAGTGGCACAATCTCTACCCGGGTTTGTAGTAAGTCAGATAACAGTTGCTTCAGGTGTTGAGCACTGCGCTGCTGTGCGCTAAAAGCGCCGGCGTAATACAAACCCAGGGTTTGTCTGGTGCCACTTAACCGGCTAAGTACCTGACTGAAACTATCCTGACCATCAGTGTGCATTTCGTACTGGCAGGCAAAACGGTACTTTTCCCAGGCACGGTAGTACAACGACACCAGCCGGTGATTAAACAAGTCAAAAAAGTCGCGCATCGTTTTATCGCGCTGTTTCAGACGCTGCAGCACCATTTCACTATAATGCTGCGGCATAACGCCACTGGGCCCGGTCAGGCCGATAAAGCTGACATGCATATCAACTGCCCGTGCTGCATTTACCGGCCCGTTATTTGAATGCTGTACTGTACTGTCAGGCCGTGGCACCACTTTAGTTACTGGCTGCCCCGGAAAGCCAAGATGCTGAACCGCTTTAAAGCGCACCACTTCCTGCGCCGGAAAACCATCGCGGCCAACGCCGTACCAGCGTTTTTGTTCGCTGCTAAACTGACGCTCTAACGAATACACCGCCTGATAAAAGTCAAATGCCGACGGCTGTTGTTGTAGTTCTTCAAGTGTCATAGCAGCACCTTGCTACCACAGCGTGCTGGCCATTGATGGTACAGCTGCTCATGCTCGCGTAGCTTTATCGCCAGGCGGGTATAGCTATTCAGGCTGGCAAACTGGGCAAAAAATACATCCAGCACGCTGGCGAAAAAATAAATACCACTGCCGGCGTAAGAAGACTGGGTAAATTCCAGCTGAATTTCGCTGCCACAACACACCGCTACACGGCCATGCTGCACAACCCTTGCTGTGCCTGGCCGGATAGTCAGACCGCAAAGCCCGTCAATCAACGCTTTAGATTCTGGCGTGCAACGAAAATCATACAATTGCAGCGTCTCTTTTAGCCGGGACAATGCATCTGCACCGCTAAAGTGATTCAGCGTTAAATGACTCACCAGCTGCCAGCGACTGGCCTCATGCAACGCTGGCCGCACACTGGCGGTTGGCGCAAGCAAACAACGCACCTGCTTTATCACATCGGCATGTTTACGAATTAAAAACTGGGGTTCACCGCCACCAAATGGCAGGTACGTTGGAAGATTACGATTGCTACACAAAGCCTGAATTTGGATAACCCAGTCTTTATTAGGCCCGGTGGCGGTAACGCCGTTGAACTTGCGGTCAACGACAGACAAGTACACCTCTGTACCTGCTTCAGAAAAGCCACCGGCCCAATCTGCAAACTCGCGCCGGCTATGCCAAAACATATCCTGCTGCTGCAGGTAATCCGGATGCCCCTGGCTGTAATATGGGTTTAACGTTACTTCATTACCAAAAGCATCATAGGCCTGTACCTGCTGTATCCGGATGACTTCACAAACATCAGCATCCATATAACGTGGCACCAACCGGTACTCGTACTGTGAGCTATCCAGATTCACCGGCTCCAGCTTCTGGCTAAACAAATTAATTATTGGCGTACAACCGAGTAGTAAACTGTCAGCAGTAATATGCCGCTCCAGCTCCGGAGCACCATCACCAAGATAAAAGTACAACTCAAACGCATCAGCGATGCCAGGCCAGCTGGAGTCAAGGTCTGACAACTCGACAAACAGAAACTTTTCCGGACACAAAAATTGTTCAATCAGCAAACGATAACCAGAAAAACTGCGTTGGCTATAGGGCACAACTTGCTGTTCATCGGCAAAGCCAACTGCACTGAGTGCGGTTTTACTGATAAAGCGCATAGCATCCGGTTTACCTGCCGGCGCAATGCCAATTGCCAGGGTTTTACTTAACAGCAGTTCATATAAACGATAAACATGGTGGCGCTGGCCATTCAGATAGAACCGCAGACATGACAGGTCCAGCTCGTGCATAGACGTATTATCGAACTCGCAAGCCAGCTTTAGCCTCAACAGCGCCTTAGCGCTTTGTTGCACCGGTGGCTTAGGGGCATGAAACGGCGCATTGTTAAACTCTGCCGATACGACCGACAACGGATACACATTGGTGTCGTAACAGGCCTCAAAGGTGCAGGGCTTTAAGCCGTCAGTGCGGCTTTCAAACTCAGTGCCACGTTTTACTGTTATACCAGAGTTAGATAAGTTCTGGCTGGTAAGTTGTATCACTGATATCGACGGAATAGGCGCCTGATAATCAGGGTACAATTGTCCCAGCAACGCGTCGGTTAGCTCCGGAAAGCTGTCATCGAGTTTTTGCCGTACTTGCGCGGTTAGTAATGCAAAGCCTTCGATCAGCCGCGAAACATGTGGATCTTCGACATTCTCTTCACTTAAACGCAGCCGGCCGGCAATTTTCGGGTATTGCTCAGCAAATTCAGCGCCCATGCGGCGGATAAAAGTCAGCTCACGATTGTAATACTTTAGTAATTCATCATTCATGTCTGATAATCCCTGATGGTCAAGCCTAAATGCACCGGTTCAACCTCCGAGTCGAACATTATGTGCTCTGGCTCAGGATCGGCGTACAACAACGCCTGAATACGTAGCCTTAGCACCCGCTCCACATCGTGCTCTTGCTCCGGCACACTTACCTCAACATCGACAAAACGTGGTTCAAACCGGCGAATGGCTTGTTCTACTGCACGGCATAGGGCAAGCCGCCCTTCATCCGAGTCCACCACCATTACCGAAAAATCCGGCAAACCATAATTCAGCAGACTTTGTGGCAGTTCGTTGTAGCTGTCTGGCCAGGTATGCCACTGTACACGGCTGTTAAGCAGGTTTTCCAAATCGCGGCGTACACTCTGACGCAGTGCTTTCAAATCGAAACCACGCCGGCTACGGCCGCTGTCCTGCTGGCCCGGATTGTCGTCTATGAGGCGGTCTAACAACGACTGCTGAAGCGCTTGTTTTTGCTGTATTTTCACCAATTATTTACTCTGACTCAGGCACTGGCCGTTAGCTCTGCGCCAGACAGATGCTGCAGCTCAGCAAAGCTCATCGCTTCGTCACCGCACAACAGCATTTTCAGGCCCAGTCCGGTAACCAGTTGTGGATGCAGCTCTTGCCATTGTGTGTCACGGCCCAGGCGCTCAGACATCCGCACACTACCCTGATAAGTCATAGGCACAAACACCTCACCACTGGGGCCGTCTTTAATAATAATTTCAGCGCGGCGCCAAACCGTATCTAATAACGACTGTGGCCGCTTCAATTGCAGGCTGTCTATTTCGCTGAATTTAGCCAGGTAATATTTACCGTCAGTACCAAACAGTTCAAGGTAGCCACCCAGGCTGTCGTCCAGATCGCGCAACTCTGTTACAACAGAGCCATTAACCGTCAACTTACTGCTCTGACGTTGTTGTTCCAGTTTTGCTGCAGCCAGCGCCGCTTGTTCTGTGTTTTGCTCTTTTAACGCCAGGCGCAGCGCCAACAAGGCTTCAAACATCTCATCCGGCTCAGCAAATAAGGTGGCCGTCATGCCGCCGTCTACAAAGTCTTGCCGGGCAACCGCAGCACGGATTAGCTGGCGCAAATTTACCGCGCCGACCAAGAAGTCCGGGTGCTGTCGCACCAGAATATCCAGCTGCTGATCAGCTTTTTCTAATGCGCCTTGCAAGCACAGCAACTCAACATAATTTGCGCGAACGCCCGCATTGGCCGGGTCGTCCCGCAGCTGCGCCACTGCACATTCTGTCGCAGCCGATAGCTCACCTTGGCGAATTAATTCCTGTAATTGTTTCACGGTAACCTCACGTAGTAACAGCTTGTTTGGGTGACAGTTCAGCAACCAGTTTCACTGTTGTAATCATTTGATCTAACTGAAAATGTGGTTGCAGCTGGATGGTAGAGAAATAACGCCCGGGTTCGCCACGTTTTTCCCGTACGGTAATGCGGGCCTCACGTAACGGGTGACGTGCCCGTACGTCTGTTGACGCATCGGTCGAGGCTGTGGTGTAACTGTGCAGCCATCGCTGCAGTTCCTGCTCACAATGCTCTGCCGAGTGATAACCGCCTACTTTGTCGCGGCCAATAACTTTAATGTAGTGCGCAAACCGTGCCACACAGAGAATGTATTGCAACATTGCCGATAAACGGGCGTTGACTGTCGACAGTTTTTGCTCGTAACGTTGTGGCAACTGCACAGAGGCATTGTTGTAAAACGCAAAGTAGTCACTGTATGGCACCACTGACAGTGGAATAAAACCGTTGTCGGATAGCTCCGATTCAAAACGGTGTCCAACCAGTAAATTTACTGACGGTTTATTGCTACTCTGATACTTTTCTGTCTCGTAACGGCTTACCGGTAAATCACTGACCAGGCCAAAATTATGCTGGCCGGATTTCATACCACGGATCTGGGCGAACCAGCCAGACTCGCTATACGCCCTTACCAATACAGATGCAAAAGCAAAAGCGGCATTCCCCCACAGATAATCCTGCTCTGGCTGGCCTAACGCCTCTTTAAATACAAAGCTTTCTGAACGCGAGCCATCATCTTTATAGGGGCTACGCATCAAGATCTGCGGCAATACCACACCTAAAAAGCGTGCATCTTCCATCGCCCTTAACGCGCGCCATTTAACATACTCGGGTTGCTTAAACTGGCTGGCAATATCTGACACCAATCCCAGTTCAGAAAAATGATCAACGCCAAATAATGACGGATGCGCCGCGCAGATAAAGGGCGCGAATGCGGCAGCCGCTGTACGCGCAACTTCTTTTAAGGTATCCAGATCATTACTAAACTGCCCCGGGCGAATTTTATGACTTATCTGGTAGTCGCCTATTAGCACACCGAACGGCTCACCGCCTGGCATATCAAATTCGTTGTCATAAATCAGTTTAAAAAAATCGCTCTGGTCAAAATCTATTGCCCGGTTGATGTCTTTACTCAGTTCAGCCCAAGACAATGACAATAGCTTTATCTTAATTTTTTGCTCGCGATCGTGTCGCTCAGTTTGCTCGGTCAGGTACAACAAACCACGCCAGCTGGATTCCAGCTGTTGCAGGGAAGCGTGATGAATAATGCTGTTTAGCTGTAAATTAATCAGCCGGTCTATATCGGCAATGGCGCGACATAGTAAGGCGTTAAGCTGATTACCGTTACTAATCTGCACGCAGGACACATGCTGCACCCAATACAGCACAGCAGACAATGGGTCTTGTTCACGTAAAAAGCGGTCGAGCACACCGCTACGCTCCAGCCTTTTATAAGCGGGCTGATTAAAAGCGCTCTGCTCATGCACTGACGACGCGGCACTAAATACATCAGCAGCAACAAACCTGACGGCGTCTACCATGACAATTGCATCCGATTAACTTATTAACAACCCCGGAGTCACCAGCCAGATGGGGATGGCATCTGGCCGGCAACTTCAGGTATTAACCACCCATTTCAGGAATTTTTGCTACCAGACGCAATGAGGTAGACAACTCTTCCAACTGCAGCCAGGGCCGTAGCCACGCTACTGCATTGTATGAGCCAGGACGACCTGGTATTTCGCGCACCTGCACTTTGGCGTCAGCCAACGGATAACGCGCACGGACTTCCTGACCGCTGCCTTCGGAGGCGTTAACGTAGTTTAAGATCCAACGGTTTAACCAAACCTCAACATCTTCAGCTTCCATAAAGCTGCCAATTTTGTCGCGTGCCAGCACTTTAAGGTAATGAGCAAAACGCGAGGTTGCCATCAGGTAAGGTAAACGTGCAGAGATTGCGGCGTTGGCCGTGGCTTCCGGTGAGTCATATTTCTTCGGCTTTTGTGCCGTCTGTGCACCAAAGAACACGGCATAATCGGTGTTTTTGTAGTGACATAAAGGTAAAAAGCCCATTTTGCCCAGTTCGGCTTCGCGCCGGTCAGTAATGCCAATTTCTGTCGGGCATTTCAAATCCGGGTCACCGTCGTCACTCATAAAAATATGACTTGGCAGGCCTTCAACTTTACCGCCGCCTTCGGCACCTCGGATCGCCGTGCAAAAGCCATACTGAGCAAAAGCGTTAGTCAATTTTGCTCCCATGACGTAAGCGGCGTTCATCCAACAATACTCTGCATGATCAGTAGTCTTTGCCACACCTTTTACCGGGTCCAAAGCAAACTCTTCAAAGCCAAATTCCTCAATCGGTGCTGTAGCACTGCCATAAGGTAAACGCGCCAGCACGCGAGGCATTGTCAGAGTAACAAAGCGCGAATCATCACTGTCGCGGAATGAGCGCCACTTTGTATATTCAAGCGACTCGAAGATTTTCTCCAGATCGCGCGGTTTAGACAATTCAGTCCAATCATCAAAACCAAACAATGCCGGTGCTGAAGCAGAGATAAACGGACAAAAACCAGCCGCCGCAACGTTAGACATATAAGTCAATGTTTCGATGTCTTCAGGGTGGTTAGTAAACTCATAGTCGCCAATGATCGCGCCATAAGGCTCGCCGCCCGGCGTGCCAAATTCAGATTCATAAACTTTTTTAAAGGTTTGGCTTTGGTCAAACTCCACTGCTTTGCTCAAATCTTTGTACAGCTCTTTTTTGCTGACACTGATCATACGAATTTTTAGCGAAGCACTGGTTTCTGAGTTCATGACCAGATGGTTAAGACCGCGCCAGCTGCCTTCCAGCTTTTGAAACGCCGGGGCATGCATAATGGCCGATAACTGATCTGAAATCAGCATATCCAAACGGTTAATAGCTTCGTTAAAAGTGACGGTCAGGTTTTTGTTCCAACTGACGGTACCGCTTAGTGCTTCTTCAGTCAGTGTACGCAGTAACTCCTCGGCGCGCGAGGCATCGGTTTGCTTGGTAGCACCAATAGCCTGATCCAGTAAAGAGCAGGAAGATCCAGTGGCATTATCATGCTGTTCCAATAAAGCTTCAGTGCTCATGTTACTTATCCTCTATGCTCAGTTCCTGCGCCAGCTGCTGCAGGTCCTGGTTGTTGTTCAGCACGCGCTCCAAAATATTTTCCAGCTCTTCTGAGCGGTCAATTTTTGTCATCAGATCGCGCAGTTTATTGCGGGTCGCCATCAACTTATCCAGCGGTTCAACCTGCCTTACAATGGCGGCAGGTTCAAAATCCTGCATCGACTTAAATTGCAAATCGACATTAAACTCACTGCCATCTGCAGCCAGTTTGTTGTCCACTTTGAAGCTGAGTTTCGGATTCATTCGCTTTAACACTTCATCAAAGTTGTCGCGATCAATCTGCACAAAACGGCGATCTTTAAGTGGTTTTAATGCTTCTGTGTTCTGGCCGGCAAAATCGCCCATTACGCCTACGACAAAAGGCAGTTCTTTTTTAACCGCAGCTCCCTCTGTCTCAACGTCATAGGTAATATGCACACGGGGCTTGCGCACCCGGGATAATTTACTGTGAATACTTTCCATTGACTTTCTCCTGTTACTCAGCTGTTATTTTGTGCTGGCAGCAACTGCTGGCCACTATTTATTTTGCGGGATCCCCGCCAGCCGGAAGTACTGGTTACGGCTGTTGTTGTCATCAATAAGCTCTTGTAAAAGCTCTGGTAGTGATAAACCACTCCAGTGCACTACTTGCTCTAACGCGTAGGAAATAGGTGAATGAGGCTCGGTTTTGCGAAAAAACTCTGCCGCTTGTTTCAAACTCTGTAATACCTGCTCACGGCTTTGCACTTGTTTCGCCACCGGATCTTCAACTTCAACAGTGCCATCATCGTTAATCGAGGTTGTTATTGCTACCGCCGCCTCAGCGTGCACCAATTTATCGGCAGCCAGATACAGCACCGCATCCAAACATTTTTGCAACGCTTTGCTAATCGCACTGGTGGGTTGTGGCTCACCATCCATGGCGCTGTCCATTGCTTGTGACAGCAACGAAAACTCAGCTATTGCTTGTTCAATTTGTTGCTTTAAACGTAAATAAAATGCAGCCGACGTTTCATTAACCGCGTCTCTAATCTGTTCCAGACTGGCGATACCCGCGTCGGCTTTTTGCTTTTGCCGCTTCTCGTCTTTACGTGATATATCCGCTGCCCGCTGATATTGCCAGCAGGCAAACTGGCCATACGTTGTGACTTCCGTCAGTGGGATACTTAAAATCGGTGTTATTAGTGCGCCATCGCCTTCGTAGCCGTTTAGGCCGATAAGTGGCGCTACACGAATTTCCATACCGTCTTCGTCGGGCAACGGATACAAGCTTGACCAAAAGTGCTCTATTAACAAGCGGGTAGTTTTAAAACCTGCTGCCAGACCAATAAAGCCATCTGTGCGGCACCAGGCTTCTATCAGCCAGGCTGCATACTCAAGGTCTTTAACGTCATGGGATAACAGTGCCGGTATTGTTTCCGCCAACGGACGCCATTCTGAGACCAACGCCTGAAAGTCTTCGTCCTCAGCCAGCATTGCACGTTCATTGGCTCTGGCCTGGCCTCGTATATCTTTTAACTGGTAATACTGTGATGTAGGTGAAATATCGATACGCGGATCGGTACCTGCGGGTGAAGTATCACTCACATTTTCCATTAACACTTCAAAATCAATTAACTCACCGTATTCCATCACAACAACCAAAATGAGACGTTACCCAGCTATCGATGTTACTTTATTGTTTTAGTTATGACAAGTTTTAACTATTTATTTCTATTTGTTTAGGTACAAAGGAATTGTCTTGTCTTTTTCGTTAATATGGTCGCCGTAATCATCAACTCTTACCAACACGCAGGTAACGTTATCGCGCGCACCAGCTACTAAAGTCGAGTGCAGTAAGACACGGTTCGCCTCGGCCAGATTGGTGTGCAGCAGGTACTGACTGATTTCATCATCAGTAAGTTCTTTATTCAAACCATCGCTACACAGTAAAAACAAGTCACCGCTTTGCCAAACGCCACTGACAACATCGATGGTAAGATCACTGTCGACGCCGACGGCCCGGGTAATCACATTAGCCAGTTCGTGTGTTTCTGCCTCAGCACTGCTTAACAAACCTTCGTCTACCATGTCGTTAACCTGGCTGTGATCACGGGTCAATTGCCGCAAAGTTCCGTTGCGTAAGATATAGCCACGACTATCGCCCGCCCACATAAAGTGGTAATGCCATTTATCTATCAGCAATACCACTGCCGTTGAACCGGCCGTATTACCGGACAAATGCTGCTCGCTGTAACGATACAACTCTGCATTAGCCTGATGTAGCGCATTACTGAGTAGTTGAACTGACGGCTCAACGCAGCGTTGCACAGCAACGCGAATAGTATCCACCACCAACTGGCTGGCAATATCACCGGCTGCATGGCCGCCCATGCCGTCTGCCACTACCCAGACACCACTGTCGGCCATGTCCAGGCAAGCATCTTCGTTAAGTTTACGCACCAGACCTTTGTGGCTCTGTGCATCAGAGATCAAATGCTTAGTCATCAGGCCGCTCCGGCGGTTTGAATATCGGCATTAACCCAGCCCCAGCGTTGCCAGTCTCCACTTAACATTGCGGCATACTGACTGACCTGTGGCAGACCGCTGCTAACCAGGGTACAAGCAGGGACCAATTCAGAGCCCTCTGTCCACCACAAACAATAGCGGCCAAATAATTGCCGGTAGCTATGGTGCAATAAACTATTAGTGTCTGGTTGCATGTCAGTACTCAGCACCCAGGCTGGCCGGCTTTGACTACCGGCAAGTTGTGGCGCCGTCACCTGCAGCCCGGCAGGCCAATGCCAATCAATAGTGTTTAATTGCGCCAGCCAGGGCTGCAAAACAAAATCATCATCTAACGTTTGCAAAATCTGTTGTTGCATCACGTCACTCCATTGCGTGCTCTGACGGGCATGCACCGGCGTAGTATTAAGCTTGCGCGCCAGGGTAAACGGGAAATGCCGGCCCACCTGATCTACGCTTGGCATCAGACAGCCTATCATTGCATCCTTACCACAAATGCCTGCCGACAATGCAAAGTGCCACACCGGGCTGGTCAAATAGGTATCAAGCCAGTCGCTGCCAAGCTGCTCGCGACTTACCGCCATTACAGCTTGTAACCACTCGTTCCAGCTATCGACAAAGTCTGCGGCTAAACCGTTGGCTAAGAAATCTCCGCGGCTGGGGATCTTGCCGCATAATCCTACTTCAGTTACAGGCTGGCTGGACAATTGAACCTCTCTAATGCATTGCTCCAAAACGGGTTATCAACGGTATCGGGAATGAGCTCAACCCGCGCATGGTTGCCCTGTACCGCCAGATGCAAAATTTTATCAGTCCGGGTTTGCGGTCTGGCTTCGGTAAGGCCGTCGAGAAAACGAAACCAGGACCATTCGCCATCTTGACTGGTGTTAGACGGCAAGCCCGAATTAGCGGGTGTAAACACCAGGCGGGTTTGTAACTTATTGCGGTCACCGGGCCAGAAAAATTGTCTTGAGCGCGTCGGGCCATGCCGGTATGACAACTCCTGGCCATCCAACTCCAGCAGAACATGAGTGATATGCCGATCCAGATACACCGGTCGCAAGCTAAAGCCCACTTTTAAGCGTTGGCTGCCCTCTTCAAAAAACGCAGAACGGATCTGCCGGGCAGCCTGAAATGTCGTCAATATGCTGTGATCTAAACCAATGTCCTGTTTAAAACTCCAATTGGCCCGGCTGGTATTAACAAAGGGCTGCAGATAGTCTTTAAAGAAGCTGTCCAGGGTGCCGCCGTAACCAAAAAACCGCTCAAAGTCGCGCAGTTTAATATCATTTTTGCTGCGCCGGTTAAGAGGGTAACGCCCGGCAATAGCTTTGCGATACTCGGCCAGCACCGTGCCCTGCCAGGCTTCGTTAATATGTTGCCGGCTACCTTTGGCAAACAGTTTACCGGTGTCAGCAGAAACGTCACCCAACCAGTCGGCAAACGGTGCGGGGATCTCGCTTTGCAACCTGCGCAGCGCCAAGCCAAGCTCTTTGCCACCTTCGCCGTTCAACTGATTAACATAAGCCTGGCGTGCCATTCCGCCGGGTGCGTACAGCCGTTCCAGATATTCATAGTACATCCTGCTAGTTTGGCCAATTTGATCGAGTTGCGCATCGCTAATACTAAGTATCTCAGTAAATGCCAGCTCCACGGCTTTGCCTGGCAACTGCTGTTGCAAGGCTGACATATCGTCAGGTAACAGGCGGTCAAGCCGGCTTTTCTGGCCGGAGAACTGCGTCTGCGCTACCTTGCCAGCGACGTCAGCAGCCATATCAAGCTCAGCTGACTGTGGCATGCTGGTCAGACGCACATTTTGCTGTACAGCCCGGATAATACTTTGGATTGGTTGCTCTGGCCCGGACAATACACGGGTTACAAAAACGCCTTGTTCAACATCATCTACCGGACTTATAGCAATATCATCAAGCAGTTGCTGCCACTGGTAGGCATAGTCACGTAAGTATTTCTCGCTTACCTGCTCCGACAGGCTAACATCACCGCTGCCATTATCGCCGCCAGCCAGATCACCATATACCCAGCTGTCTTCCATCAGGCTGCGGATAATGCGCCGCTTCTCTACATTAAACAGGCCATGAAAACCCTTGTAGGTATACAAGCCAGCAATACCCTGTTGCAGCGGTACACCTGATTTACGCCGCACTATTTTAATACTGTCGGTGCCAAGCACATCCAGCAGGCGAAAATCCGGAATATGGCTTTTGATAAGTTCAGTGCGGATACGCTGATAAGCCCGCTCAGCCAATGGTACCGTCAATAACAGCTCACGTGCAGCAACTACGGCATCTGGCTGATACTCGGCGCCTTTAATGCCACTTTGCAACAAAGCCTGTAAATGATTCTGCAATGATAACCGCAGCGGCAAGCTGACATCGCCGCCATAGCGACGTTCGGTATACAGCGCAAACCATGTCGTTACCTGTGCGGCATCAAAGCGTTCGGGCTGAAACAACATCAGGTAAGTTTTCAGCGTTTCGTACAAATAATCCCGATGTTCCGCGTTTAACTGCATTTCCTCTGTCAGGCTTTGCAACAAGTAAGGTACAAAACTGTGATACAAACCATGCTGGTATGCGGTTTTCGCCGCTTGCCCCAGCTTATCTCCCTGATACAATCCCAAGTTCTTAGGGCCGTCGGTCGGCAACACCCCCGCGAAACCTGCAGGCAGGTCGCGCAACAAATTTAGACGCTCATTTAGTGCCACGACATCATCAGTTACTGTTTTATGCCCCGCTAAGTTCTGGTATGTGTTTATCGCTGCACTCACTTCATCAACCAGTGCGGTATTCCAGCGGTAACTGCCAGCCCATAATACCACCAGCGCTGCAGCAGAGCAGACAGTGGCCAGCATAACGCCTCTGCGGATCAAACGATGCCGGTTCTTATGCTGTAAATTAACCGATGCGAGTTCACGTTCAGGTATCACTATTTCTTCAAAGAAGCGTTTAATAAAATAGCCTTTACCCTCGCCGGTTTGACGACGTAGTGGCGGCTCAGCCAGGCCAAAATTATTGCCCAGTTGTGACATAACCCGATCGATCGGCACGCCCTCCTGTGTGGCACTGGCAATATAGACACCGCGCAACATGGTGGCTTTTTCAAATGGGTTCGGCGCAAAAATTTCTTTTAGAAAATCATCTGCGGCATTTTGTAATAACCGCAACTGGCGCGGAAACTCATAAATGGCCGCCCGGTTTTCCTGATCGTGCTCATATTGTAAACGCGAGTATAAGCGCTGAGTCAGCCGGTTAATAATGGCATGAAACTCTTTATTGAACTGAGCCACCGCGCCTTTTTCGCTGTCTTCATGCGCGGCATCAAACGTCATGCCCCACACCTGTTCACGCTCTTCTTCACTGAGGTTATCGAAAAACTCGGTAAAACCGGCAATTAAATCTGCTTTGGTAAACATCACATAAACCGGGAATGTCATGCCCAGCTGGTTTTGCAACTCCTGCACCCGCTGCTTAATTGCACGGGCATGCAGGTTGCGCTCGGTCTTAGTTTGATTTAACAGGTCTGCCAGACTAACAAACACAATCACGCCATTAATGGGCCTGCGAGGCCGGTTTTTTCTGAGTAAGCCCAAAAAACCCTGCCAGGCGGTAGAATCCTGCGCAGCATGGCTGTCTTGTGTGGTGTAACGCCCGGCAGTGTCTATTAACACAGCCTGATTAGTAAACCACCAGTCACAGTGGCGCGTGCCACCAACACCGGCAATCGCATCTGTGCCCATATGTTCTTTTAATGGAAATTCCAGACCAGAATTATGCAACGCAGTCGTTTTACCTGAACCCGGCGGGCCAATTAACATGTACCAGGGCAATTGATAAATATCTCGAGCCTTGCCAAAGCGGGCATGCTTTAAAATATCCAGTGCTTTTTGCATGCGTTCACGCAGCACTTCAATATCACGCTTGGCTAACTCATCCTGATGCTGGTTTTCATCACCATGCAGTAAGGTATTGACTGCATCACGGTTTGAACGGCTTTCCTGTAGTCCTTTAATATAGTGCACTGCGCCCCAAACCAGTGTAATGAGCAACAATGTTACCAGGCGCGCAGTGCTGCTGGCCAAGGGTTCATAGCCGGCGATGGCCAGCAACGGGCCACCAAACCAGATCAGCAACGCCAACGCCAGCAAGCCCAAAACAGTAATAAATACACTGGATTTTACTAGCCGCAATACAGATTGCAGTATGGCTTTAAATTTCATAACAGTTTCCTACTCTGCGTTACTGCAGCAAGTCAATTTCAACGCGACGATTCAGTGCACGGTTCGCTGCGCTGTCATTTGGCGCTATTGGGTTGGCATCGCCATGCCCTTCAGGCCACAAGCGACCACGAAGGTCAGCGCCGGACGCCAGCGCATCGGCCATAGCGTTGGCTCGCGCCAGAGATAAATGCCAGTTTGACGGGTATTTGCTGGTAAATATCGGCACATCATCGGTATAGCCACTGACCAGGACTCGCCCCTCAGTACCTTCCAGCGCGCGGGCTATTTTTGTCGCTACCGGCATAAAGCCTTCATTGATGCCAGTACTGCCTGGGCTGAATAACTGATCCAGGCCTACGCGAATACGCACCCGGTCTGGCAATTCAATTACTTGCAACAATTCACGCCGCATTTCAGTTTGCAGCAGTTGCTGCAACCGAATGGCATCCTGGTGTGCTTTAGCCGAAGCCGGTTGGCTGGTGTTGTCTTGTTGCCAGCTAACCAAATTATTTAGTTGCCGGTGTACATCATTGGAATACTGATTAATTTGGTAATTCAGGTACATATAGCAGCCTAATAAGGCAGCTGCGACCACCGAGGCCATGACCCAAAGAGGAAACTCATCGGTAAGCTGATTCGCCGCCACTACCTGGCTGCGCCAACCGGGTGATAACTCGCGTGCCGGCTCCCCCCGCACTGAGCGGATGGCTTTAAACGCACGCTCCCGACACTGCTCGAGTTTTTCGTAACCACGTTCTTCCACCCGCATCTTGCCAACAAAACCAAACGACAAGCACAAATATTGCAACTCCAACAGCGGCAGATGTGTTTTCGGCTCGGCAATAGCTGCATCGAGTAAGGTAAAAAAATACTCACCACCAAAGGTTTCGTTGTGAAACGTCGATAGCAGGCTTTCTGCCGCCCAGTCACTGTTGCCGCCCCAACTGGTGTTAAGCACCGTTTCGTCAATAAATGCACACATACAATAGCGCGCGTTTTCAATCAGCTCACTGGCAATGCCTTTGTGGCGTAACTGCTGCTCGTATTGATTAATCAGCTGGGTACACTGGGTTTTCAATGTGACGACATCGGCATGTTGTTGCGTACTACGAATGGGAGACACCAACGAAAACAGCGCCCCCGCTTCATCAATCAGTACATTGTCACTTACCGATAGTACCTGCAAACGCTCACGCTGCTCAGTGCTGCGCACATTAGCAGAAAAGCGGGTTTTATCATTATCGTCATCAACAGTGGCAACCGCCGCTACTGCAGCGGGTTTAACCAAGCCCTTGCCACCTGGGCGGGGTTTCATTACCGTTTTATCAGACATATGTTGTCATCCATGTTTGTCAGGCTGCGCTTAAGCTTTAATCGCCCATAGCTCCAGTTTTAATCCGGGATAATTGCCTGACAAATGCAGCGCCAGACCGCCGCTGTTTGCCAGCCGCTCCCAGTAAATGCTGCCTTTGTCCAGCTGAAAATAATGATAACCGGCATGGTAGGGTACCTGACGCGGAGCCACGGGTAAGCCGGTAACAGCAATACCGGGCAACTGATTATTTACCAGTTCACGAATGTGCTCTACAGGGCCTATTTTTAGTCGTGCGGGTAAGTGTTTGCGAATATCATCTGCAGGTAAATCAGCGGATACGGCAAGCACAAATTGAGCGTACTCCAGCAGTGTTTTATCGGTCAGTGGTGAGACTAAAATACCAAACTTAGCCTGCTCCAGTGGCAAGGCTTGCGCGGTTTGCTCCAATACCACACTGAGCGTCTGGTTCATAATAACGCCGAGGTTGCCAAACACCGTGGTTAAGTCATCATGTTGATACCGCGGAAACTGAGGTGGCCGCTTCTGCCTGGCAGTAAAGGTTGCCAACTCTCCCAACATTGACACCATTAGCCGATATAGCGCCAATGGATGCTCCAATACGCCGGTTTTCAGGTGGTGTAACAGCGGTTCATAGCGGTTAAGCACTTGTAGCATTAAAAAATCTGCAATGGAGTTTGCCGTGCCCTGCCCTTTGCCTAATCTGTCGGCTAACGCTTCAGCGCGCTGACAAAGCATACCTAAAGCTTCGGCGACAAAGGCTTTTAACTCGCTATCCTGAGCAATATCCAGCAGCGGCGGAATATACTTTTTAACCAGCTGCACTTCACCTTGCTCGCTGACTTCTTTAATACGTGCCAGCGGCAAGCAGACAAAACCACCTCTGTCTTCCGACTCCAGCTTAAACAACAAACGTAACTTTGCCAGCTGTAACAACTCAGTAGCCTCTTCTGACAAACTGTTGTCGGCTACGCCGTGTTCAGCAAAACAAAAACGGCTGATATGATTTTGCTCAGCACTACTGATATTCTGGCTGCGGCTTTTATCCAGGGCCAGGCACAGGTAAATTTGTTGGTCGCGGCAACTTTTATCTATCTGTACCGGCTCGGGTAATGCTTCTACCTCGGGTAAGCGCAATACAGTGCCATCGCTAAGTATGGCGTCAAGTTGAGTTAAACCAAACTGGCCAAATTTAAGACATTGATGATCAATGCTCAGCCGTCGCACACCAAACCCATAGGGTAATTGCATAGCGAATTGCTGCTGTCGGCTGTATTCAAAGTAGCGCTCTTGCTGCTGAAAGTGTTGCGGCCTTAAAAACAGCCCTTCAGTCCAGGCAATGCGGCTATAGTCACTCATAACGACTCCCTGTATCTGTTAACATTTATTTGCGTTCAACATCATGCTCGCGGATATATACCGCCAGCTTGTCAACATAAACGTAAAAGTCGTCATAACCTGTGGGTTTCACATCTACCACAGCACGCCATCTGGCGCCCTCGATATCACGGTATGCGGCCACCACGGCAACCGCTTTAGTGGCTGGCTGCAAGGCCATTTTGTATTCACTGCGCTGGCCGGGTTCAAAAACCAGTTCATCTTTTTTTAGTAAATCTGTGCGTAACACCGTTTCAGGGCTATCATACAGGGCAAAAAAATCCTGATTTTCTAACACCGTTTTTGATGCCAGCTCGTAAACCCGAACAATAACCGGCGATGGTCTGTTATCAAAATCCGGATTGATATCTGCAGCTACGCGAAAGTGCAGCGTAGTCGTGGGCGGAAAAGTAGCATACACCGCCTGACATCCAGCCAGAGTCAGCGCAGTTAACCAAACGAACAACCACATTTTTACCAGTTTCATTGTTACCACTCCATGATGTCTCGGTGTAAAGTGTGTCAATACAAGGTCTAAACCTCGCGGCGTAAATACGCTTCGTAGGCGGCGATAAAATCATCATTCACGCCACTGTGCTCTTTGCGCTGCACCTCTTCTAACAGTTCCTGATGCAACATCTTGTATCTTGCCCAGCATCGTGCCTGGCGCTGTGCCGGGTTAAGTTTGTCAACAAAGCTGCCACCAATATCAGACGCTTCCAGCTTTTCCGGTGCCAGCTGAGCCAACATGCCGGCCATAGCACCATGTGCGCCGGCAATAATAGCCGCTTCGTGCTGGCTGATATCATCAAAAGCTTCGGCAATAGCTTGTTTCGCTGGCATAAAGCTACTGCCAGGGCGGTTAAATAAGTTGTAAAACGCATCGTCTATATTGGCTGAGAATTTTAGCGGGTTGTTTTCACGTTGCTGAAAGGTGGTTTGATTCACACGAAAACGGTTTTTCACTTGCGAGCGCTCACGCATAACACTAAGCACCCCCTGCAGCGACTGCGCAAATGCCAGGCCTAATTGTTCCCACCAGATAACCGAGCCAAGCGATTGCGCATCCACATCTGCCACAGCCAAACCACGTAAAAACGCCTGCATGCAACTATCATCAACCGTGTTAGTGCGACTGACGGCTTTGACGCGGGTAAGCGGTAATTCCGCCTGCTGCTCCGTTGTGTTTCCAACATGCGGTTGCGGCTCATCTACCAGCCAGCTATTGTCCCAATCATCCGGGATCATCGCGGTTGGCGCAGTAAAATGCTGATCCATATCAACGCGTTGTGTTTGTGCGGCGCCAGTGCCCGCTGTTTCGGCATCATGCCGGGTGCCTGGCATAACGCTGTGATTACGGCCGTTCAGTAGCGGTGCCATCAGATCATCAATAAGTAAACCTGGCGTCTCCTTCGCTGGGGTATTGGCTCTGTGGCGGGCAGCACGGCTATAGCTATCCGCTTCAACTGCTGCAGACTGCTCAGCCTTAACGGGTGCAGCGTCCACCAGGGCAACCTGAATTTCATAATCGCCCAGACAAAGAATATCACCATGCTGCAGCAGGTGGCTGTTGCCTGCCCCCAAGGCCTCAACCGAACGGTTAACAAAAAGACCATTGGTAGACTTATCCACAATACTGTAACTGCCTGCGTTGAAGCTAATTACTGCATGAACACTTGATACCACCCGCTCAGGATCCGGCAAGTACCAATCGGATTGCTCTGAGCGGCCAAGTGAACCTCCGCTGCTGTCAAACCTCTTCACTGCAACCTGTCTTGGTGACAACCTGTGATAACTCAGTACTGACAATTCAAGTAACATATCCGTTTGCCTCACCTGATACTCCCGCCACGCACACCACCAAAGGTTAACCGTTTAGCACATTTTATTTACCTTTAATCAGCGCGAAAGGTTAAGTTAAATTTATTGTAACGTCAATAGCTGAAGCGTTAACACGAAGGCAAGATAACACAGTGACAACTTAGCGTCAGTGTGAAATAATTGCGCAAATTTGTAATCTGTTAATGACAGAAATTGCAACAACAGCTGGGCGCCGTGACAAGGAGTAACACATGACAACATTGGAACACACCAGTGTAGATACCAAACAAAATGCCGGTGCAGATGCCGACAAAACGCGCTATGCGGTAAAAATTTCTCCATCTGGCACTGCAGCCTCAACCGCTGCCAGCACATTGCAAACCGGACAAGTCATTAAAGAGCGCTATGTACTGGAAGATAAAATAGGCTCTGGTGGCATGAGCGATATTTACCGCGCCACCGATCTTTTTTTACAACAAGCGGGTGTTAGCGAGTGCACGGTCGCCATTAAAGTACTGCAGCCGCAATTTGTAAATCAGCCTGAAGCGTTACAGTTACTGTTGCAAGAAGCTCATAAAACCCAGCAGCTGTCGCATCCGAATATAGTGCGGGTGTTTGATGTTGACCGCGATCAGCAGCACTATTTTATCGTGATGGAGTTTCTTGACGGTGAAAGTCTGGAACAGGTTATTAAACGGTATAAACCCAAAGGTTTACCGCTCAAATCTGCTATAAAGCTGCTAAAGCAAATTGCCGACGCCCTCCGTTTTGCACACCAGATTGGCATTGTCCATGCCGATTTAAAACCAGCCAATATCATGGTTAACCGCTCTGGCATCGTTAAAGTACTGGATTTTGGCGTATCGCAACAATTGCAGCTAAATCATGACATTTATGCCGCCGAGCAACACAACCACAGCACGCCGCTTAGCGGCTACACACCGGCTTATGCCAGCCCACAGTTGCTTGCCGGTAAAACCCCAAGTGTCAGCGATGATGTGTTTTCATTTGCCTGCCTGTGCTACGAGTTACTGAGCAGCAAGCACCCGTATGAGCGTCTGCCTGCCGATCAGGCACTGCAGCAACAAAAGCGAGCGCTAAAGCCGGCGCACGTAAATCTGCTGCAATGGCAGGCATTGAAAAAAGCGCTGCAATTTTTACCAGAACAACGCAACATCAGCCTGGCACAGCTGATGCACCGTTTACAGTTTAATCTGTGGTTACCCGCAGGCATCAGCGCGGCTGTGCTTGCTCTGGCATTTGGGGTGTCACAATACCACGGCGGCCAGCAGCAACAGCTGGCATTACTTAGCGATAAAGCAAGCCAGGCAGAGCAACAGCAGCAGTTGTTTCAGCAGCTCAGCGCTGCCAGTGCTGCACAACTTTTGCAGCAACTTGATAATCCTGATACCCCAACCTGGTTACGCCAGGCACTGCTGCGTAATCAACAAACTGCCGTGCTTAGCCATTTTGAACAGCAGATTGATACCCTAATCAGCGACCGTAGCTTTAGTTATCCAAATTATCCGCAAATTGAGCAGCTATTGGCACAAGCATCAACCCTTTACCCAGACTCACACATACTGGCACAAATTGGCAGCAGCATTTCGCGCAGTAAACAAACTGCGATTGACGTACTTCGCAGTCAAATGCGCCAACTGTTGCTGGAGCAACAATATCAGCGCCAGGCTCAGGGGTCAGATCCCTATAAAATTCTGGCTGAATTAAACCGCATCGACAGTAGCTACACCGTGCGACCGGAAGACGCGGAGGCCGAAGCCTATATAAACGCCTATCAGCAAGCGGTAGCAGAAAATGATGCTGCAGCATTGCAACGACTTATTGCAATCGGTAAACAATTATTTACCGGCCATAGCGATACACAAACATTGGTAAAACAAGGCATGGTACTTGCGCAGGCGGTAGATGATATGGCTGCTTACCGCTTGGCAGTTGAGCAGGGAAGCAATGTGCAGTTTCCGTATCAGGCAGCAGAATTATTTTATCAACACAGCTTTAATTTATTACAGCAACAACTAGCCGCCAGCAGCAAAGCAATTGAGGTAGATCTGGTCTATGACAAGCTACAACAGTTTAATAATCTGGTGCCCGCCAATTTCTCGCTGCATGTTGCTATACGGCGCCAACTGGCGGATAAATACCTCAGCATGTCGGCAGAATTGTTGCAATCTAATCAGGTACGCACAGCTGAGCGCTTAATGCGCCGGGCAAATGAGCTAATGAGCAGCATTAACAGTTAAACAATACGCATCAGCGATACGCATCCAGTGCCTGGCACAGCTGGCTAATACCCAGCAGGGTGCGTCGTGTGGTGCGGTACAAATGGTCGGCATTCAGCGTGATAAACTGCTGCTGCTTTACAGCCGGTAAGCTGGTGTAACGATGCCAGTAGCTAAAATCCGCCGCGGCACCTGCACGGCTGGCCTGAATAATCACCTCAGGCTGCGCTTGCAGTACCTGCTCTATTCCTACCTGCGGATAATCACCTTTTACGGTAGCAAAGGAATTGTCTGCCTGACACAGTTGCAACATTTGTTGCGGCCAGGCGCGGTTTGCCACAGTACTTAGTGGTGCTACTCCCATAGCAAAAAATACCTTAACAGGTTTTTTATATTGATATTGCTGGCTAAGTTGCAGCAAAGCAGCAGCAAAGTCAGCAGACTGCTTTGCCCCTTGCTGTGGGTGACCACTAAGCTCACCCAGCATTCGCAGCTCGGTACTGATATCGTTTAGCGTAACAGGATCAGAAAAAGCCACCCGCAGCCCCAACTGCTTCAGCCGGTTTACATCGGCAACCGGTGTACCACTGCGCCAGGCAATAATCAGGTCCGGCTGCAGCGCCAGTATTGCCTCAACATTTACCCCGGCAAAATTTGCTACCCGTGGTAATACCTGCGCTTGAGCCGGATAATCACTAAAATCACTCACCGCAATCACCTGCTGCCCGGCACCGACAGCATAGAGCATTTCAGTAATGTGTGGGGCCAGCGCGACAATCCGCTGCGGTACTTTTGGCTCGGTCACGGCCAAACAATCTGCACCGAAACACAATAAGAACAACGGCAGCAACAATCTCACCAATCCAGTCCCCGCTGCGCTTTAATACCGCTGTCGAAGGCATGCTTCACATTTTGCACTTCACTTACTGTGTCAGCCAACTCAATGATACGACGGTGGCAGGCCCGGCCGGTGATTATCACGTGCTGTTGCGTCGGCCGGTTAATTAACGCCCGCTCTACCCGTTCCAGTTCAATATAATGATAACTAAGCATATAGGTAAGCTCGTCCAGTAACACCACATCGATAGCGGCATCAGCTAAATACCGCTCAGCTTGCAGCCACACTTGCTCAGCAGCCGCCATATCTGCAGCTTTGTCTTGCGTATCCCAGGTAAAACCGGTTGCCATTACGGCAAACGTCACACCGTGCTGCTGCAACAAGTTACGCTCACCGCAGTCCCAGCTACCTTTTATAAATTGTGCCACAGCGGCGCGCATACCATGGCCAACAAAACGCGCTACGGTACCAAAGCCAGAGGTTGACTTGCCCTTGCCATTGCCGGTAATAACCAATAGTAATCCACGTTCATCGGTGGCGGCAGCTATGGCTTTATCCACTTCTGTTTTTAGCCGCTGCTGCCGGCTTTTATGTCGTTGTTGTTTCTGTAATTCATCAGTCATAGGCTGTGTCAATGTCCCCGGCTTCGCATCATCAGTAAAAAAAACACACTGCCAAGCAAAGAGGTAATAACCCCAAGCGGGATCTCTTGCTGTGGCAGCACCGTTCGGGCCAGATTATCTACCCAAATCAAAAATATTGCCCCTGTAAGCACGCTGCCCAGTAACAATGGTACTGCTGTAACACCAAATAACTGCCGCACTATATGTGGGATCATCAGCCCCACAAAAGCAATACCGCCACATTGCGACACAATAATCGCAGTAAGCAGCGCGGTGGCGAGCAACAATATTAACCGTATCGCCACGGTGTTAACTCCCAAAGTTCGGGCGCTGTCATCACCAAGCAATAACGCATCTAACTGACGACGCAACGCCAGTGCCAGCAACAGTACCAGCACCACCGCAGGCAGCAATAACCACACACTGTACCAATCGTTGCGGCTTAAACTGCCCATTAGCCAAAACATAATGCGGTTGGCGGCAAAAGGCTCGGCGAAATAAAGAATAAAACTGCTAATGGCACTGAGCATAAAAGACACCGCCACCCCTGCCAGCAAGGTAATTTCCATTTTTTGCCAGCGCTTACCACTGCAGGCAGCAAACACCAGCAATACAGCAAACAACGCCCCCACAAAGGCGCCAGCTGCCAGGCTAAACTGGCCAACCGGTAACACCACACTTACCAGCGTAGCGCCCAGGCCAGCTCCGGCCATCAGGCCAAACAGGTAAGGATCTGCCAACGGGTTGCGGCTGACATTTTGTAAAATTGCACCGCAAATAGCCAAACCGGCGCCTACCAGCATGGCACAGAGCAACCGTGGTAAGCGTATTTGCCAGATAATCGTATCGTTAAGGCCAGGCACAGCGTTGGCAAATGTCAGTACACGCCACAATTGCCCGGCATCTATTGCTGCGCTGCCAAGCAATAAGCTGATAAACAAGCTGCCCAGCAGCACTATAATGCCGCCAAACATCGCCTGGCTATAATAACGCTTACTCATAACAGTGCTACCGGATGACTAAATGCCGGTGGTATAAAGCTGACCTGCAGCCGGCCATGTTGCTGATTAATCTGGCAGGGCAAGTCAAACACGCGTTGCAAAATATCATGCTGTAACACCTGCTGTGGTGTGCCAAATATCACCTGAGCGCCCTGATGCAGTAACAATAACTTATCGCAATACAACGCCGCTAAGTTTAAATCATGTAAACAGGCCAGTGTTGCTACCGGCAGCTCGCGCACCAGTTGCAGCACCTGATGCTGATATTTAACGTCAAGATGATTAGTTGGCTCATCTAACAGTAATAACCGTGGCCTCTGCACCAGTGCTCTGGCAATAAATAATCGCTGTAGCTCACCGCCAGATAAGGTATCCACCAGTTGCCGGGCTTTGTCTGCCAGACCAACTTTGCCAAGCGCACGCGCGACAATAGCACTGTCATGGCTGGTGTTTTGCTCAAACCAGCTTTTATGCGGCAACAAGCCCATACTGGCAACTTGCTCTACGGTTAGCGCAAACAACGGCAAAGCAGTTTGATTAACTACCGCCACAGTGCGAGCCAGTTCAGTAGCATGGTAATGCTCCAGTGGCTTGTGGTGCAGATGGATCTGGCCTGCAGATGGCTGCAGCGCACGCTGAATAACACGCAACAGGCTGGTTTTGCCAGCGCCGTTAGGGCCGATAATGCCGATAAACTCGCCATCGCGAAGCGCAAAATTAATATCCTGCAACACGGCTTTATCCGACAACTGCAAAGATACTGCAGACAGTTTCAGCAAAACTCACTCCTGACAAAAGCAGCAGCCAGCCCCGCCAACAAACGGTGCAGACGCTGCTGTGAACTCCCGCACAGCGGTGCATAAATGGGTGTATGGCAGGTCTCCTGACTCAAAGTGATAACCCACAATCTCCTTCCCGGCGCTGGCCAGTGGTTTTTGATTGCAGCACTTATTACAGTTGCGGGTACAGTGCAGGCATCTCACCTGCTTCCCTTTTCAGCGGCGCAAGCCGCACCAAAACGCGCTTAGTGTAACAGAATTTATCTGCCGCAGAAAAACAAACCGCCGGCATATAGCCAGCGGTTTGTAACGATACTATCTAACTTAGGCGTCTTAATTAAGCGCGCTAAGTAAGGTTTTATCCAGGCCATCTTCGTTCAGAATTTTTACAATCGCCTGACAGTGCTCAATAGTAAAATCACCCTCAGCAATCTGCGCATTCAGCATATTGCGGCGCTTCATTACAATATCGGCTACCATTTTCTGGTTGTCCGGATGATCGCCTAACTTTGCTGACAACTTATCCAGATGCGGGTACAAATGTTTTTCTGCGTCATAAGCAGCAGCACGCACTGATGGATGAAAGTCCTCACAGGCATTTAAATTCAGCAAATAGAAATTAAGATAACCGGCCACTGTTACCAGTTTATAGTCTTGTGTATTGGCAATTGCTGTACCAGACAATACGGCAGAGGCGATAACGGCGCTGACCCACTTTTTCATTTTGACTTCCTGTTGTTCCGCTTGTGTTGCTATTCAATCTAAACAGATTGTGCCATTTTTGCAATCGTAACGCGTTAAAAAGCTCAGGTAGGTGGTGCGAAATGTTTACCACATCAGCATCGTCATCCCGGGTAAAAAACGCTATATTGACCGGCAAAAATATAATCTTGGGGAAATACACGATGTACATGATAATAAAGCATACCCACTTAACCTTAATTGCACTAACACTGGTGTTCTTTTTAATCAACTTTGCCTTAACCATTAAAGGCTCTGACAAGGTTAATAGCAAATTACTGAAAATTGGCCCGCATATTTTATATACGCTGTTTATTGCCACGGCTATCTATCTGATAAGTGTCAATCCACTGCAGTTGTATCCGTTCGTTAATGGTTGGGCGTCTTCAAAACTCGCTGGTTTCGTACTTTATGTACTTTCTATTACGTTTGCTTTGAAGTGGGCAAAATCGAAAATGTGGCGCATTGTGGGTTTTCTGAGCGCGCTGTTCTGGTTTGTGATGAGTGCCCGGCTGGCCTATGCCCATCGACTGAAAGTAAAAGGCTCTGGCGATGATGTAAATGCTTATATTGATGCAGCACAGTCGATGATATTGGCGATAAGTTAGCACTGAAACAAGCCCCTGCACTGCAGGGGCTGCAATACCGCAAAGGCGAGAACGTTTTGCTGACGATAATACTTTTTAAGTAAATTATTCCAGCGGCCGAAGGCGCGTTGTGCCGGCGTTTGTTATGCCTGACTCGGACCATCTTAATATTTAGATTTTTTAATGATTAAAGGGACTTGTGACGCAAACCACTCTTTCTCTTTGGCTCCAAATGTCGTTTTACGCCCATTTAACCTGTAGTGATAAACAATAGAACCTTGGCGTTCTTTTATCGTGAGCTGATGTTTTCCGATGTTATCTGCAACAACTAACTCGATCTGAGTATTTTCGGGTAAAAATAATAGTTCTGTTTCTTCTGCGTTAAATCGAATTTTTTCTTTTATAACACGAGAAGGGGCCGTGATATGTAAATAGAAGTTTTCTTCATCTACAGTATGGCGATGTCCTGGCCAAGTAATACATGCCGAAAGGGCAAGGCTTAGGCAAGCTAAAATAACTAATCGAAATTTAAAAAATACTGACATTTGCTTTCCCTGTTGTTATTCCTGAGAGTGCAGATAATCTTTCAGCCGGCAATCGTGGTCGAACGCCCCATTACTGAGCCGCCCCCACACAGATCCGGACGTGCGGAATTACCGCATCCGGCTCTTCAGTTATATATTCACTCGTGTAAAACACGCACTTAATACCAGTCAACCTGGATAATTCGCCTATTGAGCCACTTGAATAAGCTCTGTAGTACATAGCTGTATAGTCTATCTAAGCTTCGGCTGTTGTCTGGTAGCCCAAAGTAATTTCGATACCCCAGCAATTTGCGTTTGAGTTGCGGTAGCCACAGGTTCAGTTTTATTGAACGCTTGGCTTTGATGTACTGGTAGAACTCGTTTAGGCTCGACCGTAACTTTTCTGCTGCGGTACGTCGTCTTAAGCGAGGTCTGCCCTGTGCATCTTTTGCCCAGTAAAAGGCAAAACCCAGAAACACAAATTGCCGTTTACGGCTGGGATGAAACCGACTAAAGCGCAGCAGTGAGGTTTTATCTTCTGCCACCTCTAAGTTAAATTTCTTCAGCCGTTTTGGCAGTACCTTGTAAAAGCGCTCAGCATCATTGGCGTATTGAAACGCACACACAAAGTCATCAGCATAACGAATTAACATCGCCCTGCCACGCATCCTCGGTTTTACTTGCTTTTCAAACCATAAATCTAATGCGTAATGCAGGTAGATATTCGCCAGCACGGGGCTGATAATGCCACCTTGCGGCGTGCCACTTTGCGGGCGTTCGAACTGCCCTTCCGGTGATTTTATCCGGGCTTTCAGCCACTGGCTAATCACATTCAGGATGGCGTTATCATCAATACGTTGCTTGAGCATTCGTATCAGCCAGTCGTGGCCTAAGTTGTTGAAGAAGCCTTTGATATCGGCTTCAACAATATAACCATACCCTCGGTACTGGAGATTAAGCACCGTGCTTTCTACCGCCTGATGGGCGCTTTCATTTTGGCCGGTAGCCATAACTGTTGGGCATAAAGTCCGCTTCCCAGATATGTTGTAATATCTGGCTTACGCCTTGTTGCACCAGCTTATCATCTACCGTAGGCAAGCCCAGTGGGCGTTGTTTGCCATTCGCCTTGGGGATAAATACCCGCTTTATGTCATTCGCACGATAACGCTTATGCTTTAATGCTTCGCTTAACCGGCTAATGTGGCTTACAAGCGATCATGGCCTAACTCGCCCCGAATTTACTGCCGCTAGCCAGCGCAAACAAAGCCACTCAGGCTGCCATCGATATATCTACTATATATAAGCAGAAAATCCAAACACCGGGCTTGTCCAACAACAGGATTAAGTCGCGGCTGCGCGCGACCTATCCTTGTTTATTAGGGCGCTCTAAAACCAGCAAAATGCCCCCACAATGAAGATCCCAAGGAGACAGATGGTGCTAATGGCAAATGAAATGCTACGCAACAGTTTGAGGTTGGCATAGTAAGAAGCCATATGCCCCCAACGACCGATCAAATAAACCACAGCAAAACTATTGACCCAAAAGGGGTTTGCTGAAGATAACATAGCGAATGACATAAATAGAACAAGAATTCCTAAGGTTTCATTGCTATTGGCAAACACTCTACTTGCACGGAACAAAAAATTATCATGACTTTGTTCGACCTGTGTTCCTGGTACATGCCCTTGTTTAATGCTGACAATATCGGCAACCAGCAACTGGATATAAAACGTAAATCCAGTAAGTCCGAGGACTAAAATACTAGTTTTATAAGCCACCATCCATTCCATAAAAACCTCTGAGAGTAATAATTTAGAATTAGCCTTAACGCCCAAATTTAGCGCGGAAAGCCGCGCAGCGGGTTGACGTCGCAGCCAGCGATTTATGCTGGCGATAAAATTTGCTTGTTAGAGCTTTTCTGCATTCCGGTGCTCTTTAATCATTTGATAGTACGCTCTTGAAGATTGAGAGAATGCCAAGCCGGACGAGATACTCAATACGATTAAGACCGTTACCGCTAAAAATATCAATATCCCAATACTAAGATTTTCATTGCCAAAACTCATGCATAAACTACCAATTCCACCTAAGGAAACCAATAAAAATAGAATGACAGAAGCCCATCGAGCTATTTGACTATTTAAAAGCAAACCAACTAAGACAATAGTAAAAATAAGTACTCGAATCGACATGACAAGAAATCCGGATTCAGTCGCAGCAAAAATACTCAACATAATGGTTGTCGCCACTAACACTATCATTGCTTTTAACCAAACTGGTCGAGGCGTATCCAAAGTTATCTCCAGAGCTCTAACGCGAAGCACACGGGCGGAAAAACGCGTTAGCGTTTGACGTCCCAGCGGCCGCAGGCCGCGAGTGATGCGCCTTGTTGAACGAAGCCGCTCTGCGGCAGAGTGGATCATCAGCTGTACTTCTTACGCCCTTCAATGGTGAAGGGTCTGTAAGGAGTATTATCATGAATACCAACGAGCAACACCGCTTTAATAATTTGTATCAAGAATATCTCAATGCATTAATCTTGCAAGGAAAAAGTCCTAAAACGGTTGATATGTATAGCCGTTATCTGCGACAGGTTTCGCTATTTTTTGATGCCTGCCCTGATGCACTTACCGCTGCTGAGCTTAAAGGCTATTTTCTGAAACTGGTGGAGACCAAATCCTGGAGTGCGGTTAAAATTGCCCGCAACGCCATTCAGTTTTTTTACCGCCATGTGCTGAATAAACCCTGGGATTGGATACCCATTGTTAAACCGCCTGTGGTGCAAACGCTGCAAGATGTACTGTCACCTGCTGAGGTGGCGGCCATTATCAATGCGCCCCGTGAACTGCGCTATCAAACCTATTATTGGGTCACCTACAGCTTAGGTTTACGTTTAAGCGAAGCGCTGAACTTAACCATCGCTGATATCGACAGCCACCTGATGCGGGTGCATCTGCGCTTTACTAAAAGCAAAAAAGACCGCTTTGTGCCCTTGCCACAAACCACCTTAGCCGCACTGCGCCGCTATTGGGCTACCCATCGTCATCCCACATTATTGTTTCCCGGCGGTAAAGCGCCGCATGTGCGGGAGGGTAAACCGATGGTGATGGATAAAGGCGGCGTTCAGAAGACCATTAAAATCGTCGCGAAACACTGTGGCATCAGCAAAAACGTGCATGTGCATACCTTAAGGCATTCGTTCGCCACCCACTTGCTGCAGCGCGGTATCAGCTTACGTGCCATTCAAACACATTTAGGCCATGCCAGCCCCATTACCACCGCCCGCTACACCAGAATGACAGAGGAGGTAACGCAGAACAGTGCCCTGATGATTAATGACATGCTAAGTCTGCTGCACATTACCTGGGCAGACGCCAATGTACCGGAGGTTGCTGATGAGTAGCTTAGCCGCCATTTTACGCGAGCAGCACAGTGCGCTTATCCAGCAATATGGCGCTCGCATGCAGACGGTGCACCACCGCGCCATTGCGCACATCCTCGCGTGCCATACCCCGCAGTGCGGTGAAGTTCATAGCCATTGTCAGGACTGCCAGCTAGATACGATGCACTATTGCTCTTGTGGTGACCGGTTCTGCCCGGCGTGTCAGCACAACGCCAACAGTGACTGGCTTGCCCGGCAACAACAAAAACTGCTGCCGGTTAATTATTATCTGGTGACCTTTACGCTGCCCCGGCAACTACGCCCTTTTATCTGGCATCACCAACGCTGGGCTTACCCGGCACTGTTTGATTGTGCCGTAGCCGCTTTACAGTCCTTCTTTATGCGCGATAAAAAGCTACAAGGCCATGCCGGCTTAACCGCCGTGCTGCACACCCATGCCCGTAATCTGGATTATCACCCGCATGTGCATCTTATTGTGCCGGCAGGCAGCCTGAATAAACGCCGTAATCTCTGGCGTGAAAAAAACAGCAAATACCTGTTTAAAGCCGACAACTTAGCCAAGGTGTTTCGCGCTAAGTTTATTCATGCACTGACACAGGCTGGCTATCACTTGCCATATCAATGCCCACAAAAGTGGAATGCCGATTGTGAATATGTCGGTAGCGGTAACAGCGCCTTAACTTACCTGGCCCGTTACTTGTACCGCGGGGTGATTAGTGAGGACAATATCTTGTCTTATCAGCAAGGCAGGGTCACCTTCAGGTACAAAAACAGCACCACTAAGCAATACCAGTGCATAACTGAACCTGCCGTCGATTTTTTATGGCGTGTACTGCAGCATGTGTTACCCAGAGGCTTTCGGCGCACAAGAGACTATGGTTTTTTACACGGCAACGCCAGGCGCACCTTATTGCGCATTCAGTTGTTGCTTAAAGTGCGATTATCACCGCCACCCAGCCGGCAACTGAGCCAAAAATGTTGTCCGCATTGCCATGGCCAGTTACGCATAATCTGGGTCAAACATCACCGAGCAGCAACGACAGCAAAGCAAAAACCACAGGTAAAGCGAACCGACTAAGCAAAGGAATGCGCAAAGGCACAGGATGCGCCCCACCCAAAGTGGAAGCACTGAACCAGGGGGGTGAATAACGGCTAAATGACAACGTACCAAAACAACGAATTGCTACTGACAAAAGCGGCGATTATAGTCCAGCTCGGCCTGAATTTACTGCCGCTAACCAGCGCAACTACAGCCACTCAGGCGGTCACCGATATATCTACTATATATAAGCAGAAAACTCAGACACCGGGCTTGTCCAACAACAGGATTAAGTCGCGGCTGCGCGCGACCTATCCTTGTTTATTATGCATTATTTTACCAAGCATCATTCTTGTCGCCAAACCTGATAATCCAACCTGTTAAGTATGCAGCTAAAAAGAAAGCTGGGGTTGTTATTATGTCTGGTTTTAAAAACCATGAGCCAAATGCAATTGTGAGTAATATAAACTCTGTTACTTGCACATGACGCCTGGAATTAACCCCGAACATATTAGCCCTGAACCACCAAGGTAACTTTATCCATTTCTCCGATTCTTTATCTATCACGGTAATCTCCTCTGTTAATTTTGAAATATCTAGTTCAAATACAGAGGCAAGGCATTTTAATGTTTCAATACTCGCTTTTTGACCACTTTCGACACGTTGAATAGTACGAACATTTAAACCCGAGTATTCAGCAAGTTGTTCCTGAGACCAACCATTTTTATCTCTCAGCTTTTTTACAATCATAATAATTCCTCATCACTCTGTGAGGCCATAATCATTCAAACAGCTCACTGTCGGCAACGACTTAACCCCGACAGCGACACGACATTGCAACATAACGCCCAAATTTAGCGCGGAAAGCCGCGCAGCGGGTTGACGTCGCAGCCAGCGCTTTTTGCTGGCGATAATATTTGATTGTTATATTGGGCCATTGCCAACCCTTGATTGATTTTATGCTGTATGTAAATTACATGAAAAATTGACGTGATCAATGGTTTTAACCATAGCTTGTCACCTTTACTTGAACCCGTTATCAAATTAATGCGATTACGCACGACAATTATCCAAGTTACATCGAAAACACTTGAAACAACGTGAATGCCGATTGTTCCTATTAAAATGTTTGGGTCATGAAGATTGGCTAAACCATAAATCAAACTACCCAAGTGTATGACGAACATGAAAATAGTTAATACAATGAATAGGTTAGAAATTTTGTAATCGGTTTTTTTATTAATCAGGCTTGAGAAATGATATAGCTTATATATTAGGTAAGCTCCAACGGTCAGTATGCAAAGTACTAAAATCTTTAAAGCTGACTCAGCTTCAAATACTTCAACAAATCCTTTTTGCATTTACTCTCCGAAAGTGAAAGCACATCAATACTACAGCCCAATATAACGCCCGCAGCACAGGCCGAAACCCGCGCAGCGGTTGAGGTCCAGGCCACGTAGTGGCCGTTTGTGACTGCGCTTGTTAGGTGCCAACACTATCTTTCCAAAGTACGGCTCTTGTTAGAATGACGCCACAATTGTCACATGGCAACTGAGTAAGATTGCTTATAAATGGTAGAAATTCACGCTTAACATGAAACCTGTCTGGTATGGCACACCAACCATGACTATGCCCACACTCCGTACATACTGTCTTTTCCAAATGTACAGGAACATACCCGCTCTCGGTTTCTAGAACGATGCAATTTGATATGCGTTTTCCATTAGTGAATTTGGCTTTATTTAATTGGTTATTCGCATCAATAACTTCTTGAAAAGGTGGGACCACTTTCTGCATATCCCAGTCACCTACAACCAAATTGGCTATGAACATCTGTGCCACCTAACGCCGTGGTTTGGGGCCGTAGTGGAGCGCCAGCGAAACGGAGGTCCCAGCCGAAGGCGACAACACCACCTTGTTATGTTTTTGGTTAGGCATATTTGCTTAAGCCTATTTCATAGTGTTCTTTGAAGAAGTCTTCAAGATTATCAGGCCAATCCGTTGTCCTTTCACAGATGGCTTTCACTTCTTCGTAGTAAAAATATACAAGGGGGAGGCCTTCGCTAACCTTTGGGATACTAGCCGTTTCTTCTGAATCAAGGTGAGCAACAAATTTATCTCTATATGACCGAAAGCTCCCATTGATTCGATCTAGCTCCGTTTGATTTATGTTAAGAGAGTTAAACATTTTTTCTTTAAAATCTTTATGAGGGTTCATTACTTTCTTCCAGTGCTGGTGGTCATTGTGATCCCCAAACAACTTACACCACTCTAAAACACAGATATCTAGAAAATTTCCATTTAGCGAAATCCAGAACTGGTCTTTACTTTTAAAGCCTTTCTCATTCCATCCGGCCTTGTAATATGCGTAGTTTCGAACAAAGTGACAACAAAGCAATCCGACTCGTCTTAATCTCTTAGTTCTATCCATACTTCACCCTTTGGGAAACATAACGCCCCGCGCATGCGCGCGAACTTGTGAGCGTCGCAGGGGCCGCAGGCCCCGAATGACGCGGATTGTTAGGCACCAACTCATTGACAATAAAAGTATAAAATGGCGAATCTTCTTCTATCAGCTCTCGCACAGAATTAAGCTGTATTCGTTTGGAAACCGCTTTGAAAAAGCGTAAAGCCAATTCATTTTCTTTAAATGTCGATGCCGCCATTGGTTGATCGACTTCATTAAATATTTGACGTACAGCCTCTAGCGCTATCCAACCGCCTCGATATTTTGGCAGAATAAAAAAGTCAGCAAGTTCCCAAATAGGACGCTCTTCCAATTCAATCCTATCAAGCAGAACAAAACCCACAAGAATTTCACCAACCCAAATTAGGTGAGCTTTTGCTTCTTTAGAGTCAACATAAAGCTCAAGATCTGACGCCGTACACCCGTCATACAGTCCGTTGCTACAGATGTCTTCCTTGCTCCAGCTTGTTGATTCAAAATAATAAAGCTGGAGCAACCGTTGCAAAACCATTGTTTCAGACAGTTTCAGATTTGTAAGTCTAACTTTTGGCATGATTCATCCTGATTGCCTAACGCCGAATTAAGCTGCTACCAACGCACAAAGTCATTAAAGCAATGCACCGTAATCACTAAACTCTTTTGGCACCGATTTAGCCACGCGTTGGTAGTCAGGCTTGAATTTCTTGTTAGGTTTTACTATTTAACCTTTACCCACTTGGCAAAGAATTCCGCTAGATTAACGCATTGCGCTGAACCAATTCCAAGTATTTCTCTTAATTGGACAGCCAAATGCGACTAACCTAAAAACAAACAATGAAGTCAATTCCATTGATTAAATCAAAGCGCTTTTGCGCCAGAGAAACCTTCAACCGACCGGCCCCATTTTCCAAGGAAGCAACCCACGAACTTTGACATGAGAAATGATTAAAGAAACGTGATGATTTGGGCGAACCAAGCCGATTTGCTGAAAGCCGTAAACAAATGGCTAGAGAAATCCCCAAATCTTTTCCCCAACCATTACGCTTTTTCTCTTCGTAAACCTAACGCAAAGCTTTGGGGCGACTGAAGCGCAGCGTAAGCCGTCCCAGCCACGACAGTGGCGACAATAGCGCCTTGTTATACATAATCTTTCAACAACTTATGAAGCGCATCTATACGCTTGTTGATTTTTTTGCTTTCTGCATGCAATTCGGTGCT
Source organism: Rheinheimera gaetbuli (assembly GCF_054781935.1). Lineage (NCBI taxonomy): Bacteria > Pseudomonadati > Pseudomonadota > Gammaproteobacteria > Chromatiales > Chromatiaceae > Rheinheimera > Rheinheimera gaetbuli. Next base: position 348,324 of record NZ_BAAGTL010000006.1, read on the forward strand.
CATACCAAATATAAGAATTAAAAAAACATACAATACAGGCTGCTGCATGATTTCTGGATACATCCATATTAAAAATGCTATGCCTAAAACCATGCCAGCAAATCTGATGATACTGCCTTTCCAATTTGGGCGGAGCTTCTCGAACTCATCTGATAGTGCTTGCTTCTTTTGCATGCTATTAAAAAGTGAATGAGCTTCAACGTGATCTTTGTTCATCAAATGTACCTATTGTGATGTATAACGCTCCGCGCATGCGCGCGAACTCGCAAGCGTCGCAGGGGCCGTAGGCCCCGAATGGCGCGGTTTGTTATGCTCTCTTTGCATGGTTAAAAACTAACACCGGATGACAAAATTTAAAATCACCCAGTTTTGTCATTGAATATATTCTTTGCGAACAACATTTGATAATTTAGGCATCAAGCTTTGCTGTAATGGAGTATTAGTCACGTACATTAAAACCACACCGTCATCAATATAATTATATATATCCATATCAAAGAAATCGTTGGCGCCACCATGATTGATTATTCTTCGCGTACCAGCCTGATTCGCCCTAACCATCCAGCCATACCCATAAAATACTCCCGACGTCACCTCAACATACGGCGAATACAGTTTATCTTTTGAAGCTTCAGACAAAATCGAGTTGTTTGCAAGAGCCAAGTACCAAAGGTGGAGATCATTTAGAGTGGACAGTAAGCCACCATTGCCATGCAGAGACCACCAAGGTCCATCTTTTGCCCAAGATTGCTCAACAGGCGTTCCCCACCGGTCGCTTATTCCAAAAACAGAACCGACACCAGCCAGCAATCGATGATGACGATAACGAGAGTCTCTTTGGTAACCAACAATGAAGTCTTGCTCACTCCATGATGGAATTCGATAGCCTGTATTGTTCATACCCGCAGGTAAAAACAAATGTTCATGCAAAAAAGCTTCATAGCTTTGACTACTAGCTTTCTCAATAACAAGGGCTAGCAAGCTGTAACCAATGTTCGAGTAATTAAAGGTTTCACCAGGCCTTGAACGAAGTCGCGAGTTAAGTGCATGCTGCTCAAGTTGCTGACGCGTTGCGGGCGTGTAGTCGCCTTTGTAGTTTGCTTTGAGGCCTGCCGTATGAGTTAAAAGTTGATGCAGTGTAATACCTTGTTTTTCAGCAGGCACATTATCAAAGAACTGCTCAAGCGTATCATGTACTGACAGTGCACCTTGCTCTTCGAGCTTTAGAATGGCTGCTGCAGTAAACTGCTTCGTCATAGATAAGATATCGACAACAGTATCAGCAGTAAAAGGTCGTTTATTTTCCTTGTCGGCATAACCAATGCCTTGCTCAAACAACTTCGTTTGTCCTTGAGCTACAAGAACCATACCCGAAAAACCAGAAGTCTTAGCATCCTCATACCAGTCAATCAGCGGCTGTCGGGTATCAACGCTGGATGCTGCGCTAGCAATCAGTCGATCATTCTCGGGTTCATCTGGCTTGCTGTTGGCTATTGAACACGATGCGACTAGTGTTAGTGATAGCAGACCGATCACGATTCTCAATGCTTACTCCTTTTGCATAACGCTTTAGCGTTTTATCCGGCGCGTTGTTCAGTGACGGCTAAACGCCTGTTGAACGGCCCGGT
>NZ_BAAGTL010000007.1:0-97880 GCF_054781935.1 Rheinheimera gaetbuli
GTAGTTCACCGCCAGGCTCCCAATAAGTAAACAAGCCCGTCTCGAAAGAGTCGGGCTTTTTGCTTTTTATCTCTCAGAACTCTCACTTCGACGAAAGCGTTTAATCCGGCACTGTTATTCAGTTAGTATCAAACGGCATCTATAACTATAAAATCGGATACCAAGATGAATCTAAAGCATATAACCAACGGTTTATGTTTAACCGCATTACTGCTGTTAACAACAAGCAGCGCAGCGGCTGCCGCTAGAGCATTACAATATGACGATGTGTTTGAGCTTGAGTTTGTATCAGATCCACAGCCTGACGCTAAAGGTGAACAGATAGTATTCGTGCGTAACTGGATGGACCGGCAAACGGACCGTCGTCGCATGACGTTGTGGCTAAGCTCGGCTGATGGTAAAACACTTCAAGCCTTAACTGATAAAGATATTAACGCGATGTCACCACGCTGGGCGCCGGATAATAACCGCCTGGGATACATTGCTAATGGCCAAATCCATATTAAGTGGCTTGATAGCGGCCGGTCGTCACAATTGGGCCAGTTACAACACAACCCGGCCAATCTAAGTTGGTCGCCGGACGGAAAATGGCTGGCATTCAGCATGTTTACCCCTAAGCCGGTTAAAGCACCGGTTGCCTTGCCCGGCAAGCCGGAGAAGGCCGATTGGGCCAAAGCCCCTGTTTACATTGACAACAAGCACTACCGCGCCGATGGTGCCGGCTATCTCAAATCCGGTTATCAGCATATCTATATCATGCCGGCCGACGGTGGCTCTGCTATTCAGCTTACTGCAGGTGATTTTAATCATGCCGGCTCACTAAGCTGGGCGAAAGACAGCAAAGCGCTGTATTTTTCAGCTAACCGGCATGAAAACTGGCAAGCGCAGCCGCTTAATAGCGAGATTTTTCAGCTTACGTTGCAAGATCGTAAGCTGAGCCAACTAACGGATCGTAACGGACCTGATTCACGCCCGGCAGTATCACCTGATGGCAAACTGATTGCTTATGTCGGTTATGATGATCGAAAGCTGGCTCACCAGGCTAACCGGTTGTATATAATGAATAGCGATGGCAGCAACATTCGCAACCTGACAGAGGATTTGGATCGTGCTATTGATGATTTTCAGTGGCTGCCTAACAGCAAAGCGCTCTATATCTCTTATGATAGCGAAGGCAAAGGTATGTTGGCTGAGCAGGCGTTATCGGGTAAGCGTACTGTTTTGACCGATGATTTAGGTGGTGGTTCTTATAGCCGGCCTTATAGCGGTGGCCAATTTGCTGCCGCAGATAACGGTCTTATTGCCTATACCCAAATGAATACACAGCAGCCTGCTGAGCTGGCGGTGATTAATAAGCGCAAAAAGCAAACTGTAACCAACCTGAATGCCGACCTGCTGTTTGCCCGCGAGATCGGTAAAGTTGACGAGTTCTGGTATACCTCTTCGGTAGATCAACGCAAGCTTCAGGGCTGGATTATGTATCCGCCAGAATTTGACCCCGCTAAAAAATATCCACTGATCCTGGAAATACACGGCGGCCCGCATACCTCTTATGGTCCACAGTTTGCAATGGAGCTGCAGCTAATGGCAGCACAGGGTTATGTGGTGCTATATACCAACCCACGTGGCAGCACCAGCTATGGTGAAGACTTTGCCAACCTTATTCACCATAATTACCCCAGTCAGGACTACAACGATCTGATGGACGGTGTTGATGCGATCCTGGCAAAGGGTTTTATTAATGATAAAGAGCTGTTTATTACCGGCGGCAGTGGTGGTGGTGTATTAACTACCTGGAGTATTGCTCATACTGATCGTTTTGCCGCAGCAGTGGCGGTAAACCCGGTAATTAACTGGTTCAGCTTTGTATTAAATGCCGATATGTATAGCTACTTTAGCCAGTATTGGTTCCCAGGTTTACCCTGGGAGATGCCGGAGCACTACTTAAAGCACTCGCCGATTGCTCATGTTGGCAAAGTAAAAACACCGACAATGCTGTTTACCGGTGAGAGTGACCATCGCACACCAATTTCGGAAACTGAGCAGTATTATCAGGCATTACAATTGCGCGGCATAGATACGGCTATGGTGCGGGTGCCCGGTGCATCGCATGCATTGCATGCCAGACCCAGTAATATGATGGCCAAACCGGCGTATATTATTCACTGGTTTGAAAAGTACCGGCAGAGAACCGACGAATAAGCTATTCGGGCCCGGTAGGCAGGCTGCCGGGCTTATGTTAGGCTAAACACCTGATTTCGCCTTGAATGCTCGTTTTATATGCAGTTGAATGTATTAGCACAGCTTTTTGCTTTACCTTTGGAGCTGCTTTTGTATAATGGCGAGACCAGCTACAGGGGCATAGTTCCAATTGGTAGAACAGCGGTCTCCAAAACCGATGGTTGGGGGTTCGAATCCCTCTGCCCCTGCCACTTCTTTTTATGAAAACATTTTCTTATTCACAGCAGCAGTTACTCAACGTATTGCAAATTACGCCGGTTAAATTAACTAATACTTTTGCTTCTCAGCATTTAGAGACTAGCCGCACAACCAAAGATACTGATTCGCCAGGCAGCTCGTTACCGGTTGATATTGCTGCTTGCGCGGTTTCATCTCCACAGACAGTTTCAGGCAATGCAGCACCGGACCTTAGCCATTTATTGGCGCAGGATATTCAGTTCGCGCTGCCGGAGGGGGTCAGTTGGTGCATTAATTTGCAGGCTGCTACTCAACTCACCGATCATCAGCTTATTACACCTGCTTTATCTGAGCTGAACCATGCAGCCGCGAAGAAGGCTCTGTGGCAATTATTGAGCACGCAAGATGAAGATTGAACTGCTAAGCCCGCATGATATCGCTGCGGTTCTGCGTATTGAACAAGCCGCCAATAGTTATCCGTGGACAGAGGCGTCCTTTGCCAGCAGTTTTGCCGAGAGTTACTTCAGCTACAAGTTGCTGGATAACGCCGGCAATATTGTCGGGTTTTATATTGCTCAGCTGATTTTAGAGCAGTTGGAGCTGTTTAATATCTGTGTTGCGCCAACGCAGCAAGGTAAAGGTTATGGCCATATATTAATGCAGCACTTTTTACAGGAAGGTGCTGCCAGAGGGGCAACCGACGTCTTTTTGGAGGTGCGCAGCAGCAACCTCAGTGCTATCGCCTTGTATCAGCGCTATGGCTTTACGCAAACAGGCTTACGCAAAGGTTATTATGTCAGTAGGACGGGTAAAGAAGATGCCTTACTGATGAGTTGTATTCTGTAACGCAACCACGCATTTGCACTCTGTGCCCGCGCCATTCAAGCTGCTATAATCGCCCGCATTATCATTTACTTTTGGGTTTTGGCCCTGCACCGTAGCCGGATGCCTGCGGTAACACACTATTGGATATTATGAGCACAGATAACTTTTTAGCCGAAGTAAACAGCCGCCGCACCTTTGCGATCATCTCGCACCCCGACGCCGGTAAAACCACCATTACCGAAAAGGTATTGCTGTTCGGACATCTGATACAAAAAGCCGGTACCGTTAAAGGTAAAAAGTCCGGTCAGTATGCCACCTCCGACTGGATGGAAATGGAAAAAGAGCGCGGTATTTCGGTTACTACCTCGGTTATGCAGTTTCCGTATAACGACTGTTTGGTAAATCTGCTGGATACGCCGGGCCATGAAGACTTCTCGGAAGACACTTACCGTACTTTAACCGCGGTAGATTCCTGCCTGATGGTGATCGACGGCGCCAAGGGTGTTGAAGATCGCACCATTAAACTGATGGAAGTTACCCGCTTACGCGACACGCCTATTATAACTTTTATGAACAAAATGGACCGCGATATTCGCGACCCGGTCGATTTGTTAGATGAAGTAGAAAGCGTACTGAAAATTGCCTGTGCGCCTATTACCTGGCCAATTGCTTCGGGCAAAGAGTTTAAAGGCGTGTATCACATTTTACGTGATGAAATCATTTTATATAAATCCGGTATGGGCCACACCATTCAGGATGTCGATATCATTAAAGGCCTGAACAACCCGGAGTTGGATAAACGTATCGGTTATTACGCCCAGCAACTGCGTGATGAAATGGAGCTGGTGCAGGGCGCCAGTAACGAGTTTGACCAGGAGCTATTTTTAAAGGGAGAGTTAACGCCGGTGTTTTTTGGTACCGCCCTGGGTAACTTTGGTGTCGACCATATGCTAGACGGTTTAACACAGTGGGCACCAGCGCCGCAGTCGCGTGCTACCGATAGTCGCACGGTTGAACCTGTTGAAGCCGGCTTTAGCGGTTTTGTATTTAAAATTCAGGCCAATATGGACCCAAAGCACCGCGACCGGGTAGCGTTTTTACGCATAGTGTCGGGCAAGTACGAAAAAGGCATGAAGGTGCGCCATGTACGCATTGGTAAAGATGTGCTGATCCCGCAGGCGCTAACCTTTCTAGCCGGCGATCGTGAGCATTTGGACGAGGCTTACCCGGGCGATATTATCGGTTTGCATAACCACGGCACCATTAAAATCGGTGACACCTTTACTACCGGTGAAAATATGCAATTTACCGGTATACCGAACTTTGCGCCTGAACTGTTCCGCCGTATTCGCCTGCGCGACCCTTTAAAACAAAAGCAGTTGCTTAAAGGCCTGGTGCAATTATCCGAAGAAGGTGCAGTACAGGTTTTCCGGCCACTGGACAATAACGATCTGATTGTTGGTGCTGTAGGCGTGCTGCAGTTTGATGTGGTGGTTAGCCGGTTAAAGTCGGAATATAACGTTGATGCGTTGTACGAGTCGGTTAACGTATCCACCGCGCGCTGGGTATACAGCGATGACGCCAAAGCGCTGGACGAGTTTAAAAATAAAGCCAGCCAGAATTTAGCGCTGGATGGCGGCGATGCCTTAACCTATATCGCGCCGACCATGGTCAACCTGAACTTGTCGATAGAGCGCTACCCGAAAATTAAATTCCATAAAACCCGTGAACACTAACAGGCTGGGCGCATGAACATTAAGCATTTATTAACCGAAAAAACGCAGGCCGCCTTTGTCGCTCTTGGCTTACCTGCCGATACCAATGCTGCGGTTACGGTAAGTACTAAGCCCGAGTTTGGTGATTATCAAATTAACGGCGCTATGGCAGCCGCCAAGCTGTTAAAAACTAATCCGCGGCAGTTAGCCGAGCAATTGGTACAGCAGCTGGACCTTGGCGATATGGCTGATAAAGCCGACATTGCCGGCCCGGGTTTTATTAACGTTACGTTGAACAAAAGCTGGTTGGCGGCACAATTACAGCAGGCCAGCAGCGATAGCCGTTTGGGTGTCAGCCAAAATGCAAATCCACAAACGGTAGTGGTTGATTACTCGGCGCCTAACCTGGCCAAAGAGATGCACGTTGGCCATTTACGCTCGACTATTATCGGTGATGCCGTCGTGCGCGCACTGGAGTTCTGGGGCGATAAGGTTATTCGCCAGAACCATATGGGCGACTGGGGTACTCAGTTTGGTATGCTGATTGCGCATCTGGAAGATAAGCTGGCTGCAGGCATCGATTTAGAGCAGGTGGCATTGGCTGACCTGGAAGATTTCTACCGCGAAGCAAAAAAGCGCTTTGATGATGAAGAGGGCTTTGCCGATAAGTCACGTGATTATGTGGTGAAACTGCAAAGCGGGGATGCTCACTGCCAAAAGCTGTGGCAGCTATTTATTGATACCTCGATTAAACACAGCGATGAAGTGTATCAAAAGCTCAATGTTACCCTGACGCATGCTGACATTAAGCCGGAAAGTGCTTATAACGCTATGTTGCATGGCATTATTGCCGATTTAAAAGCACAGTCGTTAGCGGTAGAGAGTGAAGGCGCTCTGGTGGTGTTTTTGCAGGAGTTAGCCGATAAAGAAGGCAATCCATCGCCGTTTATCGTGCAAAAAACCGGCGGTGGCTTTTTGTATTCCACTACCGATTTAGCTGCTTGTCAGCATCGAAGCCATACGCTGAATGCTGATCGGGTGATTATTTTTACTGATGCCCGCCAAGGCTTACACTTTAAGCAAGTTGAGCTGGTAGCACGCAAAGCCGGTTATTTGCGCAGCGAAACTGCCTATGATCATTGCCCGTTTGGCACCATGATGGGCGAAGATGGTAAGCCGTTTAAAACCCGTACCGGCGGCACGGTTAAACTGGCAGAACTGCTGGAAGAAGCCGTGGTGCGCGCCAAAGCCGTGGTGCAGGAAAAAGCCACTGACTTAACTGCAGATGAAATTGCTGAAGTCGCGCGTAAAGTCGGCATTGGCGCGGTTAAATTTGCCGATTTATCGAAAAACCGCACCAGTGACTATATTTTCAGCTGGGACGCGATGCTGAGCTTTGAAGGTGCCACGGCACCTTACCTGCAATATGCTTACACCCGGGTGCGCAGTATTTTGCGCCGCGCTGAAGTCGCCGATGGCTATAGCGCGACACTACAATTGGTAGAAGAGCAGGAAAAACAACTGGCGGTGAAGCTGCTGCGGTTTGAAGAAACGCTGCAGCTGGTAATTAAAGACGCCCAGCCTAACTTACTGTGTAATTACCTGTACGAGCTGGCCAGTTTGTATATGACCTTTTACGAGGCCTGCCCGATATTAAAAGACGGGGTTGAACCACAAGTACGCGACAGCCGTTTAATGCTGAGTATTTTTACCTCACGCTTATTACAGCAGGGTCTGGACTTGTTGGGTATTGAGGTTATGGAGCGCATGTAGATATGAAGATCGACGCAATTCGCCGCAGTTATACCAAAGATAAGCTGGATTTGGATAAACTAAACCCGGATCCGATAGCTCAGTTTGAGTTATGGCTAAAAGATGCCATAGCGGCCGAATTGCCCGATCCTACTGCTACGTGTGTGGCAAGCGTCGACGAGCATGGTCAGCCATCGCAGCGGCTGGTACTGTTAAAAGATGTCGGCGTAGAGGGCTTTACCTTTTACACCAATTTAGGCAGCCGAAAAGCTACCGAGTTAGGTGCCAACCCTAAAGTGTGCTTGCATTTTCCGTGGCACCCGCTGGAGCGCCAGGTAATAGTGTATGGCACAGCCGAGCGGGTAACAGCAACGCAGGTGGCTAAGTACTTTTTATCACGGCCCAAAGAAAGCCAACTGGCTGCCTGGGCGTCAGAACAAAGCCGGCCGGTGTCTACCCGTCAGGCGCTGCTGCAAAAATTTGCTGAGATAAAACACAAATTTGAACATGGCGAAGTACCTTTGCCATCATTTTGGGGCGGCTTTTTAGTGCGGCCGCATAAAATTGAATTCTGGCAAGGTGGCGAGCACCGGTTGCACGACCGCTTTATGTATAGCAAGTCAGCCGATGGTAGCTGGGGTATCGAAAGGTTGTGCCCTTAACCCTGTTACTGCGGTACTTCATTGGGCTTTATTTCTGCCATTTCTGCAGCAAAGGCGTCTAACACCTGTTGTCGTTGCTGCTGCAGTTTGCTGAAAAACTCGACTGACAGCTGTTGCCACAGTGGGTGTTGTTCGGCCAGGTAATAGTCATCATGCGGTGATGGCAACCAACCGTTGTCCAGCAAATGCAGCGCCAGCTGGTTTGCTTGCTCTGTCAAACCGACGACAGATAACAATTGCAAGCTGAGGCTGTCGGCATTCTGTTGGCTGCTGACAAAGTCGCTGATATGACTCTGATAAGTCTGGCGCTCAGTCTGTGGCAGGCTTAACAGAAAATACAGCGCGTTAATTTGTTCGTTATTCGCTAAATCGTGTTGCAGCGCTTGGTCAGCATCCTGAAAATAAGCCGGCAATAACTTGTGCAATACACTGCGCTGTGCTGTTGTAGCTTGTGCTGCTGATAAAAACATGGCTTGTAGCTGAAAAATTTTATGCTGCGGGTTAAGGCTCAGCCGCTGTTGCAGATAAGCATTGGCAATAGCATCCTGGCCTTGAGCTTGTGCCAGCATTGCCTGCGCCAATAACACAAAGGGATGCTTATCCGACATTAATGTCGCCTGCTGTAAACTGGCTTCAGCCTGCTTAATTTGTTGCAGGCTCAGTTGCACCAGGCTTAATTGTGTCCAGCGTTCAGGGTTGTGCAACCTGTCAGGAAAGCGTTCAGCCCAAAGCAGAAATGCCAGTGCGCGTTGCCTGGTTAACGGTAATAGCTCTAATTCATCCAGCGCTCGATCTGAATAGTTATCTTCGAGCAACAAAGCGTGCCGGAACTCCACACGTGCCCGGCTAAGTTGGCCATCGCCGAGCAGGCTATAGGCATAATGCCGTTTTAGTAATCCGGATAACGGTGCCAACTTTGTCGCTTTATCCATTAATTCGATGGCTTTATCATATTGCCCTTGTACCCGATGTAGCGCAGCGCGCCAGAGCATAATATGCGTGTCTTCAGGTGCAAGCTGTCCCGCTTTATCGAGGTAAAAGCGCGCACCATCCAGGTTGTTTCGCGACAGCTGCAGCGCGCCAAAACTGCCAAGCGCCGGCGCAAAATCTGGCTGCAATTTTAGTGCTTGTTGCAGCAGAGGCTCGCATAACGCCAGCGCTTTTTGTAGTGACCAATCACTGTAGGTATGCATAGCATGATAGCCGTTGCATAGCGCAACCAGCAGCGCAGGGTGGTGTTGATACTGCGGCAGTAGCGTATGCAAATAGCTTATGCCGTCACTGATAGCCGCTGCTTGCGGTTGATTCAGCAAATACCGGGCCTGCTGTAACGTGCTCCAATCATGTTGCTCGAATCCGGTATATGGTAGCAATGGTTGTTGTGAGGTAACGGGGGCAGCTGTTAATGGCGTATAAATGACTGGTATTTGCTCGTCATGCCAAAAGGCTAGCGAAATAACATACAGCGCCAGGCAAGATGCGGTAACAGCAGCAAAAATAGCGCGATTTGTCCGCGTTTTGCCCCTGACTTTGCCAGACACAGCTGGCGTATGTTGCGGTGAATGTTGTGAAATAGCCGTATTCGGAGGAGGCAGCATGCTGGCGTGTTGCAACAGACGATAGCCTTTTCGCTGCACCCGTTCAATCAGTTGATACGGCTTTTGCTGATCCGTTAATGCCTTACGTAACTGCGCAATCACCTGATACAAGGATGCGTCAGACACCACGACGTTGGGCCAGACGTTATTAAGCAATTGCTCATCACTAACTGTCTGGCCGTTGGCCCGTAGCAATAACAGCAGTGTTGTCATTAAGCGCGGTTCTAATTGTAGTTTGCACTCTTCACTACTTATCCGGTTAATGCCGGGCTCGATATACCAGACGCCAAGTTGCCAGCAAGGCTGTAACAATTGATTTTGACATTGTGCTGTCGGCTCTATGCTACTTGGTATAAGCGTTACCGGGTTTATGCTATTCGGTGCTGTCATCGGAAAAAAAGGTTCTACAGGTAATCTTCAGAAAAGCTTCAGAAGTTCTTCAGGCATAACAGACAGTATTTATACAGGCTGAAACCGTTGAATAACCGGAGCAATAAAAATGAAATACACATCTTCAATACAGTGTGCGTGGCTTGCGATCCTGCTGTCAAGCTCAAACCTGGCCCAAGGGACATCGTCGTCAACTTCACCAACTGAGCACACGGGCAGACATTTACTGATTGAGCCTGTTACCGTGTTGTCGCCGGAGCAATCACAGCCATTGATGCAACAGCAAGTGCTTATTCGCGATGGCATTATTGTCAGGCTGGCTGCTGCGGGTAGCCAGCTTACGGCTGCCGAGCAACAGGGGCTGCAGAGGTTGGATGGCACAGGCTTATACCTTACGCCGGGATTGATGGATAGCCATGTGCATGTCAGTGAAGCGCCCGGTGTCACATCTGCCAGAGCGGATGATTATCTGCCTGACTTTTTCCGACAGCAGCCGCGCAGTTATCTGTACTTTGGTGTGACGCAATTACTGGATTTAAGCAGCAGCCCACAAGGGATTGCTATGTTTAAACAGCAGCCGCAGGCACCTGATTTATGGCACTGTGGTGCTGCACCTGTAGCCGGTGGCTACGGACACGTCCATAAGACGCAACCAAACTACATTCATCAAGATGGCGCGAAGCGACCAGAATCCGCAGGAGAGGGCAATACGCCGGCAATAGTGGTTGAGCGTATTGCTGAAAGTGGTGCGCATTGCCTGAAAATTTTTATTGAAGATGGCTTTGGTGACGCCAGCCACTTGCCTTTATACAGCAAAGAAACGCTGAGTGACATTCGCGCCGCGGCTAGCCGGCATCAGTTGCCGCTGTTCGCGCATGCCAACGCCTATGATATGCAGACAATCGCCTTGCAGAATAATGTCGATGTGCTTGCTCATGGTTTATGGAACTGGACGGGAATGTCTGTTACGCCGTCGTTAGCTGAAGACCCAGCGTTGCCCGAAGAGTTGGTAGCACATTTGCAGGCAGTAAGCCGTGCAGGTGTGGGGTACCAGCCGACTCTGAGTGTCATGTCACGACTTGCCGCAATGCTGCAAGCAGATGTCTTAACCGATCCGCAGCTACAGCATGTGGTACCGTCGGCGTTGCTCAATTGGTATCAACAAGAAGAGGCTCAATGGTTTAAGCAGGAGTTGTTGGCTGATTTCGGTGATTTACCAGCGTCAGATGCCGCAGCGCGGCTGCGAGCTATTGGTCAGCGCGGCGCCTTAGCCGCGAAGACATTGTATAAGATGGGGCATCCATTACTGCTAGCCAGTGACACCCCCTCTGCTCCGGCTTACAGCCACCAACCTGGCTACAGCACCTATCTCGAGTTAACAGAAATGGCAGCGGCAGGTATTTCGTTACAGGCTATTTTTGAAGCCGCAACAATTAACAATGCCCGCTTGCTGCAGCTGGATGAACAATATGGCACTGTCAGCGTTGGTAAGGTAGCCAATTTATTGCTGCTAAAGCACAACCCGCTGCAACATGTAGCAGCTTGGGACAGCATTGAAACCGTGATTTTACATGGTCGGCCGATAGCCCGGCCAAGTTTGTCTGCCCGCTATAGCTTTAAAAATGCAGCCGACAGACAATAGTGTGCTATTGCCAATCAGATGAATTAAATCAGTCAGATGTTCATTGCATCAAGGCCTTGTGGTTGCAGTGAGGATCTGCTGCAATAGCTAAATGAAACTTTTCGATACCCACTGTCACCTCGACTTACCCGAGCTTGCCGCTTCGCAAGCTCTTTACTGGCAAAGTGCAGAGCAAGCCGGTGTAAAGGCGTTGCTTATTCCTGCCGTGCAACAATCGGCCTGGCAAAATCTGCTGAGCTTACATCAACAACATTTCGATTGGCACATCGCTTTGGGTATACACCCGTGGTGGGCGGCTAAGCATTCGTCTGACGCTTTGGTAGAGCTGGATAAGCTACTAACAACTCATAGCAGTGCTATTGTTGCTGTAGGCGAGATTGGGCTGGATTTTGCGCTGGATGAAGCTACTTTCGCTATACAGCAACAGCTGTTTACAGCGCAATTGGCGCTGGCAAAACAGCATAATAAGCCGGTTATACTACATCATCGTAAAAGTCAGCCGCAATTGCTCTCAGAGCTTAAACGGCAACAGTTTAGCGAAGGTGGTATTTTGCATGCCTTTTCTGGCAGTCAGCAACAGGCAATGGCGTTTATCGATTTGGGTTTTAAGCTCGGGATCGGCGGTACTATTACTTATGAGCGGGCAGAGAAAACCCGTAAAACGGTGCAAAAATTGCCGCTTGAAAGCTTTGTGTTGGAAACAGATGCACCAGCCATGCCGTTGGCCGGTTATCAGGGCAAGTTGAACACTCCGGCACAGTTGGCACGGGTGTTTGAGGCTTTTTGCCAGTTACGGCCGGAGCCACGCCGGCAGATTGCAGCAACGCTATGGCAAAACAGCTTGAATGTATTAAGGCTTGGGGCGGCGTAAACGCAGTGACTGGCGGGAGAAGCGGGAAAAGCCACGGCGCAGTAAAAAACCAACAATACCGGCCAGTACCAACATAGCCAGTAGTTGCTGCATCAGTTGTTGCCATGACAAGACGACGGGGGTTAGCGATGCATCCAGGCGTAAGCTCAACTTGATGTAGCCCAGTAACTGTTGGCCCTGCATAATGGGCTCGACCATCGCCAACAAGGGCTCAGCTTGCGCCGGTGAATATAAAATGCGTGCTGGCGCACTACTTTGTGACCAACTCATCCTCATGCCGTTAGCGTCGTACACTACAACGTCATACAAATATGGGCTTTGCGCAATATGCTGAGTAAGTTGTTCCAGCCCATCCAACTGGTCATTTTCTATTAGATAGGCCGCCGTATGAGACAAGGTAACTAAGGTTTCCCGTGTCAACTGAGTACTTTGTTGCTGCAGTAGATGCTTGCCTTGCTGTTGCGTCCAAACCCAGCATTGCAACAACAGCCAGATACCCGCGATGGCAATACTGATCTGCAGCAGTTTAATAGTGCTTGATGTACTGTCTGGTATTGGGATATCGTTCTGCATAATTTCAATTAGAGTCGGCCAGCCTGGTGGTAAAAAAGCACCATGCCAAAGCCGCGGTAGCAACTACAGGTAGCCAAGTGTCGTTTTTTTATCAGATCTCTGCAACTGATTTCAGCCAAGCCAATCCGTTAACCCTGCTACCAGAACAGTTCCAGCTGCGGCTTAGTGCCGACAATGGCATCGCGCTTTGTAGTCGAAAAGCTTTGCCATTAATGCCTGGCGAACCTTTTATATTGGCAAGTGCGCCTCCCGTGGCAGTACTACGGGTTTTCGGCTCCGCTGTTAGCTGGGGGCAGTTGCAGCAGGTATTGCAACGATTAGGTTTTAACGTCGCCGTTGCTGGCCGCTGCTTTCAACCGCACTCCAAATTGGCCACAGCGATAGAGTTACAGTTGGCCGTTTTACCAGCACCTGATGTAATCGCAGCACTTAACACTTTGGCACAAGAGCAGGGTTTTGAGTTAGTGTGTTTATCCGCTACACCTACGCTACACCAGCCTGGAGTGTTGGTGATGGATATGGACTCAACGGCTATTCAGATTGAATGCATCGATGAGATAGCTAAACTGGCCGGTACCGGTGAGCAGGTTGCAGCAGTTACGGCCCGGGCGATGAATGGCGAACTGGACTTTGCCCAAAGTTTGATAGCAAGGGTGGCAACACTGCAAGGCGCACCTGACACCATACTACGTCAGGTACTGGACACTCTGCCATTAATGCCAGGCTTGACTGAGCTGGTGCAGCATTTACAACAACATCAGTGGCAGGTGGCTATTGCCTCCGGTGGTTTTACGTTTTTCACTGATGCGTTAAAGCAGCGCCTGGGGCTAACAGCCACCTATGCTAATGTGCTGGAAATTATCGATGGAAAGCTAACCGGCAAGGTACTGGGCGATATTGTTGATGCCAACACCAAAGCGCAGGTAGTGAGTCAATTAGCTGCCGAATATTGTCTGGCACCAACACAGACGGTCGCCATAGGTGACGGCGCCAATGATATTCCGATGCTTAACGCCGCAGCGCTTGGGGTTGCTTTTCATGCTAAGCCTAAAGTACAGGCGCAGGCAAAGGCCGCAATCCGGCAGGGCTCGTTATTGCAGCTGCTGTATTTGCTGGATTAAGTATGAAGCATCAGCAAAGCTCGTTGTATCTTGATATGCAGCAGTATCAGTTGCATTTACGCCGCTTGCTGCCAATGCAGCAGGGCATAGCGCCGGTGTTAATGTTGCACGGTGCGATAGAAAATGGCCGTATTTTTTACAGCCCGTCAGGTAAAGGCTTAGGTTGCTTTTTGGCCGATCATGGCTTTATGGTGTATTGCGCCGATTTTGCCGGTCGCGGTTTGTCGCGGCCACACGTATCGCAAGGCTTTGCTCAAAGCCAGCAGCAGATGATAACCCGCGATATACCGGCGCTGCTTGAACATGTGTATCAGCTGCATCAGCAAAAGGTGATACTAATCGCCCATTCATGGGGCGGTGTTCTGGCGGCAGCCTGTTTGGCACGATTTCCTGAGCTTGCTGCCAAGGTCGCTGTAAAGGTATGTTTTGGCACTAAGCGGGTTATCAGCATTAACAGTATTGAGCGCAAATTAAAAATAAACCTGATCTGGAACACCCTGGCGCCTTGGCTAAGCCGCCGGCATGGCTATTTTCCGGCACGAAAATGGCGCTTCGGCGCCGATGATGAACCGGCCAGGTTTTTACAGGATACGGTGCAGTGGATAAAAGGCGCCGATTATATCGATCTGTGCGATCAGTTTGATTATGCGGCCGCCAGCCAACAACTAAACTGGCCGCCGGTATGGCATTTTGCCGGGCAAAATGATCGACTGTTGGGCCATCCACAGGATGTAAAAGCTTTTATTGCAGAAACATCGCCTCAGGCCCGCTTTACCCTGTTGGGAACTACTACCGGCTACAAACATGACTATGATCATATTTCAATGCTAACCCATCCGGCGGCGGTGCAAGAGCATTTTACTGAGCTACGCGACTGGTTGTTGCAGCGTGTTTAGTAACGCCAGCTGACGTTGGCGCTGTCGTTGATACAACTCAGTGTCTGCGCCAAAACGCCAGGCTACTTCTGTACTGATATCCACAGCATCAATCATCCCGGCGACACTCCACAACTCTTCTTCCAGCAGCTTGGCTTTATGAATGGCGTAGGTGCTTATATAGCTGAGTTCAGCGGCAATAAAATCAACATCTGGCCTACCGGTTCGGCACAACTGCAGACGATAGCTGAAAACGATATGGTGTTGTAACGCGTTAAGCACAAACTGACGTTTATGCTGTTCGTCACGAAATTCATAGTCGAACAAACAGCTAAGTTCTGTCGCCGAATTTTTTTGTTTAATCACCAGATACATTTCATAGGATTTTGGTGCTTCCAGCCGCTTCATTTGTTTCAGATGTTGGGCAAAGTGCAAACTGGCTGCATTGTTTTGCAGAATTAACGCCAGGTCCTGTTTGGTTATGTCTTTGCTGAACAGGCTAAGTAGCAGGTGCAGGCTTGCTGGGTTATTCCCTTGAGTAACAGTGTTAACTTCGTAACGAATACCTTTGCGGTGCAGGTACAGCGTAAAATGGTTTTGTACGCTCAGATACATATTGCGTAACGCCGTCGATAGCCCGGGATAGCGAGGGCTTTCTTCTGCAGGTGTTAACTTGGCTCTGTTGTTTTGGATCAGCTGTTGAAAAAACAGCCGGCCGGTATGGGGCTCTGTTCCCTCTTGTGCGCGCAGGTTCATGATGGTGCGGCTTTTACTGACAGCCATCACTTCATAGGTTAGTGCTGTCAATGGGTACTTATTGCTAATCTTTTGCATGTCGGGTAAATCTAACAGCAAAATATCGCCTTTTTGAAAGCGTACAGGTAAGGTTGTCTCCAGCTGCAAGCCTTTAGAAGAAAAATCACGGCTATGGCCTGATAACGGCGTTTGTTGTTCGTTATCTGTAACCAAAACACTGGTTTTATACAGATAACGCGATTCTGAGCGCAAATTCACGTACTGGATAGCGACAGCCTCGCAGGGCGGCTGTTGCGGCACTTTTTTATGGCCAAACTGCGCCAGGCGTTTTAATTGCTGCTGGTCTATCGGGTAAGTCTGATACCAGTCGGTACTGGTTGCAGAACTGATATCGGTCAGAGTAGCTACGTAACGAATATCCTGAATAAACTGCTTTATCAAACTGGAAAGCCCCGGGCTTTTCGGGCTGCTTTCAGTCTCAGGCAGGGTGGATGGCATTTCTGCCATTGCAGGGGTAACACGCTGTATAGTAAGCTGAAATACTCTCCAACTAGCTTTGCTGGCGCCAAAACCGAGAAACAATTGCCGCAATGTATCATCTTCAAGCAATTCTTCACTTGTTGCGCTGTAGAAATACAGCTTGCCTTTAACGGCATGGGTAAAGCTGTACAAAATAGTGCTTTTGTCTTGTTGTAGTTGTTGCAAGATGGCTTTTAGCCGGCGCACTGACAATATACTGTTGAACACAGCTTGATGTTGCTCATCAAGAAAATGGTGCCAGCTTACTTTGTTAAAATCGGTTGTTAATGCACAAAGCGGTAACGGCGCACCGTCGCGCACTGCAATATACACCGGCAAGCTGCTAAGTTTCGGCAGGTAAAATTGTTCATAACCTTTGCTTAATAAGCTTTGGCTGATGTTATCCAGATTAACTTTGTAGCGCCGCTTATTGCCGCTGATAAATTTCTGCAGAAACTCGGCAAACTGCTGTTCATCTTCGCCCGGTAAGCGCTGCATACGCCAATACAGGTTGGCACCTTGCTGCTCAGTGTCTATCAACTGATACAAAATGCCATCAGCAAACCCCAGCATGAACTCTTGCTCCAGGCCGGTAAAGTGTAAACGTATGTTCTGGCCCACTTCTAACGGCAACGGTTGCTGCAGTTTTATCTTGCAACCCGATACCGACAAATCAGACGTACTGGCGCGATATCTTTTCCCGCCCAACGCTAACTCGACATCAATGCTAAAGTGCATCCGTTCATCGCGTCTGACCGTGTAATTGCCAATGGGGATCAAGCGGGCATACTGGCTTTGGATGGCAGGTAGCTCGTCAGTGTCAACATCGCTGGCTGAGGCCTGTTGTAGCGCCGTTTTCACCCGTTGTTCTGTTTGTTTGCGATGCATTACCCGAAAGTTATTCTCGGTATTCATTACTTCTTCATACAAGCCCACGGTATATGAGCCATATTGCTTCAGGCCTTGCTCAAATACATTAATGGCATTGTCATCCATGTAATGTGTTTTACCCATGTGTTCATAAGCTCTGACATCACCGTCGACATGGCCACGCAAGTCGATATAGAAATTACATGGCTGGGCCATGCGTTTTAGTTCCATTTTCAGCAAAAATTGCTTTGATTTTGGCAGATCTGAGGTGAGTAAACTGAATACCTGATCAAAATCGGCAGAGTTAAGTGAGCTTTTCATGCGCTCAATGACGCCAATATATTCCTGTAAATCTGCTGTTGTCATAGTTCTGTCAGGTTGAATGCCAAAATACCGGCATCTTAGGGTTATAATTTGTAGTACGCTACGTTGTTACATTTTGAAAAGCAATATCCATGCCTTTCATTTAGCTCAGGATAATTAATTATGGCAAAAGTAAAAACCGCTTACGTCTGCAGTGACTGCGGAGCGGATTTTGTGCGCTGGCAGGGGCAGTGTACCGAGTGTGGTGCCTGGAATACGGTAAGCGAAGTGCGCTTGGGTACGGCCAACAGTAAAAATGCCCGTTTTGAAGGTTACGCCGGTGCGGCAGTAGCCAAAGTTATGCGCCTGGATGAAGTAGATTTACAAGACGTACCGCGCTTTAGTAGTGGTTTTGCTGAATTTGACCGGGTGCTGGGGGGCGGCATAGTGCCGGGCTCAGCGATTTTAATAGGCGGCCATCCGGGCGCCGGTAAGAGCACGTTATTATTGCAAATTATGTGCGGCCTTGCACAACAGGGCGGTGCGCTCTATGTTACCGGCGAAGAATCCTTGCAGCAGGTGGCGATGCGGGCGCAGCGTTTGGGCTTGCCAACCAATGCGCTGAAAATGCTGGCTGAAACCAATGTCGAAACGATTTGCCTGCTGGCGCAGCAGGAAAAACCGCGCATCATGGTTATCGACTCTATTCAGGTAATGCATTTAGCTGATATTCAGTCGGCACCGGGTAGCGTGTCGCAGGTGCGCGAGAGTGCCGCTTTTTTAACCCGTTTTGCCAAGCAACATCATATCGCTATTATCATGGTGGGCCATGTTACTAAAGACGGCTCATTGGCCGGGCCCAAAGTACTGGAACATTGTATCGATTGCTCGGTTATGCTCGATGGCGACAGCGACAACCGTTACCGCACTATGCGCGGTAATAAAAACCGCTTTGGGCCGGTTAACGAATTAGGTGTATTTGCCATGACCAGCCAGGGCATGAAAGAGGTTAAAAACCCGTCGGCAATCTTCTTAACCCGTGGTAAAGAGGATCAGTCTGGCAGTATTGTGATGGTGTTGTGGGAAGGTACCCGACCGCTATTGGTGGAAATTCAGGGCCTGGTAGACTATTCGCCACTGAATAACCCACGTCGCGTTACCCTTGGTATGGAGCAAAATCGCATTTCGATGTTGCTGGCTGTTATGCATCGTCATGCCGGCATTCAAATGGCCGACCAGGACGTGTTTGTTAACGTGGTGGGTGGAGTCAAGGTAAATGAAACCAGTGCTGATTTGGCCACCTTACTGGCATTGGTGTCGAGTTTTCGTGATAAACCGTTGCCAAACGACTTAGTGGTGTTTGGTGAAGTTGGTTTAGCCGGTGAAATACGACCGGTACCCAGTGGTCAGGAGCGTTTACGCGAAGCGGCAAAACATGGTTTTAAACGGGCGATAGTGCCGCTGGCCAATGCACCTAAAGACCCTATAGCTGGTATGGAAGTAATAGGAGTTAGTAAGTTGTCTGAAGCGTTGGAAGCAATTTAACCCCGAAAAAAAGCCCCGCTGTTGCGGGGCTGTCTGGTTTAGAATTTATTGTTTTGCGGGAAGTTTAGCTTTAACACCTGATAGGTGTCATCTTTCAACTTGGTTAAGCCAAGCTTGTCATAGCTTTGAACCATCACTTCTAACGCTTGTTCAACCAAAGGAGAATCGCGATAAAATTCGACAATGTACTTGCCCCGGTTAGCGGCTGCTAAGTAAGCGCCCCGGCGCATGTAATAATCGGCGATAATCAGCTCATGCCGTGCCAAGGTATCTTTAATACTTAACATGCGGTTTTTTGCTTCGGTGGCATATTTGCTATCAGGAAACGCACTTACCAGCTTTTTAAAATCATCAAATGCCTGGCGGGTGCTTGCCAGGTCACGATCTGATCTGTCAATGCCCAGCATATTGTGTAGCGCATTCTCGTCGGCTTTAAGGTTACTTAAACCACGCATATAGTAAGCGTAATCTAACTCAGGATGATTTGGGTTTAACCGGATAAAACGGTCAATGCCCGCCAGCGCCTTATCGACATCACCTGATTGATAATAAGCATAAATCAGATCCAGTTGAATTTGCCGGGCTAAAGGGCCAAACGGATAACGGCTTTCAACCGCAGACAATAATTCAATCGCCCTGTTATATAAGCCATTGTCCAGAACTGCTTTGGCTTCCTGATATAACGATTGCGCAGTGCGGGTGTTGCTGACATCGGGTTGTTCAGGCTTTCCTGCACAAGCACTTAGCATCAGCGCCAGCGCAGAAATCAGTAAAAAATTCGCTTTCATTTAAAAATCCATTACTACTTGAGCTAAATGGCTGTCTAGTCTGGGGTAAAGTCGCTAAAATACACCATATTGCGATTTTACCCCAGACCCGCCGGGGTTGCACACAGGATAACTGCTTCCGTCATGACAAAACAGCTAAAACTTTCAGAAATTGTACCTGAGCATTTATTTGGCAAACGCTTAGATCAGGTGCTTGCAGAAATGTTCCCTGATTATTCGCGTTCGCGGATAAAAGAATGGATCCTTGCCGATGCAGTTACCATCAATGGCGTTTTGCATAACAAGCCACGAGAAAAACTACTCGGTGGCGAGCAAATTGATATTCTGGCCGAACTACCCGAAGATCAGCGCTTTGAAGCCGAAGCGATAGAACTGAATATTGTGTATGAAGACGAACATATCCTGGTGATTAATAAACCGGCCGGCTTGGTGGTGCACCCCGGTGCAGGCAACGCTGACGGTACTTTACTCAATGCATTGTTACACCATTGTCCGGGCATAGGCGAAGTGCCTCGTGCCGGTATTATTCACCGCTTAGATAAAGACACCACAGGTTTGATGGTGGTTGCTAAAACCATACCGGCACAAACTCACCTGGTAGAGGCAATGCAAGCACGGGAAATTACCCGCGAGTATGAGGCGGTGTGCCATGGCGCCATGACTGGTGGTGGCACTATTGACGAACCTATTGGCCGTCACCCGACTAAACGTACTCATATGGCTGTGACGCAATCGGGCAAGCCGGCTACCACACACTTTCGGGTGATGGAAAAATACCGTGCTCACACCCGTTTACGCTTACGGCTTGAAACTGGCCGTACCCATCAAATACGCGTACATATGAGTTTTGTAAACCACCCCTTGGTTGGCGACCCGGTATATGCCGGCCGGCCAAGGCCGCCACGCAAAGCCAGTGAGCAATTGCTAACGATATTACGCAATTTCCGTCGTCAGGCTCTGCACGCAGCTATGTTGCGCTTAGCACATCCTATTACCTGTGAGATTCTGGAATGGCATGCGCCAATTCCTGACGATATGGTGCAGTTGACGACAGAACTGCGCGCAGACACTGCTGAACACGGTTTGGATTTTGTCTGATAGCGCTATGATGTTAACACCAGACTGGCCGGCACCCGCTAATGTGCGGGCCGTCTGCAGTACACGCCTGGGTGGTTGTTCAACAGGGGCTTATGCCAGTTTGAATCTTGGTTTGCATGTGGATGATGACACTGCGTTGGTTATCGAAAACCGGCGCCGTTATCAGCAGCAAGCGAAAATGCCAACGCCACCGGTATGGCTGGAGCAGGTTCATGGTGTGCGGGTACTATCACTAAGCGGCTATACAGCATCAGGCGAGACTGCTGATGCTAGTGTTACGGCTGAGCGCGGCGTTGTGGCCACGGTAATGACCGCAGACTGCTTACCTTTACTATTGTGTGATGCAAGAGGCACTCAGGTAGCGACAATACATGCCGGCTGGCGCGGCTTATGCCACGGCATTATTGAAGCCACCTTAGCGCATTTCACTATACCTGAACATGTGATGGTGTATCTTGGCCCGGCTATTAGCCAAAGGGCTTTTGAAGTAGGGCCTGAGGTGCGTGCAGCCTTTGTGGCGCATAACGCTGAAGCAGAGGCCGCCTTCGTTGTGACAGACAATGGCAAATTTCTTGCCGATTTATACCTGTTGGCACGTCAGCGTTTACAGCGCTGTGGTGTCAGTCAAATCTATGGTGGTAGCTTTTGTACCTATCAGCAAACTGAGCTGTTTTTTTCCTACCGCCGAGATGGACAAACAGGCCGTATGGCCAGTTCAATTTGGTTAGTCTGATCTAAGTCAATTTTTTGACGTTTTCTTGCTTGAATTTCCGCCAATAGCACCCAATCTTATGACACAACAACATTGTGCTTGTAGGAGACATAAATGCGTCTTGAAAAATTTACCAGTAAGTTCCAGGAAGCGATCGCTGATGCGCAGTCGCTGGCATTGGGTCGCGATCAGCAATATATCGAGCCGGTACATTTAATGTTCGCCTTACTAAATCAGGAAGGTGGCACAGTTCGCGAGCTATTAAACAAGCTTGCTATTAATTTTAATGAATTGCGTTCTAAAGTCAGCCAGTCGATTGACCGCCTGCCACGCGTAGAGGGCGAGGGGGCTAACCTGCAGTTGTCACCGGCAACAGCCCAGCTTTTACAACAGTGCGATAAATTTGCGCAAAAACGTAAAGATCAGTTTATTTCCAGTGAGCTGTTTGTGCTGGCAGCTACGGAAGATAAATCGGATCTGGGCAAAACGCTGCGTTTGCTGGGTGTTACCAAAGAGGGGGTTGAATCGGCCATTGAGCAAATGCGTGGCGGCCAGAAAGTTGACGACCCTAATGCTGAAGACACCCGCCAGGCGCTCACTAAATACACCGTTGATTTAACTGCCCGTGCCGAAGCTGGTAAGCTAGATCCGGTTATCGGCCGCGATGAAGAAATTCGGCGCTGTATTCAGGTGTTGCAACGGCGCACCAAAAACAACCCGGTATTAATTGGTGAACCCGGAGTCGGTAAAACCGCTATTGTAGAAGGCCTGGCGCAACGTATTGTTAATAAAGAAGTTCCTGAGGGGCTAAAAGATAAACGGGTGCTATCACTGGATATGGGCTCGTTACTGGCTGGTGCTAAGTACCGTGGCGAGTTTGAAGAGCGGCTAAAGGCCGTACTTAATGAGCTGGCAAAGGAAGAAGGCCAGGTTATTCTGTTTATTGATGAAATTCATACCATGGTCGGTGCCGGTAAAGCTGATGGTGCCATGGACGCCGGCAACATGCTAAAGCCAGCTCTGGCGCGCGGTGAGTTGCATTGTTTAGGCGCCACAACCCTGGACGAATATCGTAAGTATATTGAAAAAGACGCAGCATTAGAGCGACGCTTTCAAAAGGTACTGGTTGGCGAGCCTACCGTAGAAGATACCATTGCCATTTTGCGTGGTTTAAAAGAGCGTTATGCCCTGCATCACGGGGTAGAAATTACCGACCCGGCGATAGTCGCCGCGGCAACTTTATCACATCGCTATGTGTCAGACCGGCAGCTGCCTGACAAGGCCATCGACTTAATTGACGAGGCTGCATCCAGTATTCGTATGCAGATGGATTCTAAACCAGAAGAGCTGGACCGGCTTGAGCGGCGTATTATTCAGCTGAAGCTGGAGGATAATGCCCTGGCAAAAGAAACCGACGACGCGACTAAAAAACGACGCGATATTATTCAGGAACAAATTTGTGAACTGGATAGTAAATACAACGAGCTCGATGAGGTATGGGCATCCGAAAAAGCGGCTTTGCAAGGTACGCAAAATATTAAAGCAGAACTGGAGCAAGCCCGTCTGGACCTTGAAGTAGCGCGTCGTGTCAGCGATTTACAACGTATGTCGGAGCTGCAGTATGGTCGTATTCCTGAGCTGGAGAAAAAACTCGATTTAGCCTCGCAGGCCGAGATGCACGAAAACACCTTGTTACGCAATAAAGTAACCGAGCAGGAAATTGCTGATGTGCTATCTAAAGCCACCGGCATACCTGTGAGCAAAATGCTCGAAGGTGAGCGTGACAAGCTACTGCGGATGGAGCAGGCATTGCACGAAAAAGTTATTGGCCAGGATGAAGCGGTTACGGCAGTATCGCATGCCATTCGTCGCTCCCGGGCCGGCCTTGCAGATCCGAATAAACCCATTGGCTCTTTTCTGTTTTTAGGGCCGACCGGTGTTGGTAAGACCGAGCTGACCAAATCACTGGCTAATTTTCTGTTCGACAGCCCGGATGCAATGGTACGCATTGATATGTCTGAGTTTATGGAAAAACATGCTGTATCGCGCTTAGTTGGTGCTCCGCCGGGTTATGTCGGCTATGAAGAGGGCGGCTATTTAACCGAAGCGGTAAGGCGGAAACCCTATTCGGTAATATTGCTGGACGAAGTGGAAAAGGCACATCCGGATGTGTTTAACATTTTACTGCAGGTTTTGGATGATGGCCGTTTAACCGATGGTCAGGGGCGCACGGTCGATTTTAAAAATTGCGTTATTATTATGACGTCTAATCTGGGCTCGGATCTTATTCAGGAACATTATCGCGAGTACAGTTATAGTGAAATGAAAGACATGTTGATGGGCGTGCTCAGTAAGCAGTTCCGGCCTGAGTTTCTAAACCGGCTGGACGAGACTGTAGTATTTCATCCGTTGGATAGCAGCCAAATTCGCAGTATCGCTAAAATTCAGCTGGCACGGTTGGAGCAACGGTTGGCAGAGCGGCAGTATAAGTTTGATATTACTGATGCCGCGCTGGATAAACTGGCGGAAGTTGGTTTTGACCCACTCTACGGCGCCAGACCGCTAAAACGGGCTATTCAACAACACCTGGAGAACCCGCTGGCTCAGGCGTTACTGCAGGGTGATGTTGCGCCCGGTAGCACAGTGCAGCTTGATCATGATGGCGACAGGTTTGTGGTAAGCAGCCACTAATTCTCACGCATACGGCAGCAAAAAAGTGACCGCTTTGGCGGTCACTTTGGCTTACAGGCTATGCATGCTAAGGTATGTCACTTATAATCTTCAGCAATTTCCTCTATAGAAGTGTGATATGACAGAACCTAAAACTAATGACAGCGGGCCGCGCAAGGGCATTTATTTACTACCTAACTTACTGACAACAGGTGGTTTGTTCTCTGGTTTCTTTGCCATAGTGGCGTCAATGAATGGCCGGTTTGAAGCGGCGGCAGTGGCCATTTTTATCGCCATGATTTTCGATGGCCTCGATGGCCGTGTTGCGCGTTTAACCAATACGCAAAGTGAATTTGGCGCCCAGTATGACAGCATGTCGGATTTAGTCGCCTTTGGTATGGCCCCGGCTTTAGTGGCATACAACTGGGGGCTGGCTGACTACGGTAAGTTTGGCTGGTTGGCTGCATTTGTTTATGTTGCTTGTGCAGCGCTGCGCCTGGCGCGCTTTAACGCTAACCTGGGCGTAACCGACAGCCGGTTTTTCCAGGGGCTGGCCAGTCCGGCCGGTGCCGGTATTATTGCCGGCATGGTGTGGACAGGCAGTATCTATGAAATCAATGGCGATAATATTGGCTATCTGGTAGGGCTGATAACGATAGCGTCGGGCTTGTTAATGGTAAGTAACTTCCGCTATAACTCGTTTAAAGATCTGAATTGGCGTGACCGGGTATCGTTTTTAACCATACTAATGGTGCTGTTGGTGTTTGTTGTAATAGCGTCACGGCCAGCAGAGATGTTATTTGGGATTTTCTTTATTTACGCCTGTTCAGGGCCGGTCACCACTATCCGCAGCGTACGTAAATTAAAGCTGGAGCATGTAGTGGGCGACTCGGACGATGCTGACTTTGCTGATCTTGATGCAAGCGGTCAAAAACCAGCTGCCAAGAACCAGGATACAGAAAAAGATAAAACTGAATAGTGTTTAATAAAGTAAAACTAACCCCGCTTTGCGGGGTTAATTTTTTCAGCTTAGCCGCCAAAACTTTTATTTAAACCCGCTATTTGCCCGGTCTTCTGTTGCAGCGCTTTACTGTTTTCTGCCACTACAGCAATATTGGCCAGGTTGGATTCTGCAATTTGTTGAATATGAACGACATTTTGTTGTACATCATGTGCTACAACACCTTGCTGTGTGGCGGCAGTAGCGATTTGTGATGACAAATGCGCTATCTGATCCACCATAGTGGAAATCTGCGCCAGCTGTGTCTGGCTTTGTTGCGTCTCTACTACGCAGCTGTCGGCCTGCTGCCGGCTTTGTTGCATTACTTTGCCCCAACTAAGCAGCGTTTGCTGAATTTCAGCAATAGATTGCTTAATTTGTTCGGTCGCCTTGTGGGTGCGCGAAGATAATGCCCGTACCTCATCAGCTACTACGGCAAACCCCCGCCCATGCTCACCGGCCCGGGCTGCTTCAATGGCGGCGTTTAACGCCAGTAAGTTGGTTTGATCAGCAATACCCTGGATCTCTGTCATAACCAGCCCGATGCGCTCTGCCTCGACCGCCAGGCTATCTGCAGTAGCGGCGGCTCCCTGCACTTCTGTCGCCAGCTTTTGTACTGTGCCGGCGGTATGCTGCATTACCGTTTTGGCTGTTTCGCAAATTTGGTGGGTATCGTTAACCTGATGATGGGTTTGTTTGGTGCGCTCAGCAATATCCTGCACTGTGCTATAGAGCTGGGTGGTGGCCGTAACAATACTGCGCAGTTGGTCGTGCTGTTGATGAATACCTTGTTCTGTCATACGTACCGCTTCACTTTGTGTTTCAGCGATAATATTTAACGCATCGGTGCTGTCTGCAGTGCGGCCAAGCACAGTGCGCAACCTGGCCTGCGCCATTTTCAGCTGAAAATCAGCAATGCCATAGGGGCCAAACCCCGAGTAAATCCAGCGCGATACACTATCAAAACTGTTACGTGCCTGCTGCAGCTTTGCCGGTATTATCCACAATTCGTCATAGCAACAGATAAACCACACCAGGGGTAGCAATAACGCCAGTAAAAATTGCAGTCCAAATAACAGGCTGCCTGTGACCGCCAGCGCTAAGGTTAGTATTGTGGCAATCAGGCGTTTTAAACCAAACCGGCTGCGCCAATCTGAGGGTGTTTTACCCTGTAACATTGCCGGGTAGCTCTGCTGTGCGCGCTGCACCATCTGTGCATCAGGTTTTACCCGCACGGACTGATAACCTACCAGTTTGTTGTTGTCATAAATTGGCGTAACAAAGGCATCGACCCAGTAATAACGGCCGTCTTTGCAGCGGTTTTTTACCAGACCACGCCACGATTTGCCTTGCTTAAGTTTCTGCCATAAATCAGCAAATGCTGCTGGCGGCATATCGGGATGGCGCACCAAATTATGGTTTTTGCCGAGCAACTCCTCTGAACTAAAACCGGCTACCTGACAAAATGCCGGATTAGCATAGGTGATAACGCCACGCAAATCGGTGGTGGATACCAGTTCCTGCTCTGCAGTAAAACGGACTTCTTCATTGATAAGCTGTTGATTACGACGATTCATTTTCTCTACTTATTCAGAGGTATTGTCAAATGACCAGAAATGCTAAGTGTACTCTATAACGGGAAATCTTTCAGCCGGCAGCCGCCTGCTTTAACCTGCCATGGTGGTTGAACAACGGATTTGATATTGTTGATTAGCTATTTGCAGGCTAAATTAAGCTTCGCTATTGAAGTTTGCGCCGGCGCCCCAACTTCTGCTGGACGCCCTTACCGATTAAGGAATTAACTTGGGTTCACTTCTTCAAAAACGGCTGGCTCAGCTGACAAACGCAAATCCGCAAGCGATAGTGGGTATTTTGCATGGGATAGAGCGGGAAACATTACGGGTAAATGCCGATGGGACTCTGGCACGCACTGGGCATCACCAGGCATTGGGCTCTGCGCTAACGCATCCATGGATCACCACTGATTTTTCGGAGTCATTGCTTGAATTTATTACCCCGGTTAGTGACAGCATAGAAACGACACTGGCGCAGCTGGCAGATATTCACCATTTTACGGTGAATAATATTGCTGACGAGCAACTGTGGCCGGCCAGTATGCCGTGTTTTATTAGCGACCAGCAGCAAATTCCGTTTGCACAATATGGCACATCTAATGTCGGGCGAATGAAGACTCTTTACCGCAAGGGCTTGCATAATCGTTATGGCAGTATGATGCAGGCTATCAGTGGCGTGCACTTTAATTTCTCGTTACCAGACAGCTTCTGGCAGCAGTATCAGCAGCAGATCGGCGACAGCTCAGCGCTGCAGGATTTTATATCAGCGCAATATCTGACGCTTATTCGTAACTACAAGCGCAATGTCTGGCTGTTAGTGTACTTGTTTGGTGCTTCACCGGCGATGTGTAAATCTTTTCTGGAAGGGCGCAGCAGCCGTTACCCGTTTCAGTCATTAGGCAAAGGCTCGTTATATTTACCTTATGCTACATCGCTGCGCATGAGTGACTTGGGCTATACCAACAGTGCACAATCTAGCTTAAATGTAACGTATAACAGCTTGCCGGAGTACATCTCAGGTTTGCACGCGGCGATTAGTATGCCATCAGAAGAATACCGTAATATCGGTGTTAAGGTTAATGGCGAATATCAGCAGTTAAATGCTAACGTGCTGCAAATTGAAAACGAGTTTTACTCAACTATCCGGCCTAAACGTACCACCCAATCCGGTGAGCGGCCAACCTGTGCGCTGGCCAAACGAGGCATTGAATACATTGAAGTACGCTGCCTGGATGTAAACCCGTTCAGCCCAATAGGTATTACCGCTGAACAGATGTATTTCCTTGATGTCTTTTTGCTGTATTGCCTGTTGCAAGATAGCCCGGCACTGTCAGCTGCCGAGCAAACTATTACCGAGCAGAATCTGAAGAAAGTAGTGACTGATGGCAGGCGCAATAATCTGGAGTTATTGTGTGATGGACATCCACGCCTGATGCAGGATTGGGCCGAACAGTTATTTGCTGACATGATGCCGGTTGCACACTATTTGGATAATGCACACCAACATAGCAAATACAGCGGCGCACTAAAACAGTTCTATTTGTCATTGCTGGATCCAGCACAAACATACTCGGGTAAGTTGTTAAATCAATTACTGGCAACGCAGCAAGATAATGGCACTGTGTTATTACAGCTCTCGGCGCAGTATCGTCAACAGCTGCAGCAACAACCATATCAGTATTATAACGAACACCAATTTATCGAGGCGGCGGCGTTATCTGTGCAAACGCAACAGCAGATAGAACAGCAGGATAGCGTCAGTTTTGAGCAGTATATTGCGCAATACTATGCCGAGGTGCCGGCATGTGGTAAAACACCGGCATAAAAAAACGGCTACCAAGAGGTAGCCGTAAAGGTATATCCAGGGAAAACAAAAAACTTGGGTGCATCCATGCGAGGGATTAGAATCGGCGTGATGATGAAAGTTCAAAATTTATTCAAACCGCTGAGCATAGTGATACTGACAACTACAATGTTGGCAGGTTGTGCGACACCGCCGCCGCAAAACAGCTCAGATATCTGTGAAATCTTTTATGAACACCGTGACTGGTATCATGCTGCCGCTAAGGTGCGGGATAAATGGGGCGTGCCAATTCATGTACCCATGAGCATTATGTATCAGGAAAGTAGCTTTAAACATAATGCTAAGCCACCTATGCGCTGGTTTTTAGGCTTTATACCTTATGGCCGCGCCAGTTCGGCTTATGGTTACTCACAGGCGAAAACGGTAACCTGGGACGAATATGTTAACGAGGCAGACCGGTTTTGGGCTAGTCGAGATAATTTTGATGATGCGATAGATTTCATCGGCTGGTTTGTTGATAAAAGCCATAGGCTCAATGGCGTATCTAAGTGGGACGCTTATGCGCAGTATCTTAACTACCATGAAGGTTGGGGCGGCTATAAACGCGGCAGCTACAATAGCAAAGCCTGGTTAGTGAGCACTGCAAAACGCGTAGACAGTAGGGCCAAAACTTATGCGGCTCAGCTACATCGCTGTGAAGATGATTTAAAACGTGGTTGGTTGTGGCGATTATTCCTCGGCTAAAAAGCAAAAAACCGGCTATACCGGTTTTTTAATGCTCAGTCTTTTTTAAGATGCGGCAGCAAGCGTACCGTTTTAATCATATTGTCCTGCACGTCTACGACTTCCATCGGGTAACCGGCAAGGCGAATACTTAGCTTGCCCTGGGGGATCTCTTCCAGATATTCCAGAATTAAACCGTTTAGCGTTTTCGGGCCATCAGTTGGCAGTTCCAGTTGCATCTCCCGGTTTAAGTCGCGCAGGTTAACACCGCCGTCGACCAAATAAGAACCGTCGGGCTGGGCAACAATATCTTCATTACCATTTTCAGCAATATCGGTGGTAAATTCACCTACCACTTCTTCCAGAATATCGGCCAGCGTTACCAGACCCTGAATATCGCCATATTCATCTACCACCAGCCCAATACGCTCTTTAGTACGCTGAAATTTTAGCAACTGGGTATTTAACGGCGTACCCTCCGGAATAAAGTAAATTTCGCTAACCGCACGCATCAGCGATGCTTTGGTTAGTTGCTCTTTAATCAGCAGACGCATTAATTCACGCGGATGCACAAAGCCCACCGCATCATCAATAGTGTCGCGGTACAGTAAAATGCGGCTGTACTGCATATTGGCCAGTTGGCGCTCTATGTCTTTCCAGTCGTCGTTAATATCAATGCCAACAATTTCATTGCGCGGCACCATAATATCTTCAACAGTGGCGTTTTCCAGGTCCAACACGCCAACCAGCATGCTCTGGTGTTGCTCTGGGATCAGCGCGCCGGCCTCATGTACCACAGTGCGCAGCTCTTCCGCACTCAGGCTATTACCGAGATGTTTCTCCGGGCTGATGCCCATAATTGACAAAATACCGTTGGTAATAAAGTTAACCAGCCATACCAGCGGGTAAAATACTTTTAGTAACAGCTTTAACAAAGCTGAACTGGGAAAGGCTATGCGCTCGGGGTGCAGTGCGGCGATAGTTTTAGGCGTCACTTCGGCAAATACCAGCACCACCAAAGTTAACACTACCGTTGCAATAGCGATACCGACATCACCGTACAATCGGATGCCAATAATAGTGGCAATTGCTGAGGCAGCAATATTAACCAGATTATTACCAATCAGAATTAAACCTATTAAACGGTCAGGCCGTTTTAGCAGCTCACTAACCCGGATGGCACCCTTATGATTTTCGTTTGTTAAATGTTTCAAACGATAAGGGTTAACAGACATCATGCCAGTTTCTGATCCCGAGAAATAGGCAGATATGAATAGCAGCACGCCCAAAACAATAAACAGCGTACCCGTCGATATGTCGTCCAAGAGTTAAATACCTGTATTGCCAAACACCTGTACTTGATATTACGAAGTGGCAGGTGAGTCAAGAATTAAAGTGTATTAAGCAACACTTCGCGTACAAAACGGCTGCCAAAATAGGCCAGTGTCAACAAAATAGCGCCGCTGATGGTTAACACGTTGGCGACTCTGCCACGCCAGCCCATACGGGCATGGCCCCAGCACAGCACAGCAAAAACAACAAAACCTAATAAACTAAACACATTTTTATGCAGGTTTTCTCTTGCCAGCCAGTTATCCAAAAAAACTGCACCGATCAGCAATGCTAGGCCCAGCACAGCAGTACCGGCCAGTAGCAAACGGAACTGTAACACTTCAGCTTGCACCAGCGGTGGCATATGCCGGGTTACCGCACTAAAGTCTTTTTGTTTTAACTTGTTGCTGATATAACTTACCTGAAACGAGTACAGCATGGCCATAATCAATATGGCATAAGCAATAAAAGCTAATAAAATATGTAGCAGCAGGCTAAAATTGTGCTCAAAATGCTGCACTGTTACGCTGTGCGGTAGTAAAAGCACAGCAAGCTGCATCAGGGCTGCGAAGCCATATACTACCGGTAACAACAAAATTGTTGGCGTACGTAGCGCCGTTAAGGTGACGGCAACGGTAATAAGCCAGCACACCAGCGAGCTGACATTTAATAAACTAAAGTTCTGGCCTGGCCCGGCAAACAACATGGTTACCAGCACCAGTGTATGTAGCACTATGCCGACAACTGCGGCGGTAAAAGTTGTTTTAAAATGTGGGCCTTGCGGATGAAAAATGCGCAGCAATACCGAGCCGGTGGCAACCAGATAAGCAAATAAGGCCAGGGTGGTTAACAAGCCGGTAGACATTGATAGCAATTCCTTTCGTTACGGTAGCTTGGTATTGTATTGCAACTTTTAGCAGATGCCCAGCATCGAAGGCAACAGTTTCTTAACGGCTGCAGCGCGCGCTGTGGTTTGGTATACTTCGCAACATTATCACTATTGAGTGCAGCCATATGTTTGAAAACCTTTCTGATCGTTTAAGCCGGAGCCTGAAAAACATTACCGGGCGTGGTCGCTTAACTGAAGACAATATTAAAGACACCCTGCGCGAAGTGCGTATGGCCTTACTGGAAGCTGACGTAGCTTTGCCTGTAGTGCGTGACTTCGTAGCCAATGTGAAAGAACGCGCCATGGGGCTTGAGGTCAGTAAAAGCTTAACACCCGGGCAGGAGTTCCTGAAAATTGTCCGTAAAGCCTTAGAAGAGGCGATGGGGGAGGCAAACGAAGAGTTAAAACTAAACACCCAGCCGCCGGCTGTAGTGTTGATGGCTGGTTTACAAGGTGCTGGTAAAACCACTTCTGTCGGCAAACTGGCAAAGTTTTTAACTGAGCGTAAAAAGAAAAAAGTGTTAGTGGTGTCAGCTGACGTATATCGCCCTGCCGCCATTAAACAGCTGGAAACCCTGGCCAAAGACATTGGCGTCGAATTCTTCCCCAGCGATATCTCGCAAAAGCCAATTGATATAGTTAATGCGGCTATTAATCATGCCCGTACCCGTATTTTTGATGTGCTGTTAGTCGATACCGCCGGCCGCTTACATGTCGATGCCGACATGATGGACGAAATAAAAGCCTTACATGCTGCGGTAAAGCCGATTGAAACGCTGTTTGTGGTAGACGCCATGACCGGCCAGGATGCCGCCAATACCGCTAAAGCTTTTAATGACGCCTTGCCACTTACCGGCGTGGTGCTGACCAAAACTGACGGTGATGCCCGTGGCGGTGCGGCCTTGTCTATCCGCCATATTACCGGTAAGCCAATCAAGTTTTTGGGCACCGGCGAAAAAACCGATGCCTTAGAGCCGTTTCACCCGGACCGTGTAGCTTCGCGTATTCTGGGCATGGGCGATGTATTAAGCCTGATTGAAGATCTGGAACAGAAAGTCGATAAAGACAAAGCCGCCAAAATGGCGCAGAAGATGATGAAAGGCAAAGGCTTTTCATTGGAAGATTTTCGTGAACAACTGGTGCAGATGCGCGGCATGGGCGGCATGATGTCGATGATGGATAAACTGCCAGGCATGAAAAACCTTCCAGCTGGCGCCATGAACCAGATGGGCGACAAGCAGTTTGTAAAAATGGAAGCCATTATTAACTCGATGACACCCAAAGAGCGTGAGTTCCCGGATTTACTTAAAGGCTCGCGTAAAAAGCGTATTGCCGCCGGCTCTGGTACCCAGGTGCAAGATATTAACCAGTTGCTGAAACAATTTATGCAGATGCAAAAGATGATGAAGCAAATGTCGGGCAAGGGCGGCATGATGAAAATGATGCGCGCCATGGGCGGCAAGATGCCACCGGGTATGCTACCACCGCGTTAATGTAAGATCCCAGGCCCGCTTTAATGCGGGCTTTTAGTAACCACTACATACAGCAAAGCCGCGAAATACCTTGCAATTACGCCCTAAATCAGTAAAATGCTGCAGCCCTCCGGTCTAGCCGGGGGCTTTGTTATTTTTGATAAAACCTGAACGATAAAATTAGAGGGCCTTATGGTAACTATTCGTTTACAACGTGGTGGCGCGAAAAAGCGTCCATTTTACCAAGTTGTGGTAGCGGACAGCCGTTTTGCTCGTGATGGCCGCTTTATTGAGCGCGTGGGTTTCTTTAACCCAATCGCTGGCGGTACTGAAGAGAAACTGCGTCTGGACCTGGACCGTGTTAATCACTGGGTAGCACAAGGTGCTTCATTAAGTGATCGCGTTGCCAACCTGGTAAAAACTGCTGAGAAAGCATCTGCTTAATTAGCTTAAAGGTCGTGTGGAGTAGTCAGCTTGAGTGAGAAAGATTTAGTCGTTCTTGGCAAATTTGGTGCGGTTTACGGCATCAATGGCTGGCTGAAAGTTAACGCTTACACCGACTTCCCGGAAGGGATTTTTGATTACACACCCTGGCAAATAAAATTTCAGGGTAACTGGCAACCAGTGCAGGTTTCCAGCTGGAAGCGCCATAGTAATGGCCTGATAGCGAAACTGGACGGCGTCAATGATCGGGATCTGGCACAGCAGTATGTAAATGCTGAAATTGCCGTAGCAAGCCAGGCACTGCCTTCATTAGAAGACGGTGACTATTACTGGAAAGACCTGATGGGCTTAGCAGTAATAAACGAAGCGGGCTATCACTTAGGTGAAGTAACCGACATGATGGAAACCGGCTCTAACGACGTATTAGTTGTTAAGGCTAACCGTACCGATGCATTTGGTCAGAAAGAAAGGTTGTTGCCGTTTTTGATGGGTTCTGTCATTAAAAGCGTCGATTTAACCGAGCGTCGCATTATCGTAGACTGGGACCCGGCGTTTTAATGTCTGAAAACGGTAAGTTGTGGGTTGGCGTAGTAACGTTATTCCCGCAAATGTTTGAAGCAATAACGCAATATGGGGTAACCAGCCGTGCTGTAAAGCAAGGCATTATGCAGCTGCAATGTTGGAACCCGCGTGATTTCACAACGGACAAGCATCGCACTGTAGATGACCGGCCTTATGGTGGTGGCCCCGGTATGCTGATGATGGTGCAGCCGCTACGTGACGCTATACGCGCCGCCAAGCAAGCTGCAGGTGAAGGTGTACACACGGTGTATTTGTCGCCGCAAGGCCGCAAGTTAGACCAACAAGGTGTCACTGAACTGGCGCAACATTCTAAGCTGCTGTTAGTAGCTGGCCGGTATGAAGGTATTGATGAGCGCGTAATAGAGGGCGAAATTGATTCTGAGTGGTCAATTGGTGATTACGTGTTAAGTGGCGGTGAATTGCCGGCGATGACATTGATAGATGCAGTGTCGCGCTTAGTACCTGGTGTACTTGGGCATGAGCAGTCAGCAGAGCAGGATTCTTTTGCATCCGGTTTGCTGGATTGTCCACACTACACAAGGCCTGAAGTGTTATCAGACAAACAGGTACCAGCAGTTTTACTGAGTGGTAACCATGAAAATATACGACGCTGGCGTTTAAAGCAGTCTCTTGGGAGAACCTGGCTTAGACGACCGGATATGTTAAATCTCCTGGCTCTGACTGAGGAGCAACGACGGTTACTGGCTGAGTTTCAACGTGAATATCAGCAAGAGTGCCGGACGGGGCAGCAAGAAGACAGTTAATTCCAGGTAAAGTGAGATTGTTATGAGCAAAGTTAGCCAAAACATTATCAAAATGCTTGAAGACGAGCAGTTAAAGAAAGACGTTCCAGCGTTCGCGCCGGGCGACACTGTCGTAGTTCAGGTGAAAGTAACTGAAGGCGATAAAACCCGTCTGCAGGCTTTTGAAGGCGTAGTTATCGCCAAACGTAACCGTGGTCTGCACTCTGCATTCACTGTACGTAAAATCTCTAATGGCGAAGGTGTTGAGCGTGTATTCCAGACGCACAGCCCAATGGTAGACAGCATCACCGTGAAACGTCGTGGTGCAGTTCGCCGTGCTAAGCTTTACTACTTACGCGATCGTTCAGGTAAATCAGCGCGTATCCGCGAAAAGCTTAACTAAGCTACCCTTAAAAGGCCTACACTTGTCGGCCTTTTTTCTTTTTGGCATAGTGCAGCCTATGACCGATACGACAGCACCACTGGCAACCCCCATTCTTAACCTGTTGCAAGGCCAGCTGGAAAGCCTGATTTTGGCGTTTACACCGGCGCATAGCTCGATAGAAGAGCAGTATTTGTTATCGCGCCTTGGGTTAAAGCTACACAGCGATACGCTGCAAAGCGCCGATCTTGCCCGCTTTCAACAACATTTTGTGCTGTACCACTTGTTATACCGCATTCAGCAGCACTGGCTGGCACAGCGCCACGGCTATTTAGCCATTGGCTTGGCCAAACTGCAGCTATTACCGTTAACGCAAGCATTGCCGCCTGACTCCGATACCGGCCGGCAAGACTATTATCTGAACTGGCAGAACTTTTATGCCATGACAGAGCAATTGCTTGATCAGCATCTGGATGCTTTCTGGCAACAGTGGCAACGGCCGGCTGTATTGGTAAATACTATGGCGCACAGCGAAGCGCTGGCCTTGCTCGACTTACCTGCTGCGTTTACGCCGCAACAGCTGAAAAAAGCTTATCGCACTAAGGCATTGCAGCTACACCCGGATCGCGGTGGCGAGCAGCAGCAATTTATTTTACTGCAACAGGCTTATCAGCAACTGCAACAACCCGGCTGATAGTTTTTCTGTACACTTAACTATACGAATTTACCATGGTGCAATTATTTGCTGCCATCTTGATTTTATTGGTCTTCGATGGGTTGACGGGCCGCTTCCAGATCTTTACTATCTGAAAATCGTATTTAAATGATTACGTGTTGTACAGTAAAGTTTACGTAAGGGCGCGCCTTAGCAACTTCAGCGTTTTTACCTATGCTTAATGCCTGCAACACCGCACACCGGAGTTTTAGCATGAGTAAAATAGTAGATGACCTGCGCATAGTGGCAGAAAAGCCGTTAAGCCCGCCGGCGGTATTAAAAAAAGTATTACCTTTGTCACAGCAAGGTGCAGAGTTTGTGCAACAGGCGCGCAATACCATTGCCGACATAGTACACGGTCGCGATAAGCGCCTGCTGGTGGTAACCGGTCCTTGTTCCATTCATGATCCGGTCGCAGCAATTGAGTACGCACAAAAGTTAAAGCAGCTGCAGTTACAATACGCTGAAAGCCTGTACATAGTAATGCGGGTATATTTTGAAAAACCGCGCACTACGGTGGGCTGGAAAGGCTTTATTAACGATCCGCATCTGGACGACTCATTCGATCTGGAAACCGGCTTAACCTGGGGCCGCGAGCTGTTGCTGAAAATGGTTGAGATGGAATTACCTACCGCCACCGAAGCACTGGACCCTATCAGCCCGCAGTATTTATCTGACTTAATCAGCTGGTCAGCCATTGGTGCCCGCACGGTAGAGTCGCAAACCCACCGCGAGATGGCCAGTGGCCTATCGATGCCGGTTGGTTTTAAAAACGGTACTGACGGCAATTTAAATATCGCACTTAATGCGTTGCAATCTGCAGCCAGTGGCCACAGCTTTATCGGTATAAATCAGCGCGGTGAAGTTAGTCTGGTGCAAACGGCCGGTAACCCGGACGGGCATATTATTCTGCGCGGCGGTGCTAAACCAAACTACGACGAGCATAGCATCGGCGAGGCTCTGGCTAAGTTGGATAAACTTAAATTGCCGCGTGGCATAGTGGTCGATTGCAGCCATGGTAATTCGAACAAAGATCATAACCGCCAGGGCGAAGTGGCGCACAATGTTATTGCACAGCGTCTGGCGGGTAATGAAGCCATCATTGGTATTATGCTGGAAAGTCATTTATATGCCGGACGGCAGGATTTAATTGACGGCAAAGCAGAGAAATATGGTGTATCGGTAACCGATGCTTGTATTGATTGGGATACTACCGCTGCGCTGCTAGCCAGCTTACACCAGCAAATGCAACCGGCGGTAGTGGCGGCCTGATATGACACAGCTGACAGCACAGCAGGCACTGGCGCCATTGCGCCAGCAAATAGACAGCATCGATAGTCAACTGGTGGCGCTGCTGGCGCAGCGCGCTAATGTTACGGCGCAGGTGGGTAAAATAAAGCAGCAATTTGCTTTGCCGGTATATGTGCCCGAGCGAGAGCAGGCACTGTTAAGTGCCCGGCGCGAACAGGCGCAAGTGCTCGGAGTATCGGCTGATTTAGCCGAAGATGTGCTGCGGCGAATCATGCGCGAGTCTTACCAAACGCAGGAAAGTGGCTTTGTTTGTTGTCGCGAAGGCGGTGGCAAGGTTGTTATTGTTGGCGGTGCTGGTGCGCTGGGTGCCCGCTTTGTCAGCTTATTTGCCCGCTCCGGCTACGAGGTCGCAGTGCTGGAGCAACAAGACTGGCCAGATGCAGAAGCGATTTGTGCTGATGCTGCGCTGGTGCTTCTGGCTGTGCCCATTACCTTGACGGCGCAGCTAGTTAGCAAGCTACCGACATTGCCGTTGGACTGCGTGCTGGCTGATATCACCAGTATTAAACAACAGCCGCTTAATGCCATGCTGCAGCAACATAAAGGCCCGGTTGTGGGGCTACACCCAATGTTTGGCCCGGATATTACTAACCTGGTAAAACAAGTGGTAGTGGTATGTCATGGCCGCGATGAAAGCCAATACCAATGGCTGTTAAAACAGCTTAATGTTTGGGGCGCTGAATTGGCAGTAAAACAGGCGGCTGAGCACGACAGCGCCATGCAGCTGATTCAGGCTATGCGGCACTTTTCGTCGTTAGTTTACGGCGTGCATTTGGCCGATGAAAACGCTGACCTTAATGAGCTGCTGCAACTCAGCTCACCGATATACCGTCTCGAGTTGGCGATGGTAGGTCGCCTGTTCGCGCAAAACGCCGAGCTATACGCCGATATTATGTTGTCATCCTGCGAAGTGGCTGCTTTGCTTGAGCGCTATCAACAACGCTTCACTGCTTTGCTGCAACTGCTGAAAAACAAAGACAAAGCCGGTTTAATGGCGCAGTTTGGCAAAGGCCAGCAGTTTTTTGGTGAGTTGGCCGGGCAATTTTTGCAGGAAAGTAAGCAACTACTGCAAAAAGCCGCCGATAGTCGTAGCTAAACAAACCGCGGCGTTTTATCAGTGTCTACTGCTTCAGCTGATAATAATCCATTATCAGCTGCCAGGCATGCTCGGGTGTATCAGCGTATTGGATCAGATCCAGGTCTTCAGGGCTAATCAGGCCTTCTTCTACCAGCATGTCAAAGTTAATCAGGCGCTGCCAAAACGTTTTGTCATATAAAATCACCGGCACCCGTTCGGCTTTTTTGGTTTGAATAAGCGTTAGCGTTTCAAATAGCTCATCCAAGGTGCCAAAGCCACCCGGAAAGGCCACTAAGGCGCGGGCGCGCTGCAAAAAGTGCATTTTACGAATGGCAAAATAGTGAAACTGAAAACAAAAGCGGGGTGTAATGTAAGGGTTAGGCTGCTGTTCTTTGGGTAGCACAATGTTTAAACCGATACTTTCGCCGCCGGCGTCCATGGCGCCGCGATTCGCCGCTTCCATCACCCCAGGGCCACCGCCACTGATAATGGTCATAGCGCAATCGGGGGTGCAACAGCTGTAGCGGGTTGCCAATGCAGCAAATTGCTGTGAGGCGGCATAGTATTGGCTGTTATCCAGCTGTTTTTTCGCCCGCTGTACAGCTTGGCGGTTTTCACGTGTATCTGCGTCTTTTAGCGTTTTCTCTGCCAGCGTCAGCGCGGTTTGAGCTTGCTGTGGTGACAAAAACCGTGCACTGCCGAAAACCACTATCGTGGCATTAATGTTGTGCTGCTCCAGCACTAACTGTGGTTTTAAGTATTCTAGTTGCAGCCGCACGTGGCGTAGTTCGTCCTGCATTAAAAATTCATTATCGGCAAAGGCCAGCCGGTACGAGCTATGGTCCTGCAGTTTCGCAACAGCATCTAAAGATTGCTGCGCCGACGCCAGATGGCGCTCATGTAGCTGATGTGGATCGCTTGCCATTGTCTCTTCCTCTGTCACTAAGTTGCGCTACAGTGTGGTTCAGCTGAAAGCAAAAATTTCAAAACTAACATATTGTTTGATATAGGCTAATCTTTAACCTTGCCGTGTGCGTTATAACGCTATGCATCACATCGAAAAGGACAACCTCCATGCCTCTTTCTGCTACGTTACAATTTATCGGAGCTGCTCAGCAAGTTACCGGCTCTTGTTATCTTA
This sequence comes from Rheinheimera gaetbuli, assembly GCF_054781935.1. Taxonomy (NCBI): domain Bacteria; kingdom Pseudomonadati; phylum Pseudomonadota; class Gammaproteobacteria; order Chromatiales; family Chromatiaceae; genus Rheinheimera; species Rheinheimera gaetbuli. Next base: position 38,894 of record NZ_BAAGTL010000007.1, read on the forward strand.
TCAAATTGAATGACAAACAAATATTACTGGATTGCGGCATGGTGCAGGGTGCCGATCAAATTCGTGAGTGGCATAAGTTTCGTTTTGCGTTCAAACCCAAAGACATCGATGTGGTGATTTTATCTCATGCCCATATCGACCATAGTGGCTTATTACCATTGTTAATAGCGCGTGGTTTTGACGGCAAAATACTTTGCACCCCCGGCACGGCTGAACTGTTACCGGTATTGTTGAAAGACTCAGTACATTTGTATTTAAAAGACCTGGAGTGGCAAAACAAGAAGGCGGCGCGGGCCGGTAAAAAACTGCAAGACCCAGTGCTGTCGATAAGCGATGCTGAGAGGGTGGTGCAGCTATGTGAAACGGTGAATTATAAAAAGCGTGTTATGCCACTGTCAGGGGTAGAGCTGGAATTTGCCGATGCCGGCCATATTCTTGGCTCGGCAATAGTACAATTGTGGTTAAAAGGCAGCCAGGCGATGCGTAAACTGGTGTTCTCCGGCGATTTAGGCAACCCGGCTACGGTATTAATGTACGACCCAACTGATATTGGCCAGGCCGATATTGTGTTGATGGAAAGCACATACGGCAATCGTAATCATCAAAATATGGACAGCTCACTAGATGAGTTTGCTAATGCATTGCAACAGGCTGACAAAGACGGTGGCAATGTATTTATACCTGCATTTGCGCTTGGCCGCTCACAAGAAATTCTGTATTACCTTGCACTGTTACATCATCAGGGCCGGTTAAAGCAGCGCATGGTGTTTCTCGATAGCCCCATGGCGATTAGCATTACCAATATCTACAACGATTACCTGCATTGCCTGGACCAAAAAGATCTTGCAGCTATCGGCTTTAAAAAAGGTATGCAATTGCAGGACTTGCTGCCTATGTTGCGGCTAACCGAAAGTGTAGAAGAGTCGATGGCAATAAACCGCGTTAGCGGCGGCGCTATTATTATAGCCGGCAGCGGCATGTGTAACGGCGGCCGTATAGTGCATCACTTTAAACACAGTTTGTGGAAAAGCAGCAACCATCTGATCTTTGTCGGCTTTCAGGCTTACGGTACCCTGGGCCGGCGTTTGGTAGATGGCGAGCGGCGGGTTAAGTTGTTTGGCCAGGAAATCATGGTAAAAGCCAAAGTGCACACCATCGGCGGTTTTTCGGCGCATGCCGGTCAAAGTGAACTGCTGGATTGGGCGCAGGCGATTGGTGGTAAGCCTGCGTTTTATCTGGTGCATGGCGAGCCAGAGGCGCAAGCCGTATTGCAGCAGGAATTGGCACAGCTTGGCATAGCGGCGAAAATTCCGAGTAAAGGCGATGTTATTGAACTATAGGCGTTAACATATATTTTGTTACTTTTCGCCTATAGCGAAGCGGATAGTACTGCTTTAAAGTGCTTGCTGGTTTAATTAGCTAAGCACTGAGCGGGGCACTTAAATGCGCAATACTATTATATTTTCCAGCCTGTTGCTGCTAAGCAGCACAGCGCAAGCCAGTAACCCGGAGCTGGCGCAACAGGTTAAAAGTTTGTGGCAGGCGCAGGATTATGCAACAGCGCAGGCGCTGTTGGCACCTATGGTTAATAAAAAAACCAAAGATGCGCAGCTGCTGGCCTTGCTGGGGCAAACTGAGGCGGCGCTGCATAATGCTGCACGGGCAGAGCAGCTGTTAGAAACCGCGCTGAAATACGATAGCCGCAATGCTGACTATCAGCACTGGTATGCTACGGTAAGTTGTAACCTGGCAACCTCGGCCGGTATGCTCAGTGCACTGGGTTATGCCAAACGCTGTAAAAAAGCCTATGAAGCGGCATTGAAGTTAGCGCCGGAAAATCCGCGCAGCTATATGGCGCTGGGTAGCTTTTATGCGCAGGCTCCGGGTATTGCCGGTGGTGATAAAGAACAGGCGCGTGCGCTGGCGCAGCAACTATTAAAGTTGGAACCGGGTCAGGGCGCTTTGTTGTATCTGAAAACACTGCAACTGGAAGATGAAACGGTTTTTGATAAGGCCTTAGCGCAATACCCGCAACTGCGGCAAGAGCCGGAAAGCTTTTTACGCCGCGGCCAGGCGCTAACGGCCGCGAAACAGTATGCTCAGGCAATTATCAGCTTTAACCTGGCACTGCAGTTGCCGGCGCAAGATGAAGCGCAACAAAACAGCCAGCAAACGGCACGTTATCAACTGGCTCGTGCTGCAGTAATAGGTAAAACGCATACCGCAGATGCTATAGCCGTGCTGCAACAATATATTGAACTGGGGCCGGAGCCAATGTTTGCCGAATGGGCGACCTTGCGATTGGCGCAGTTGCATCAGCAAGCGGGGCAAACAGAGGAGGCAACGCTGTTAGTTCAGCAGTTGCACTCCAGCACAGATAAAAGATTACAAGATGAGCTTAAAGCACTGCTCTGATACACTACGGGCCTTAACCAGCAATAGTTAGCGCATTAAGGCCTTTGTTATGTCACAACCATCCTTATTAGCCATCCATCATGTCGCCATTATTTGCAGCGACTACGCCCGCTCAAAGCAGTTTTACACGCAGTTGCTGGGTTTAAGCGTTATTGCCGAAAACTACCGCCGCGAGCGCGATTCATGGAAACTGGATTTAGCCCTGCCAAACGGCAACCAAATCGAGCTGTTCAGCTTTCCTAATCCACCACCAAGGCCAAGCCAACCCGAAGCGCAAGGCCTGCGCCATCTGGCGTTTGTGGTAGATAACGTCGCAGAATTTACCGATTACTTAACTGCGCAGGGCGTAGTAGTCGAGCCAATTCGCATCGACGAATTTACCGGCAAAGCCTTTACCTTCTTTCAAGACCCCGACGGCCTGCCGCTGGAGTTATATCAACGCTAGTCCGAGGCAGACAACAGCACTTTGAATTAATACCGCGCCGGTTAAATAGCAGCTTTCCAATTTTTACTGCTGCTAAATATCAGGACTAAGTGCCAAGGCTACTCATGGCCGCAAGACAACATCTATAGTTAACTACGGTAGCTAAGATTAAAAAAACAGCGCAACCAACACGGCTATCTGCTGAAGCTGTATGTAAAAGAGGTACAATATGTTTTATGTGTTTTTGATTAACTGCCTGGTTGTCGCCACTGCGGTATTGGTGCACTACGAGTTTTTATTCCGCTTATCTGCAGTTATCCCGAAAATACAGATAAAACATCGTTATAAAATTGTGTTTGGCGTATTTGGTGCGCTGGTTGCCCATGCGGTTGAAATTTGGCTGTTTGCTGTGGCGTATTATTTAATGCATAAAGCCGAAGGCTGGGGTGAGCTTACCGGTAATTTTAACGGCAGCCTGATGGACTGCGTGTATTTCTCTTTTACAGTGTTCAGTACTGTAGGCTTTGGCGACATAGTGCCAATGGGCGATTTACGCTATTTAACCGGTATTGAATCGCTGACCGGGCTGGTGCTGATTACCTGGTCGGCGTCTTTTTTATTTTTTGAAATGCAGCGCTACTGGATTACAAAATAATAGGCGTTAGCGTATTGCCAGTATTGCCAGTATTGCCGGAGTGTTGCGCTCTATGATTAAAAACTACTGCAACAGGGCGCAACTATGCGCCCCTGCGTTACTCGGTTTAACCTGCGACAACCTGAGTGGGCTCGATATCTTCACTGGGGTAGCAGCCCAGCACCTTAATAAATTTGGTAATTTTATTCAGCTCTTCCAGGGCGCGTGTCATGGCGTAGTCGTTCAGGTTGGCAAATACGTCAACGTAAAACATCTCTTCCCACGGGTTGCCGTTAATTGGCCGCGATTCTAGCTTGCCCATACTGATACCGTGCTGTTTTAGCACCAGCAATGCATCTACCAGCGCACCCGGTTGCTGGCCGGTGTACATAATAAAGGTGGTTTTCGCCGGTATGGCTTTGGCCACTACTACTGGTTTGCGTGCTACCACGATAAAGCGGCTAACGTTGTCTTTCTGGTTGGCCAGGTCGCGGGTAAGTACTTGCAAACCATATAACTGACCGCCTTCTTCACCGCCAATGGCTACTACCGTAGGGTCTTGCTGCTGCTTAATGCGGTTAAAGGCGTCGGATGAGCTGTCGCAGTACTCAATTTTTACTTGCGACAAGCCCTGTAAAAACTGGCTGCACTGAGCGATAACCTGCGGATGCGCACACACCTGGCGGATTTTACTTAAATCTGTGTCAGGTAAGCCGAGTAAGCAGTGGGCGATAGGGTGAGTTAGCTCGCCAACTATCGATAACCGCGTATGCTGCAATATGTCGTATACCTCGTTAATACTGCCAGACGAAGTGTTTTCAATTGGTAGCAAGGCATAATCGGCATGGCCGGTTTCTACTGCCTGAACTATCTCGTTAAAGCTGTCGCAGCCTTGCTCGATAATGCGCTCGGCGCGGCGGGTAAAGTATTTTTGTGTTGCCCAGTAACTGTACGAGCCCTGGCCACCGAGAAAGGCAACCCTCACTGCGGGGCTGCTGGTGCCGTTTAGCTGGCCCTGAATTTTTGCTTGTTGCTGCAATACAGAGTCTTCAATAATAACATGATAAAGCCGCGTGACATATTGGGCGTCCAGCCCCAGCGGCTTGCCCTGGCCAATTAAAGATACCAGCAGTTCCTGCTCACGCTTCTGATCCCGAATTGGTTTGTTTTGTACCAGCTTGGCATCGGCAACTGCCAGCGCGAGCTTGCGCCGTTTAGACAGTAAGCCAAGTAGTTGTTGATCGGTATCGCTTATTGCGCGGCGTATTTCATCCAGTTCCATGTTGGTATTCTCTTTATGTGATAATTTTTAAACGGCAAAAAAAAACCTCCCGGACGGGGAGGTTTTCTGGTTTTACTGCGCGCGCAGCTCACCGCCTCCCGTTGGGGGTGGTAAAGTTAAAAAAGCTGAGCGCGATAAATACAGTTTTCATTGGTTCTAACATAATCCGTCCGGATGGCTAAAGTCAACCCTGTGGTGTCAGTAGCAGTTGATATTTTTTCTCGCCGGGGAGAAATGGTAGCGCAACTTCATTTAACCAATAATGGTGATCGGCGCGGTAAAACGGCGATAACGGATGGCCGGACTGACCGGCTGGTATGGTTAAAATGCCCAAATGTTCTTGCCCGGGTGCGACAACCATGCGTTGCGACTGGCCAAAGCCCGGCCGCTGTACTCTTGGCATATGGCTGTCACCATTTAACGGCGTTGCCGGCATATTTAGCCAGTCACCCAGCAGCGGTACGGCAGAAGATAGCGGGTGTTGAATACGGGCTTGATTTACCGCTCCCCAGTTACTGGCATTAAGGCTGCCATTTTTTTGCTCAAGCTGTTGTTTGCTTTGTAGTATCGCCTCCAGTAACAGTGCCTGCCAACTGGCGTAATTGGCAGGAAGTGTATCGGTTCGCCCTTGCTGTAGTAGCGCCCAGAACGGTGTTTCCAGAGAGTACTTTAAATCCTGGCTGCGGGCGTCATGTTGCTCCAGATAAGATGACAGCGGAGCAAACTGTAGTTCAAGCGCTTTTAAGCGGAATGCCCGCACTAACGTATAACCGATATCATCAATTGCTGCTTGCTGGTTACTGTTAACCAGGTGCTGCTGGTATGCTTGCAGCTGATGCTGTGCCACAACGTCTGCAGTAAGCGTTTCCAATAGTAATTGATACCAGGGTTGTAACATCAGGGCACGATTGTCCAGTTGAATACTGTGCAGAGCCTGTTCATCTGCCTGAAGTAAAGTGTCCAGCCCTTGCTTGATCTGCCAGCCACGTGCGCCTAAATCATAACCGCCATTACCAATCAGTTGATAGGCGTCACCACCAATCATACGAGAATTTGCGGTCCATAAGCGTGTAGAGCCGGTGAGTTGTGGTTGTTGTGCAGCATCAATATAACCCAGCCAGCGTTGGTCGCCGTTACTCCAGTCTTGTGCGATATCGAAATCTGATAATTGCCGCTGTGGTACTGGCCCCATCAGACTCCAGCCAATCTGGCCCTGATTATCTGCAACCAGTAAATTTTGCACCGGTATGCCGGCTTTGGGGGCGATAGCGAGTGCCTGTTGTACGGTGTTTGCCAGCTCAAGTTGTATCAGATTAAAATTTACGGCTACCTCGTCATACGCTACCCAACGCAGCGCATAAGCCGGGCTGCTGCCAAACCTGACCACCGGTCCCCAGATTGTTTCTGCCAGTTTTAGCGTTTGGTCCGGTTTGCCCGCCACCTTAATAGTTTCGTAGTGGTACTGTAGCGCCTGCCAGCCATCTGGTGTCAGGTAGCGCTTGCCGTCTTCAGATAGTTGCAATGTGACTAAATCGTGCCAGTCTGCCGTGCTGTTAGTAAAGCCCCAGGCAATATTGCCATTTGAGCCAGCCACTATGGCAGGCGCCCCGGGCAATGTCAGACCCGTAACAGTGAGGATTTTTCCATCTTCTCGCCAGTTTAGCTGGGCTTTGTACCAGGTGCCCGGCACCCGGATGCTCAGGTGCATATCATCTGCCAGAATTGCACTGCCGTGTGCAGTTAAACTGCCGGCAACTGCAAAGTTGTTACTACCGATGTCTGCTGCATCATGCAACTGGCAGCTATTGCAGGCCAGACTATCGTCGCGTAGTACTGCAGGGTAGGCTGTGTCGGGCACAGCCACAGGTTGAACTGTGCTGTCATCCAATGCCGCCTGCCAGGTAGTAGAGTGCTGCTGCAAGAAGGCATACCACTGCGCGGGCACGGCCTGTTGCAATAGTGTCATCGCGTAGTCATCGCGTCCCAGTTTACCTTGCAAATCAAGGTACATTGAGTAAATAACTAAAAAGGCATCTTCATCACGCCATGGTGCTGGCTTTTGCTGCAGTAACAGGTACTCAAACGGATTTAAACTAAGCGCGGATAGTCCTGCGTTGACGCCACGACTGTAATCACTGAGCAGCTGTTGTTCTGGCTTGCTCAGCAAGCTCAGTGCGAGCTGGGCTCTGGCGCGAAAGCGATGCTGACGCAGGTTTCTGTCTGCCTCTAGCGCCCGCTCACCAAACAGGGCAGATAATTCGCCAGCTGCATTACGCCGTAGCAAATCCATCTGGAAAAAACGTTCCTGAGCGTGGGCAAAACCTAGCGCGTAGGCTGCGTCATTGCGGTTAGCGGCATGTATACTCAGGTAGCCGGTACCGTCGCGTTCAAGCCGCGCAGTATTGCTGATTTTAGCCTGTTGCTCGCCATCATATTGCGGCAAGCTCAGGTACAGCAAGGTATAAAGGCTTACCGCCACCAGAGCTGTCAGGGAGACTATTGCGCCGATTATCCATTTCCACCAATTCATCTTTTTGCTTCTCTGGTATAAAATCAAAAACTTAGCATAACGGAGACAAAACTCAATGTCACATAAAGTAAAAGTATGGGATCTGGCCGTACGGTTTTTTCACTGGAGTCAGCTACTGTTGATTGCTGGTTTGTGGTATACCGGCGAAGAAGGCTTAACCGCACAGCACCAGTTGTTGGCATATACGTTACTTGCGTTGGTTATTGCACGCATTGTCTGGGGTTTTGTCGGCAGTGACAGCGCCAGGTTTGCCCGCTTTGCAGCAACACCCACCGCTGCAGTACGCTATTTTCGTAAGCCCTATGCCGTTACCGGCCATAATCCGGCATCGTTTTATATGATCATACTGCTGCTTGCATTGGTGTTGCTGCAATTACTTACCGGGCTGGCGACATTTGATAACAGTTATATGAGTGACGGTCCGCTGGTAGCCTGGTTGCCTGCCAGTTGGGTAGAAGTGGCGTCAGATATTCACAAAATAAATATCAATATATTATTATCTGCTATAGCGGTGCATGTTGTAGCAGCATTGTGGCACAGTGTGCGGGTGCATAATGTGTTGACGGCACTTTTTACCGGTAAGGATAAAGTAGCACAGCAAGCCGTAAACCTGCGACACAGCGGTTGGTTTTTTCTGTTGTTTGTGGCGTTGTTAGTGCTGTTGTATTACTGGCAGGGCAGTAAGTTAATGGCGCTGCTATAGCACAGCGCCATTAAAGGTCAGTTTTTGTAGTCGTCGTGACAAGCTTTACAGTTGCGGGCAAAATCACCAAAGGCTTTGCGAACTTTTGCTTGTTCACCGCTGTCGGCAGCCGCTTTTAATGCCAGCGCATCCGTGGCTAGCTTCTCACCACGGCTGTTAAAGTCCTGCAGATTTTGCCAGATCTCAGCTTTGGCATCACCACCACCTTGCTCTGTACCCGGCACCGAAAAAGCCTGCCACGGCAGTGTGGTTAAGGTCGCAAGTGCAGTTGCTCGCTGCGTAACACGGTTAGCATCGTAATTTACTTCACCTTTTAACATGTCAGCGATATCTGCCATATTATGTCGAATGAGCTGAAATGCTGCCTGGCGGTAGGTCACACTGTCTTTAGCATCGGTAAAGGCACTGCCGGCATAGGCTGACGAGCTAATAGCGCCTATTAATAGAACTGAAATTAATGGTTTTTTCATCGTGGCGTTCTCTTTTGCTGAATTTACATGCAATAATGGTTAAGTAGTATCTTAACAGAAAGCAGTATCTTGCCAATAACTAAGCGTTTTCTTATAACAGGCAGAGCAGGTGAAGGACGTTATTTTTAATAAACCCGTTGGGATGGACTCACTTGGCCGCAAATTTGCCCTGGTTGTATTTCTTGCTATCGTCGTTGCTGGTATGGCGGTGGGTTACCTGGTCAGCTGGCAGCAGCAAGATATCGTGTTTAGCCAACAGCAACAGTTCTTGCGCCAGCAGGCAACGCAAAACGCTAAATTACTCAGCGATAATTTTTTGCATAAAGAGCAAAAAGCTATAGCGGCAAATCAAATAGTTATGCGGGCACTGGCTCAGCAGGAACTGCAGTCTGCTGAGCGACTTACAATTAAACCTGACAATAGTGTAAGAATGCAGGATGATTATTCTGCTGCTTTTATAAATGCTGAGCGCTACAACAGGCGAACTGCAGCGTTGTTTGAGCGCACCGGGGTATTGTGGCAGCAATTGTCACCGCTGATATTACAAGATTTCTTTAATTTCTATTTTATTTCCGCAGAGCACTTCATTCGCATCTCGCCTGGAGATTGGGCACTGCAGGTTGACAGCGGGCATGACTTTTCGAACGATATTTTTTATCATATAGCGACACCTGAACAAAACCCCGCCAGGCAGCCACGCTGGACACCGGTATATTACGACAGTATCTGGCAAAAATGGATGACCAGCCTGGTGATCCCTGTATATATCAATGATAAGTTTGTTGGTGTAACAGGTACTGATTATGTGTTGAGCGATATTCTCGACATCTTACCCGAGCTATCCGAAAACAATTATCAGAGCAAAATTTTCTTGTTTGATGCCACCGGTACTCTACTTAAACCGCAGGCACCGCTTACCGAGCAAACTATAGCAATGAATGCCCGTTTTCAGGGCGTTAGTCTCAATCAGCCTGAGTTAGAGCACTACATACGTCAGGTTGTCGCCGCGACTGATAACCGCAAAATCAGCACTCAGCGTTTGCCCGGGCATCTGGTTGCAGCGGCGGCGGTGGATAGGTTGGATTGGTATATTGGTGTTTATACCGACAACAGTAAGATCATGGCGTCGTTAGTGAGTTTTCGTTACAAACTGTTGCTTAGTTTTGTTGCAGCAGCCTTGCTAATTGCCTTGGCGCTGCAACTGGTTGTTTACCACTTAATATTAAAACGGCTGAACCGGTTGTCTGCAGCTATTCCCAGGCTGTCACGCGGTGAGCTGGAACCGGCGCAGCTTGATTATACATCTGATGAAATTGGCATGCTAAATCAGGCGTTTGGCCGGATGTCCGGCGAGATTTCTGAGTTGGTATCCGGGCTAAATGCGCGTATTGAAGAAAAGGAGCTTGCAGAGCGCTCGGCTCGCAAGCTTAGTAAGGCTGTATCTTTTTCCAGCTCAGGTATTGTGCTGACTGATGCTATGCTAAATATTGAATATGCCAATCCATTTTTGATAGAAATGATGGGGTGTAGTGCCGAGCAGTTACAACAGCAACCTCTGCATAACCTGTTTGCCCAAGAGATGTTTCATGTTGCTGAAGTGATTGCGCAAACACTGGCTGAACGTCAGCACTGGCGCGGTGACATGTTGCTGCAGTACAAAGACCGTCAGCTTTGGGTGTCGCTTGCTATTGCACCTATCCGTGATGATAAAGGTGATGTCACCAACTATGTATGTGCGATGCAGGATATTTCTTTTATTAAGCAAAGCCAGAAGAAAATGGAACAACTGGCTTATTACGACGTGTTAACCGGCTTGGCCAACCGTAGCTACTTTCGAGACCAACTGCGTAAAGCCATAGCTATGTCGCACAGAGGCTATTATAGCTTTGCTTTGTTGTATTTTGATTTAGATGAATTTAAGCGTATTAACGACACTCTAGGCCATGATGCCGGTGATGAGTTATTAAAAGAAGTATCGCGTCGTCTAACCAGTCGCTTGCGCGAAGAAGATACGATAGCGCGCCTGGGGGGGGACGAGTTTGCAGTAATTCTAAGTGGTATAAAGGATAGGGCTCAGGCATCCAGTATTGCGGCAAATTTACAGCAAGCTTTTGCAGCAGCGGTAAAACTGGGTAACCACGAAGTGTCTATCAGTGCCAGTATTGGGATTACAGTCGCGCCGGAAGACGCCTCAGAAGAGGAGTTATTGCTAAAACATGCTGATTTGGCGATGTATGAAGCCAAAGCCCGCGGTAAAAATACCTTTCATTTTTTCAGCCCGGATTTAAATGAAGCGGCTAATGAGCGCCTGCTAATTGAAAACCAACTGCGTGAAGCCATTCGGGATCATCAATTTTTATTGTACTACCAGCCAAAGATAGACCTGCGTGATAACAGTATTGTGGGATATGAAACACTACTGCGCTGGCTGCGTCCGGATAACACCCTGGTCCCACCATTGCGGTTTATCAGTGTTGCCGAAAGTACCGGCCTGATTGTACAAATAGGTGAATGGATTATCTGGGAAGCTTGCCGGTTTTTATCCCGACAACAAGCCCGTGGCTATAATGTTACTTTGTCAATTAACTTGTCAGTTCGACAGTTTCGTGATGACAACCTGCCGGAAATCGTTGAGCGTATTTTGCAACGAACCGGCGCTGATCCGGCCAGTATCATTTTTGAAATTACAGAAAGTATGCTAATGGGAGACACTGATGCGGCTATCAGTCAGTTAAATCAGTTAAAACGCCTTGGAGTGTCTTTATCTATCGACGACTTTGGTACAGGCTATTCGTCGCTTAGTTATCTAAAGCGTTTTCCGGTAGACGAGTTGAAAATAGACCGCTCATTTGTTAAAGACATCCCGGATGATCGTAACGACATGGATATTGTTGCTGCGATTATCGCTATGGCGCAAAAGATGAACTTGCGTGTCGTTGCCGAAGGGGTAGAAACAGCTGAACAGGTAGAGTTTCTAAGAAAAAATGCTTGCTACCAGGTTCAGGGCTACTACTTCAGCGTGCCGCTGGCTGAGCAGGAGTTGAGCCGCCTGAGCTACAACATTAATAGTTAATCCAGGAACATTATATGACCCAAGCCCGCCTGTCGTTGCTAAGCTCAGCGTTGTTAACGCTTTGTGTAAGCAGCCATGCCGATCAAACTTCCCCCATACAGGGAATTGTCGACAAAACACCTAACTTAATTGCGTTAACCGGGGCAACTGTTTATACCGAACCCGGTAAAATACTGCAAAATGCCGTGGTGTTAATTACTAATGACCGCATTAGCGCAGTGGGAACTGATGTTGTTGTGCCAGCCGGCTATCAGCAAATTGACGCCAGCCGCTATACTCTGTACCCCGGTTTTATTGACCCCTATACCCAATATGGTATTGCAGCGGCTAAGCCAGCAAAACCAGGCAGTTACCGCGATGCGCCGCAATACAAAAACGAGCGCAAAGGGGGCAATGCCAGCAATGCTGCTATTCATGCTGAATTAGAATGGGTTACGCAATTTAAACCTGATGCCAAATCAGCTGATGAGCTGCGAAAACTTGGTTTTACCGCGGTGCAGTCTGCCAGGTTTGACGGCATTTTTCGCGGCCGGGCCTTTGTTAGCTCGTTAGCCGATGGTATCGCCAACGATGTGGTGTTGAATGCCAATGGCCCACAGTTTATGGCGTTTAGTAAAGGCACATCAAAACAGAGTTATCCGTCATCACTGATGGGTAGTATGGCGTTAATCCGCCAAACGCTAAGCGATGCTACCTGGTATAACCAAGCCTACGGCAAAACCGATGTACGTTATTTTGACGCGCCGGTTGAGTTTAACGCTGCGCTGCAAAGCCTGACAAACGTTAATCAAACCGGAGTGGTATTTGAAACGACTGATGACAGATCATTGCTGCGGGCCCATCATTTGCTGAACGAATTTAAATTGGATAATGCTGCGATGGTCGGCTCGGGCTTTGAGTACGTCAGGCTGAAAGACGTCAAAGCAATGCAACGCAAACTGATTTTACCGCTGAACTTTCCTGCTGCACCTGAAGTTGAACAGGTTGCTGATCAACTTGATGTGAATCTGGCTGACTTACGTCATTGGGAACGGGCGCCTGCCAATGCTGCAGAGCTAGCCAGGGTTGGTGTGCCTTTTGCTTTGACAACCTTTAAGTTAAAAGAGAAAAAAGATTTTTGGCCCAATCTGCGCAAGGCGGTAAAACATGGTTTACCTGTTGATGCTGCGCTTGCCGCATTAACGACAGTGCCAGCGTCTATTGCCGGTGTAGCAGATAAGCTGGGTAAAATAGCACCCGGGTATCAGGCTGATTTAGTTTTAGTTAGTGGTGACTTGTTTACTGATGGTGAAATTGTTGCCACCTGGGCGCGCGGCCAGCAACATAACATTAAAGCCATTGCGCCGGTTGAATTTGCCGGTGATTACCAGTTAACGTTAGCCGGAAAAGTGCTTAAAATCAGCTTGAAAGGCAATGCCGATAAGCTTAGTGGCACCGCGGTTGTGCTTGGCGGCAGTGCTGATGCTAAAGGCGTAAAGCTAAAGCATGTGCACAGCCTGCAACAACAGCTGCAATTTAACCTCAATCTGTCAGAGTTAACCGGTGACAAACAAGTCGCGCAATTTAGTGGCCAATTGCTGGACAATCAGTTAAGCGGTAAGTGGCAGCTAGCCGGCGTTAGCGAGACCGTTGTTGCACAGCGTCAGCCCTTGGCCGATAACAAAGCTGATGCGAAAACCGAGACGAACGACCTGACACTATTATCGCAGTTAACCTTTCCCAATCGCGCTTACGGTTTACCGGCGCTGGCACAACAGCAGAATGTACATATTAAAAATGCCACAGTGTGGACAGCTGAAAAAGACGGTGTGCTGGAAAATACTGATGTTATTGTACGCAACGGTAAGTTTGACAAAATTGGTAAAAACCTGACGACTCCGCGAGGCTTCGACGTGATTGACGCCAGTGGTATGCACCTGACACCGGGTATGATTGACGAGCACTCGCATGTCGCAATAGAGGCCGGCGTAAACGAGGGTACTGATGCGGTAACTTCAGAAGTGCGTATTGGTGATGTGTTAAATCCGGAAGATATTAACCTGTATCGCGGTTTAGCCGGCGGTACCACTACTGCACAACTATTGCACGGCAGCGCCAACCCGATTGGCGGCCAGGCACAGGTTATTCAATTTCGCTGGGGCGAAAGCGCAGAAGGGCTGAAAATGCAGGCGGCACCGCCAAGCATTAAGTTTGCGCTGGGTGAAAACGTTAAACAGTCAAACTGGGGGGATGAGTTTACAGAGCGTTACCCGCAAACCCGTATCGGCGTTGAAACCACCATTCGCGATGCGTTTCAAGCCGCTAAAGAATACAAAGCTAATCTGGCAGCTTATAACACGTTATCTAAACGCCAGCGCGAGCAGGTAGCGCCGCCACGCATTGATTACCGTTTGCAGGCATTGGTAGAGATCCTGGATAAACAACGCTTTATTCATACTCACTCCTATGTCGCATCAGAGATCCTGATGCTGATCGAGCTGGCTGAAGAAATGGGGTTTAATATCACCACCTTTACTCACATTCTTGAGGGCTACAAAACGGCTAAAGAAATGGCTGCGCACGGCGCTAGCGCATCAACCTTTGCTGATTGGTGGGCGTTTAAAATGGAAGTGCAAGATGCTATCCCCACTAATGCCTGCCTGATGGCTGAGCAGGGAGTTAATGTTAGCATTAATTCAGATGATGCTGGCTTGCAACGCCGGCTAAACCAGGAAGCGGCTAAATCAGTGATGTACTGCGCAATGGACCAGCATGAAGCATTGAAGATGGTAACCATTAATCCCGCTATGCAGTTAAAAATAGATGGCGTAACAGGCTCTATTAAGGCGGGTAAACAAGCTGATTTTGTGCTGTGGAATACTCATCCACTATCCGTGTACAGCCAGGCGCAACAAACCTGGATTGCCGGCACCAAGTACTTTGACATTAATACCGACAAGCAATTACGCCAACAGCTGGAGGCGGAAAAAGTCGCGCTGATTCAAAAGCTGCTTAATGCCCCTGCAGCGGCCAAAGCCGGTGACAAAGACGCCTACAAGCAGGATGAACCCGAGTGGCACTGTGAAGATCAGGGCGACTGGTGGCATATCGGTAGCCATATCCATGGCCGTGCCCATAACCACAACCATAGCCACTAAGGAGCTGCAGCATGAAATTTAGCAAAACCTGTTTAAGCCTGTTGGCTGCCTTAGCCGCCAACCTGAGCGCTACCACCGCCATTGCACACGATATAGTGCCGGGCACAGCCCAAACTACGCCGCTATTATTAACCGGCCTTACGGTACACACTGTCACTGACGGCGTTAAAACCGACAGCGATGTGTTAATTGTCGACGGCAAAATTGCCGCTGTAGGCAAAGACCTGGCCGCGCCACAAGACGCGACCGTATTAGCACTGGATGGCAAGCACCTTTACCCTGGTTTGATTGCACTGGCTAATCAGCTGGGTTTAATTGAAATTGAAGCCGTACGCTCAACTGACGATTCAACAGAGGTAACCCAAACTAATCCAGATATTAGAGCCAAAATTGCTTACAACGCCGACTCAGAAGTCATCCCGACGATCCGCAGTAACGGCTTTGCTTACAGCATGGTGTATCCCTCTGGCAGTATGTTGATGGGGCAATCGAGCCTGATGCAGTTAGATGCCTGGAACTATCAGGATGCGGTTGTCGCAGATGGTACTGGCCTGCATGTGCGCTGGCCTAACGCCAGCACTTTGGGGTCGCGTTGGAACCCGAAACCAGCCGATGAGATTCGCAAAGCCAATACCCGCCAGCTAGAGGCGTTGCAGCAGCATTTTAAAGACGCTAAGGCTTACTATGATGCTGAAAAAGCGGGGTTAAACCGTGGTGTTGACTCACGCTGGCACCAAATGCTTGTGGTATTTGACGGTAAGCGGCCATTGTTTGTGCATGCCGATGATGAACGGCAAATTCGTCAGGCGATGTTATTGGCCAATCAGTATCAACTGAAGCTGACTATCGTTGGTGGGCGTGACAGCTGGCGGATGGCGGACGAGCTGGCGGCGGCTAACGTGGCTGTTATTTATACCGCACCCTACGGCTTGCCGACGCGGGTAGATGAAAACTACAGTCAGGCTTTTACGGTACCAAAAACTCTACAAGATGCTGGCGTGCAGTATGCGTTGTCACTGGATGGCTTTTGGGACACGCGCAACCTGGTATTCGCTGCTGGTCAGGCCATCAGCTACGGCTTAACGCCGGAACAGGCACTTCGCTCTGTTACCATTAATGCTGCGCAAATTGCCGGTGTTGCCGATAAAATCGGTAGCATTGAAGTAGGCAAAGCTGCCAGTCTGGTGGTGTCAGAAGGTGATATTTTCGATTATCTCGGCCATAAGATCACGCATCTGTGGATCGACGGTCGCGCTGTTGATTTAAACAATCGCCACAAGCAATTGCATAATAAATATCAGCAGCGGATAAACCAAGGTTAAGCTTTTGCAGTAATGGCAGTGCCAGCTATACGCGGGCACTGCTGTTTATAAGGAAAAACAATGAAAATTAACGTCATATTAGGCACCTTTGCTTTAACTGCCATAGTAAGTTGTGCCAGCGGTGGTCCCGCGGTTTTAAAGACTGCACCCAGTGCATTTGGTGTTGCAGCTAATGCCCAGGCGATTGAAGCACATATGCAGTTTCTGGCCGCGGATGCTTTAGCCGGGCGCGATACTGGTAGCAAAGAGCATGAGATTGCCTCGTTATATATTGCTACACAGCTGCAGGCATTGGGCTTGCAGCCTGCCGGTGATAACGGTAGCTATCTGCAGCAGGTGCCGCTGCGCAAAGCGCGGTTGGCGCAGGACAGCGCCAGGTTTACCCTGCATGTCGATGACAAAAATACTGAGTTTAGCTATCCAAAGGCCTTTTTCACCGGTCCAAGCTTACAGTTTGCCCAGACTAAGGTTACAGCGCCGCTGGTGTTTGCCGGCTATGGTCTGGTTTCAAAAGAGTTTGGTTTGGATGATTATGCCGGGCTGGACGTAGCAGGCAAGATTGTGGTGTTGTTAACCGGCAGGCCGGATAGCTTACCCAGCGAAGAGGCCGCGCATTTAAGCAGCCAGAAAACCCGGCTGGCAGCAGAGCGTGGTGCAGTGGGCATTATTACCGTGCATACACCAAAGCAGGAAAAAGTGCGGCCTTATGCTACCCGCTTATTGTATTTAAATACGCCGTCGATGGAATGGCTGCAACCAGACGGTACGCCAGCCGACAGCTATCCGGATTTAAAAGTCGGCGCCTATGTGCACCATGAGGCTGCTGCCGCGTTATTCAGCAAAGCCCATTTGTCACTGGCTGACATTTTTAGTCAGGTCGATAATAAGCAAAACCCGGTTGGCTTTGAGCTTGGAGTATCGGCTACTTTAAGCCGAGACAGCAGCCATGAAGATATCAGCAGCCCCAATGTTGTTGCCGTGCTGGAAGGTTCTGATCCGTTGTTGAAAGATGAATACGTGGTCATAACGGCGCATTCTGACCACATTGGTTACAGCAACGATTTACGCAGCGACGATAAGATAAACAACGGCGCTATGGATAACGCTGCCGGCGTGGCGATACTGCTGGAAACGGCGCGCTTGTTTGCGCAACTGCCAGAAAAACCCAAGCGCTCTATTTTGTTTGTGGTAGTAACCGGTGAAGAAAAGGGCCTGTTGGGCGCAGACTATTTTGCTCATAACCCAACGCGGCCGATTGATAAGCTAGTCGCCAACGTAAATCTGGATATGCCGGTATTGCTGTATCCGTTTGCCGATATGATTGCTTTTGGGGCTAATCATTCATCACTGGGTAAAGTGGTTGAACAGGCTGCTGCCAAAGAGGGAATAGCACTAAGTGCTGATCCCATGCCGGAGCAGGCTATTTTTACCCGCTCAGATCACTATACCCTGGTAAAAAAAGGCGTACCGGCGGTGTTTTTAATGACCGGCTTTAAATCGCAGGATCCGAAACAGGATGGCGGTAAAATTTGGGCCAGCTTTTTTGCTAAGCACTACCATAAACCGTCGGATGATATCCCCAGTTTAATTAAAGACTATGGTGCTATCCGCTATGACTTTGGTGCCGTTTTTGCTGATATTAACTTTAATATTGCGCTGGATGTGGCTAACACCGAGCAGCGGCCATACTGGCTAAAAGACAGCTTTTTTAATGGCGCTGTTGGTCAGCCGTATAACCGCGAAGCGGTAAAGTAGCATAACGTTTAGTGCTCCGGACTCGAACCGGTTTGCTCACGCTAACACGCCGTAAACCCATCCCTGGGGGCTCGTCTCAGCCCGTCCGGGGCTTCAACGGTTAGCTTAGAGCAAGCCGGTTCTCTTCTCGTTGAGAGATAATGAACCGGCAGTTTTCCATCAATCAGCCACCGGCCCATTTGGTTTTAAAGCCTTCGGCTTGCAATAGTTGCTCTACCAGTTCGCGCTTATCACCCTGAATTTCAATTACGCCCTCTTTAACCGCGCCGCCACAAGCGCACTTCTTTTTCAGCTTTGTCGCCAGCAGTACCAGCTCGTCATGTGGCTTGGCAATACCGCTAATGGTAAGCACAGCCTTGCCGCCACGGCCTTTGGTTTCACGCCTTATACGTACTGCGCCATCGGTAAATGCTTCCGGCTGCGGTTTGGTTGCGGGTTTTGCACTTATTTTGCCGCTCTCAGTGCTGTATACCAGATTAGGGTCGTTTTTTACCGCTGTTGTGGTTGCGGCCGGGTTCATTTTGGCCTGCCAATCGGCCAGAGAAATCTTATTACCTGCCATAATTTGCTTCGCTTACTTTACTTCGCTCACTTTACAGTGCTGTCAGCTTAAACATCCACAATAGCGGCGGCAACAATTTCCTTAACTTGTGTGCTGCTGGCTTGGCTTTTTAAGCGCTTCTGGTAAAATGCTCGTCAATTTTAGAAATCTGGATGGCTATAATGTCACGAGATGCTGTTTCTGTAGCGGAATATATTGAACGTACCGGTTTAGCGCTAAGCACCGGTGATGTGGCAAGCTTTGCTGAAAAAGTACAACAACTGCAAGCGGAATTACAGGCTTACCTTGCAGCTACGGCGGAACCACAAGTGCAATGGCAATATAAAGTGCCGGAGTTAGGCGACGGCGGCGCCTGCTCGCTGTTTGGTCAATTAGCCGACGAGCCTTATGACTTAAGCGCTATTTTAGGTGGCCAAAGCGCAAACAATCAGCGTTTGCTGGCGCAATTAACTAATATTGCCGCGTTTTACCGCACTAAATCCGGACTGGACTGGTTTGGTATTTACCAGACAAGGCTCAATACATCGGGTGAGCAGGTGTTGGTTAAGCTGGCCTATTATGGCGCAGCGTCGCGGGCGGAGTTTCCACTTAACAGCGAATTTGCCAAAATCAGCAATAACAGTACCGTGGGTTTAAGCGGTAAAGCTAAAGTCATAAACGACGTGGCAGCGTATTTGGGCACAGGTGGTGAATATTACACCTGCGATCCTAAAGTACAGGCCGAAGCCTGTTTGCCTCTGTTTGACCAATCAGGCAAAATAGTCGGTATTGTCGACGCAGAAGATTTTAATAAAAACGTATTTACTGCGGATGCACTGGCATTGCTGGTAGCGGTATGTTTAACCATACCGGCGTACTTGCCTTAAGCGCAGCCTTTTCATGCAACTTAAACTCAGGTAGAACATTATGTTTGCTCAGTTACAACCGGTGGCCACCGATCCGATTTTAGGCTTGATGGCAGCGTACAAAGAAGACCCTAACCCGAACAAAGTTGATTTGGGTGTAGGGGTATATAAAGACGAGCAGGGCCACACGGCAGTACTGAAGTGCGTAAAAGAAGCTGAAGCGCTGCGCCTGAAGCAGGAAGACAGCAAAACTTATATTGGTATGGCAGGCGATTTAGGCTTTAACAGCCATATTGAAAAGCTGGCGTTTGGTAAAGCGCACAAAGTATTGCTTGCCAATCGTGTGACGACTGCGCATACACCTGGCGGTACCGGCGCCCTGCGTGTAGCAGCCGAGTTTATTAAAAAAGCTAACCCAAATGCGACTATTTGGGTAACCAGTCCGACCTGGGCGAACCATATTTCAATGTTCAAGGCTGCTGGCCTGAACGTAAAAGAATATACCTACTACGATTACACTACCAAGGGCCTGAACGAAGAGGCAATGTTCGCTGATTTGGCGACAGTGCCCGCCGGCGATGTAGTATTGGTGCATGCGTGCTGTCACAACCCCAGCGGCATGGATTTAACCTTTGCCCAGTGGCAGCGTTTTACTGATGTCGCTAAAGAGCGTGGTTTTACGCCATTAGTCGATATGGCTTATCAGGGTTTTGGCTCAGGCCTGGATGAAGATGCCAAAGGTTTGCGCCATCTGGCTGATAATGTCGAAGAGATGATCCTGTGCAGCTCGTGCTCAAAGAACTTTGGCCTGTACCGCGAGCGTATCGGTGCGGTATCCATTGTCGCGGCTGACAGTAAAGTCACTGATGTTGCCAGAGTAAATTTATTAAGCGTGGTGCGCAGTATTTATTCTATGCCACCGGCGCACGGTGCCATTATCGTCGCAAATATTCTGGACAGTAACGAGCTAACCAGTCTGTGGCATGAAGAGCTGGCCGAAATGCGTAACCGTATCAATAGCTACCGTCAGCTAATTATTGATAAATTGGCAGGCGAGGGTGTACAGCAGGATTTTAGCTTTATTACGCGCCAACACGGAATGTTCAGCTTTTTGGGTATTAACAAGGAGCAAATCAGCCGCTTACGTAACGAATTCAGTGTCTACATGGTAGACTCCAGCCGCGTTAGTATTGCAGGACTAAACCACAGTAATATTGACTACTTTGCTAAATCAGTGGCGACAGTGTTAAAAGGCTAAGCCTGTTCGTATAACACAAAGCAGTATATAAAAAACCGCAGTTTGCTGCGGTTTTTAGTTTTCTGATAATGGCTACAGTGTTACTTAACCAGCGTTTGAGCTGTATTGATGAAGACATCGCCTCGTGCTTTAGCTGTAGCAGTGTCCATGTGCTCAGAGGCAACATGAACTTCTTCCAGTACGTCTTTTAATTTAGCAGTTTCAGCATGGATTTTCTCCAGCGCCACCTCTATGGTGTAAGTCAGTTCATGAATTTCTGCTATTGCCAGCGGTGTTAGCTCACCGGCCAGCACGGTTTTTAACTTCTGATTATATTCACTGAAATTAGCAACAGCCTGTTCCAGGGTGTCAGAGGGCTTACCCTTGAAATGATCAGGCTTGTCATCAGCCTGGATCTGAAAAGTGCTTAACAAGATGACGCTAATAAATGCTGCTGATAACAGGTGTTTCATTTTTTACTCCAAAGTGTAAATGAGAATATTTCGCAACTTTGGTAGCATATAACGAAGTGACAACTTACTCAAGCTATGCTGCTTTTCTTTTTCTGTCGCTTGTCGCGTTCAGTGCCATACAGTACAGTAACTGTTCTAAGGGTGGGCAAGGAGCGGTGTGATGAGTGGGCAAGAAAAAATTAATTATATTGAACTGCCAGCCAGCGACCTGAAAATGATTAAACAGTTTTACAGTCAGGTGTTTGGTTGGGTATTTGCTGACTATGGGCCAGATTATGTGGCATTTGCTAACTCAGGGCTGGATGGGGGCTTTTATCGTAGTGATAAACGTTCAGTAACCGTGGAAGGTGCTGCGTTGATTGTTTTGTACAGTAAACATTTACTCAAAACACAAGCAACTATTGAAGCTGCAGGCGGTATAGTCGTAAAGCCTGCATTTAATTTTCCGGGTGGGCGTCGTTTTCATTTTACAGACCCGCATGGTAACGAGCTGGCAGTGTGGTCTGAGCAGTAACTGACAGACGCTTATCGCAAAAAACCGCGATAAGCGCTACTGCGTAATGCATATGTCTGACCTTACTGCTGTTGCTCAGTGGTTTGTTCGGTTACCGCTACAGAAGAGCTGGCTTGGACTACGGACTGATTTATTGCCTGTTCTGCTTGTTGGCTGCCGTAGTTAAAAAGCAATTCACTTACGGTATTTTCCAATGCCTGTTTAGTCTGCAGCTTGATGTTGTCGCTAACTTCACTCAGTTGGTTAGTGACAACCGCCGTCAGCGATTCAGCAATAGTGTTAGCGCTTACTGGCGCAGAAATAGATACGGCAAATAGAGTAGCAATAGTTAAAGCTGACAAAGTTTTCATGGTAGATCCTTCATGGCTGTTGTGTTGATTACGCCAATACCAATTCAAGTCGTGTGCCATTTTTAAAATTAAATTTAATTTATTGATATTAAAGGTTTTATTTTTATTTAAGATAAAATCACATGACGCAGCCACTATGAATGGAAAACGTTTAGTGGCAAATCTCACTATTAATTGGTTAAAAAATTAATGTTGAATGATGCGTTAAGATTACTACTACAGCACACAGAATGCCGTGCTTGATTCCCAGATGGCAAAATGAAAAACGCCCGCATGTGCGGGCGTTTTGGTAACTTAGATTTTCTTATATTTTATGCGGTGTGGTTGCAATGCTTCAGCACCGTAGGTCGCTTTTAGCCAGGTTTCATAATCAGAGTAGTTACCTTCGAAGAAATTCACTTTACCCTCGTCGCGGTAGTCCAGAATATGCGTGGCGATACGGTCAAGGAACCAGCGGTCGTGCGAGATCACCATGGCGCAGCCAGGGAAATCTAACAAAGCGTTTTCTAATGCACGCAGAGTTTCTACGTCAAGGTCGTTGGTTGGTTCATCCAGTAACAGCATGTTGCCACCAGCTTTGAGCAGTGCAGCTAAATGCACCCGATTGCGCTCACCACCAGATAACTCGCCGATAAACTTCTGTTGATCGTTACCTTTAAAGTTAAAACGGCCAACATAAGCGCGGCTTGGGATCTGAAAATTACCGATTTGCAGCATATCCTGTCCGTTGGAGATTTCCTGCCACACAGTGTTTTTCGGATTCATGCTGTCGCGGAACTGATCTACACTGGCCAGCTGTACAGTATCACCAACACTGATATCACCCGAGTCGGCTTGTTCTGTACCGCTGATCATTTTAAATAAGGTAGATTTACCGGCACCGTTCGGGCCGATAATGCCAACAATAGCGCCTTTAGGAATGCTGAAGCTTAAATCGTCAATCAACATCCGATTGCCAAAGGATTTACGCAGATGGTTAACTTCCAGCACCTTATCGCCCAAGCGCGGGCCTGGTGGAATAAACAGCTCGTTGGTTTCGTTACGTTTTTGAAACTCCTGGCTTTGCAGTTCTTCAAAGCGTGCCATCCGTGCCTTGCTCTTCGCATGGCGGCCTTTGGGGTTAGTGCGAACCCACTCCAATTCTTGCTTGATAGAACGTTGACGGGCGTTTTCGGCTTTTTCTTCCTGTTGCAGTCGTGCATCTTTTTGTTCCAGCCAGGAAGAGTAGTTGCCTTCCCACGGAATACCGTAACCACGGTCCAGTTCTAAAATCCAGCCTGCAACGTTATCGAGGAAATAACGGTCGTGGGTAATGGCGACCACGGTGCCTGGGTAATCGTGCAGGAAGCGCTCTAACCAGGCAACAGATTCAGCATCAAGGTGGTTGGTGGGTTCGTCCAGCAACAACATATCTGGCCGTTCCAGCAATAAGCGACAAATAGCGACTCGGCGGCGTTCTCCACCGGATAGATGCTCAATTTTGGCATCCCATGGCGGCAAACGCAGTGCATCAGCGGCACGCTCCAGAGTGTTATCCAGATTGTGACCTTCTTTAGCCTGAATTAATGCTTCTAACTCGCCTTGCTCGCGAGCCAGGGCATCAAAGTCGGCGTTTTCTTCGGCATAGGCAGCGTACACTGCATCGAGTCGGGTCAGCGCATTTTTAACATCGCTTACGGCTTCTTCAACAATTTCACGCACGGTTTTGCTGGTATCAAGGACTGGCTCTTGCGGTAGATAACCAATTTTTGTGCCAGCCAGTGGTTTGGCTTCACCTTCAAATTCTTTATCTACCCCAGCCATAATGCGAAGTAGGGTAGACTTACCTGAACCGTTTAAACCCAATACGCCAATTTTGGCACCAGGAAAAAACGACAAAGAAATGTCTTTTAAAATAGTGCGTTTAGGTGGAACCACCTTCGACACGCGGTACATCGAATATATATATTGCGCCATGATGTTGTCTGGTCTCGTTAGCTGTAACAGTGCGGCAAATTGTACGTCATTTTTTTGCCGCAGGGAAAGACAGTAGGCTGCTAACGAGATAAAACTCGCTTTTGCGCCCTGCTTTCTGGTCTAATAGCGGACAATATTTTTAGCCGGATGGAAATCAATATGAGTCAGTTTGCGCAAGATCCAAGTTTTCAACGTTTTGTTGAAGAAGCCAAAACCAACGGTGTGGTATATGTGCTGGCCGACGGTGAAGATTTGCTGGTGGTTGAATCAGTAGAGTTTGAAGATACCGATGTCATGCCATTTTGGTCTGATGAAGCGTCAGCCAAAGCACACTGTTCTGAAGAGTGGGCGGTGTACAAGCCTGAAGCCATTCCACTGGATGTATTTTGCGAAGGCTGGTTAAAAGAAATGTATGACGATGGCGTATTAATTGGCACTAATTGGGACCAAAGTTTGAACGGTCCTGAAGTGGAACCGCGCGAACTGCTTGAAGCGTTGTCTCTGGTGCAATAGTAAGCCGCTACTACTCAGTTGCCGTATGCGGTCTTGTCATGCGGCATAATGACACAGAAATGGCAAAAAAATGACTTTCCCCGTAAACTATCGGCTTTGATACTTCGTATACTGGTTTCCGAAGCCGGTCTGGATAGAGTTATGTTAGCAGAAGAAGCAATTTTAGTACGCAGTGCGCTGGAAGCGCAGGGGCTGGAAACGCCTATGCTGGATAATGGCTTGTCGCGTGATCAGAAATACGACAAAATCAGTGCCTTGATGACTCAGGTCGTGAGTACGCTGGGGCTTGATTTAACTGATGACAGTTTAAGCGAGACGCCACATCGTATTGCCAAAATGTATGTTGATGAAGTTTTTGGGGGGTTGAACTACGCTAATTTTCCGAAAATTGCATTGATTGACAATAAAATGCAGGTAAAGGAAATGGTGAAGGTAAAGGATATCAGCTTTACCAGCACCTGTGAGCATCACTTTGTCACTATCGACGGTAGTGCAACTGTGGCCTATATTCCGGAAAAACGCATTATCGGCCTGTCGAAAATTAATCGCATAGTGCGTTTTTTTGCGCAGCGGCCACAGGTACAAGAACGGCTGACGCAACAGATACTTATAGCATTGCAAACCCTGCTACAAACAAAAAATGTGGCAGTGACGATGGAAGCCGTGCACTACTGTGTGAAATCACGCGGTGTTATGGACGTTAACTCGAAAACGCAGACCACAGCACTGGGGGGGATTTTTAAAGACGATGCCCGCACCCGGGCAGAGTTTCTTACCCGATATTAGTCGGGACATTGTTTTAAGGCGCCTATGGGCGCCTTTTTTCATGGTGGAGAACACCATTAGTTTGTATGAGTTCAATGGCGATAATACGGACTGCCAGCACTGGTACAGCCAGATACTTTGCAGTACTATCAGCTTAACTACGCTGTAAGCAGGAAACTACACATGCTACCGGTCGAACTTATCTTGCTGGCATTAAGTCCGGTTTTTATCGGTTTTATAGCTTTTGAGTGGTATCGCTCCTACAAGTCAGCTAGCGGGTTGTATCGCTGGCGAGATACTTTGGCTAACGCAGTGCTGGCTTTACTGCACCAGGGTAGTGATATGCTGGCACTGTTGCTGTTAATGCCTTTTTTTTTCTGGTTGCATCAGTTCCGCCTGTTTGACCTTGAATTAACTGTGCCAGCCATTGCCTTGGCGTTTTTACTGCAGGATTTTCTTTATTACTGGTTCCATCGTGCGTCACATCATATTCGTTGGTTGTGGGCCTCGCATATGGCACATCACAGTTCGCGACAGATGAATTTCAGCACTGCACTGCGGCAAAGCCTTACTTATCCGTTGTCAGGTATGTGGTTATTCTGGACACCGATGATCCTGCTGGGTTTTACTCCCTCTCTAGTGTTTGCCGTTGTGGCACTTAATCTGGCGTTTCAGTTTTTTGTTCACACCCAGGCGGTAAAAAAACTGGGCTGGCTGGAATGGCTGTTTAACACGCCATCACATCATCGGGTACATCATGCCTGCAACCCTCTGTATATCGACCGGAATTTTGCTGGAGTATTGATAATTTGGGATCGATTGTTTGGCACCTTCGTTGCTGAGCGCGAAGACGAGCCTTGTCGTTACGGTATTACTGAAGATTTTAATTCAGACAATCCTTTAACTATTACATTTTATGAGTGGCGCAAAATGTTGTCCGAGGTACTGAGACTGGAGTCGGTTATGCAGTTACCGGGATTGCTGTTTGGCGCACCGAAAAGACATAATAATGACGGCAATTAGCCACTGTTTACCATAGTGTAAATATATCTTTGCGCACTTTGTCGCAGGAAAGCGGCAATGCAGAATTTTATGCACTACGCTTGTAGCATGCTTATAACGCCTTGAGGTGTCATATGAAAATGTACAAGTTGCTGATAGTTGTCGCTATAGTTTTATTCGTCGGCTGTAGGCCTGCAATCGAAGCCGATGCCGTTACTGCCACCGAGCCCGTTGCCGATGCTGCGCCTTCCTGTGAAATGACATTGGGAATGGATGCCTGGGAGCCGTATCAATATATGACAGTAGGTAACACACCGACAGGCTTGGATGTTGAATTAGTTAAAGCGGTAGCAGATCTAATGAGTTGTCGGCTTAATGTGGTTCAAGGAAGTTGGCTTGAGTTGCTTACGCTACTAAAAAACGGTGAAGTAGATTTTGTACTAGGCGCATCGCAGACCGATGAGCGTAAAGAGTTCGCATATTTTTCAGAGCCTTACCGCCAGGAGCGTTTCCAGCTGTATGTCCGTGAAGACGATTCAGCGCTACCCTCTGCTGATTTGAAAGCCTTTTTATCAGCCGGGCACAAAGTCGGCATCGTAAACGAATACTACTATGGTGACGAAGTGGCCAGCTTGTATGCTGATGAGGCACTGCGCGGTAAATTTGTCGGTGCCATTATCAGTGAGCTAAATATGGCGCGCTTACTGGATGAAGAAATTGATGGTTTACTGGAGGATAGTTTTGTTGGAGCCTCTATTCTAAGGCGCAAAGGTTTGGATAAGTACATTCAGCCACACAGCATTAGCTTGGGTAGTTCTGATGTATTTGTGATGTTTTCTAAAGCGTCGGTGCAAGAGGAGCAAGTTCAGCAGTTCAATAAGGCATTACAACAGTTGCGGGATAATGGTGCTTACAACAGGCTGTTTGAGAAATACAGTCATTAACCTGATGCAAATTGCTGCTTAAGAATGTCAGCGGTGAAACTGGCTTTAAGATAAAAGCCTCTTGGCAGGGTGAGTATTGGCTCACCTGCCGCACCTACCGCCTCGGTTAGTGCCTTGCTGTTAGCTGCTTTTGGCCGCAATTGCAGAACTTTTCCTTGTGCCCCGCGAATGTCAGCTATACCGCCCAGTGTGATTTGCTCCATCAGTTCTTCCCAGTCTTGTTGTAGCAACTGCTGTTGAGTCGCATCTGGTTGCCACAAAAAAGCGGTACCTACTATGCGCTGCGCCAAGGGTATTTGCCGCTCTGCCAGTATTGGCACCCACAGCACATGCTGCAGTTTCTGACAAACCCAAGAGCTTTGCCATTGTAAGCCAGACACGCCGGTTAAAGGAGCTACGCAAACATAGGTACTTTCCAGCGGCTTGCCTGACTGATCGATAGGCAGGGTTTTTAATTCGATAGCCAAGTTGGGGAAATCTGGTTGTGCTTTTGAACCAGCTGTAGCGCCAAGAGTATGCTCCAATAGCTGACCTACCCAGCCTTTATCACGTTGTAGATTGGCCGGTACCGTTATACCGGCAATGGCTGCGATTTGCCCAAGCGTTAGCCCTGCTAATGCTTGGCAGCGCTGTAATAACTCGTTATTTGATTGCGGTGCGGCGGGCATAAAGATATCACTGATAACATATTTGAATACGCTAGCATTTTTTTGCCCGCAGCGCTGCTTAAAAACGCAGCAAACCAACTTGTGCACAGTGTGTTTTACTGGGATTTGCCGTAGCCTATTATGTAACTATATGATCTAAAATGATTTTGGCTTGATTTTTGGCTGGGTATTTACTAAGCATCCGTAGTTATGCAATGGCTATAACATGGTTATGCACGAATATATCCACAGAGCCTGTGAAAAAGTACACATGTTCTAGTTTATAAAGTGCTTAGTTGTGGATAACCTTGTAAAAGTCCATCAGGTAAATTCCGTTTGCCGAACTGGCAACTTTGTGAAAGAATCCTTTAAATAGTATTTTATGATCCGCCAGAGGTTTGTGTGATCGATGCCGAAGGGTTTCGCGCCAACGTCGGCATAGTAATTTGTAACCACCAGGGACAGGTGTTTTGGGCAAAGCGGTATGGTCAGCATTCCTGGCAATACCCGCAAGGTGGCATTGACGACGGTGAAACACCGGAGCAAGCCATGTACCGGGAACTGCACGAAGAAGTAGGTTTAACAGCGAAGGACGTGGAAATTATTGCCACAACCAAGCATTGGTTAAGATACAAATTACCAAAACGACTTATTCGTAAAGACAGTAACCCGGTGTGTATTGGCCAGAAACAAAAATGGTTTTTGTTGCGACTGACTTGTGCTGACGAAGATGTAAACTTGTTAAAGACTACGCACCCGGAATTTGATAGCTGGCGCTGGGTTAGCTACTGGTATCCGGTACGGCAGGTCGTAGCGTTTAAACGCGAAGTTTACCGTAAAGTTATGAAAGAATTTGCCCCGGTTGCTTTGCCGTTTATCCGCCGCGATATTAGAAAGAAGAGTTAGCTAAGCCGTTCAGTCCATTCGTTAAACTGAAAATGGGGCTCTTATGTTAGGCCAGTTAAGGCGCATAGTTCAGGATGTTGCCCAAGAGCCAGTTTTGCAGAATGCACTAACTGGCCTGGTAAGCAGCGTAAAGCAGGCACTGACAACCGAGTGTTGTTCTGTCTATCTTGCTGACTATGAACAACAGCATTTTATGTTAATGGCTACCGACGGGCTAAACCCTGACGCCATCGGCAAGATTGCTATTGGCTTTTCAGAAGGTTTAATCGGCTGGGTAGGCCAACGTGAAGAGCCTATTAACCTGGCGAAAGCCCAGTTGCATCCCAGATTTAAAATTACCCCTGAGGTTAGCGAAGACCGTTTTTCTGCCTTTCTTGGCTGTCCGATAATACATCACCGTAAAGTACTTGGCGTCTTGACGATTCAGCAGGCGGTAGACCGGGTATTTAACGAAGACGAAGAATCGTTTTTGGTTACATTGGCAGCACAGCTCGCGTCGGTGCTGGCCAATGCTGAAATGCGTCAGGCTGCCAGTGAGAGTAGTAAAAACCAGACACAGAACGGCCAGCTTAAAGGTCTGCCGGGTGCTCCGGGCATTGCTATTGGTGAGGCCTATGTTCTTGAGCCTGCTAATGACTTTAATGCTATTTCACTAAAGCGCTCGGACGAACCAGAAAAAGAACTGGCGCATTTTTATCGTGCAGTAAAGATTACCAAAGCCGAATTTAATCGGTTAGCAGAGCGAATGAGCGGCCATTTGCCGCCGGATGCACTGGCAATATTCGATGTGTATCACCAATTACTGGACGCAGCCAGTCTGGGGCGCGAAATTGAGCAGCAAATTGCCGAAGGTTGGTGTGCAAAAAGTGCCCTGAAAAGGGTGGTGGAAAAGTTTGCCCGTCAGTTTGATGATATGGATGATACCTATCTGCGTGAGCGTGGCACTGATATTCGGGATCTTGGACAGCGGGTATTGAATAACCTGTTGGATACAGAACAGCGCAAGATAAAGCTACCCAATAAGGTCGTCTTGGTGGCTGATAATGTCACCGCCACTATGCTGGCAGAAGTACCGCGCGAGCAACTGGTTGCAATAGTTTCGCTAAAAGGCTCGGTAAATTCCCATGCTGCCATTATGGCCCGGGCATTGGGTATCCCCGCTGTTATGGGGGTTGATGAATTACCCTTGTTACACTGGCAGGGACAACGTCTGATTGTAGATGGCTATCATGGCCATATACTTTTGTCGCCTGCTGAAGCAATTTGCAACGAGTATCAGCAGCTTATAACCGAAGACGCGGTACTTAGTGCTGCTTATCAACAAGAAATTGGTTTACCGTCACAGTCTGCATGCGGCAAGCGATTTAGTCTGATGGTTAACTCTGGTTTAGCGATTGAACTGGAAACAACAGCGCCACAATACACCGATGGTGTAGGGCTGTATCGGACGGAGTTTCCGTTTATTATGCGCAGTCGATTTCCAACAGAACAAGAGCAGGTTGAGTTATATCGTAAGGTACTGGAAACCTACCCCGGCCGTCCGGTAATTATGCGTACATTGGATGTTGGTGGTGACAAAGCCTTACCATACTTCAATATTGTTGAAGAGAATCCTTTTTTAGGTTGGCGTGGTATTAGGTTAACGCTGGATCACCCGGAAATTTTTCTGGTACAAATACGCGCGATGTTAAAAGCCAATCTTGCGCTGGATAATCTGCATATTTTATTGCCGATGATTTCTGACCTTGCTGAAGTTGATGAGTCACTGCGGTTGATTAAGCAAGCGTGTTTCGAAGTCAGTGATGAGTTGGCGATAGAGCTACCCAGACCGCAAATTGGTGTGATGATTGAAGTTCCTTCTATTATGTACCAATTACCTGAACTTGCCCGCAAGGTAGACTTTTGTTCAATTGGTACAAATGATTTAACCCAATATTTGTTAGCGGTAGATCGCAACAATCCACGGGTGGCAAGTTTGTATGATGCAATGCACCCAGCTGTGCTCAGAGCTTTATATCAGCTGGTGCAGCAAGCCCAGGGGTTACAGTTTGCTATCAGTGTTTGTGGTGAATTAGCAGGTGAACCTGCAGGTATCTTATTGCTAGCAGCAATGGGCTATAGCAGTTTCAGTATGAACAGCAGTAACTTAGCAAAAATAAAATGGTTGCTACGCCGGGTTGAAATGTCTGAGCTGGCACTATTGCTACCGGAAGTGTTAGCATGCACCTCGGCAAAACATGTCAGGTTGCATATTCATCGTTTCCTTGAACAAAAACAATTGCTTAGTCAGCTCAGGGCCTAGCGGTAATACTATCCTGCCAGGCGTTAAAACGGCCATTTTCATATTGAGTTTATAGTGTTAAGTATTTTTATCATCACGTTATTCCTTGGTGCCGCAGTGGGTTTTTTTGCTGGCTTGCTAGGGATCGGCGGCGGCTTGTTAGTGGTGCCGGTTTTGGTTGTGCTACTGCCCGCTTTTGATGTCGTATCACAGGCAGATGCAATTTTAATTGCTGTTGCTACCTCATTGGCTTCTATTATTGTTACCGCCACGTCATCAGTGCGTGCACACCATAAAATGGATAATGTGCCCTGGAATATCGCTACGCCAGTGGTGTTGGGTTCGGCTGCTGGCGCTTGGTGCGTCGGCTATTTTGCTCACTTTATTGGCGGCAATGTATTGCAGATGATATTTGGTATTGCCGTGTTGTTACTTGCCTTTAGAATGCTTGGTTCGCGCTCGGTGGTGGGGGTAAAACCGCTACCCGGACGCCCTGCCACAGCTGCCATATCGGTTGCACTTGGTGGGCTGGCGAGTTTAATGGGCATTGGTGGCGGTGCGCTTTTTGTGCCAGTATTAAATTACTACTCTGTTGATATGCGCCGTGCTATCGGTTGCGCTGCGGCAAGTGGTATAGCAATTGCTGTCTTTGGTACCTTAGGCTATGTGATTGCCGGTTGGCAACACTACCAGCTTGAGCAGGGCTTTATCGGTTACATTTATCTGCCTGCCTTGCTGGGTATTGTTTCAACGTCAGTTTTTACCGCTCCGCTCGGGGCGCGGATGACACAGCGTTTGCCTCTGCTGACGGTTAAACGGGTCTTTGGGGTGTTTTTATTACTGGTATCGGTAAAAATGATATTCAGTTAAGGGGAGTTATGTCTGCAAGCTACATCACGTTTCCACAAATAGATCCGGTGATATTTAGCCTGGGTCCCATCAGTCTGCGCTGGTATGGCTTAATGTATCTGGTGGCTTTTGGTCTGGCCTGGTGGCTGGCAAACCGCGCAGCAAAGCGGCCGGGATCAGGTTGGACTGAACAACAGGTTAGTGATCTGTTATTCGTCGGATTTTTAGGCGTGATCCTCGGCGGCCGGGTTGGCTACGTATTCTTTTATCAATTCGAATTGTTTTTAGCTGAACCATTGTATTTGATTAAAATTTGGACAGGCGGCATGTCGTTTCATGGTGGCTTGCTTGGCGTAATAGTGGCGTTAGCCTGGTTTGCCAGACGTAACAAGAAAAACTTTTTGCAGTTGGGCGATTTTGTCGCGCCACTGATCCCATTAGGCCTGGCTGCAGGCCGCCTGGGCAATTTTATTAATGCAGAGCTATGGGGACGCACGACAGATGTGCCTTGGGCAGTATTATTTCCAGCGGCCGGGCCTTTGCCCAGACATCCATCGCAGCTTTATGAGTTTGCCCTGGAAGGTATCGTTTTATTTCTGCTGATTGTATTGTACCGCCGTTATAATCCACCAGCGGGTAGCTTGGGAGGGCTTTTTTTAGCCGGCTATGGCAGTGCCAGATTTTTTGTTGAGTTTTATCGCGAGCCAGATGCGCATCTTGGCGTGTTATCGGCGGGAATGTCGATGGGGCAGTGGTTATCGTTGCCGATGATTGTCGCTGGTATCGCACTTATTATTTATGCTTATAGCAATAACAGCAGAGTAAACAAACGGGTATCTGAGGTATGAAGCAATATCATGATTTAATGCGCCATGTGCTGCATTATGGCCATAAAAAGACTGATCGTACTGGTACCGGCACGTTAAGTGTATTTGGTTATCAGATGCGGTTTGATTTAGCGCAAGGCTTTCCGTTGGTGACAACAAAAAAATGCCACATTGGTTCTATTATCCATGAACTATTGTGGTTTTTAAAAGGGGAGACCAATATTCGCTACTTGAAAGACAATGGCGTGTCTATTTGGGACGAATGGGCGACTGCTGACGGAGAACTAGGGCCTGTATA
The DNA here is from genome assembly GCF_054781935.1 of Rheinheimera gaetbuli. NCBI lineage: Bacteria > Pseudomonadati > Pseudomonadota > Gammaproteobacteria > Chromatiales > Chromatiaceae > Rheinheimera > Rheinheimera gaetbuli. Next base: position 71,608 of record NZ_BAAGTL010000007.1, read on the forward strand.
TGGTGCGCAATGGCGCAGCTGGCAAGCAGCTGACGGCCGTATAGTTGACCAAATAAGTCAACTTATCAGCGATATTCATAGAACGCCGGATTCAAGGCGGCTTATCGTCAGTGCGTGGAATCCAGCCTTATTGCCTGATACTTCATTGTCACCCAAAGACAATGCTGCAATAGGCAAGCAGGCACTGCCACCGTGTCACACCTTGTTTCAGTTTTATATAAACGACGGTAAGTTGTCATGTCAATTATACCAACGTAGTGCCGATATTTTTCTCGGTGTGCCATTTAATATTGCCAGCTATGCTCTGCTAACACTTATGATAGCTCAAGTGTGTGGTCTTAAACCCGGAGAATTTATTCATACCTTTGGGGATGCACACCTGTATTTAAATCACCTTGAACAAGTAAATACACAGCTGGCGAGAGAGCCTTACCCCTTGCCCAAAATGCAATTAAATACAGAAATCAAAGATATCTTTGCGTTTTGTTTCGAAGATTTTACGTTGATAAATTATCAGGCTCACCCGCATATTAAAGCGCCGGTCGCGATATAATTTTTTTGAAGAGCATTTTAAACAAAGCCGGTATTTGTGAGTGTTAATGGTAATAAATCCAATGGATACAGTTTTTTGAGATAAGCGTGTTTAGTGTTTTTGAAAACAGCTTGTTCATGATCAATATGGTACAGTTGTCACTTTACAGTAGAGTATTGCTGTTTTAGTTCATAGGCTTTGCCATTTACTGTTCGTTGTGAAAATGCAGCAGGTTGACTTTGTTAAAATTGTGCAGTGGGCGAGATTTACGATAGCTTGGTTTTTGAAAGGTTTATTCATCAATTTACGTTGTAACGTGTAAATTTTACTAAAGATATAAACCGCCTCGTCGATATAGTGGTACGCTCAAGTAAAACCACGTTTTTGTAAGGGCGTACTAAAACCTAAGTAGATCAACTTATAGGAAATACATATGATTAAAATCAACAATCTTACAAAAGGCCTTGCCGCTGCCTTAGTGATGGCCAGTGCGGGCTCGGCGATTGCCGAGACAGTGACAGTTCCAGCAACGGTTTCTGTTAATAATGCGATTGATTTTCAATTCACTGGCGCCTTAGATTTTGGTATCCTGCGAGCGACAGCTGATGCGACACTAGATACTTGTGCTATTTTAGAATTGCCTGCTAACCCTGCCAGTGCAGTTGCTGCAGTTGCTTCAGGCGCCGGTACGTTGTGTACAGCGGGTGCTGGTACAGCTGTACTTCAATCTGTAGGTGGTGTTATTGCCCGGCCTGAATTTACCATTGCCGGTGTTGCCCCTTTTACTAACTTAGTGTTAACACTGCCTGCTGCAAGCATTACACTAACTGCTGCTGCTGTGCCACCAGGCTCAGCAAACTTTACTGTGGGTAACTTTACTGCATGGCGCACATCAGGTACTCCTGGTGCAGTCACTACCGCCATTTCTACAACGGCTGCAGGTACAGCTGCTTTTACCGTGGGCGCACAAATTGCAACACACGTTGGTGCAATTGTCGGCCCGGTTTACCAGGATTCAACACCTTATACCGGCTCATTTGATGTTGAAGTAGCATACAACTAAGTGCTAGCCTCCGGGCCGGTTTTGATAACTGGTCCGGAGCCTATTTGGTAGCGTTATGAAAAAGAGTTTTGTCGCTCTGCTAGGTGTTTTTTGTGTTTGTGACGTGTCGGCTGACTTAAATATTGACAGTCCACTGAGTTTTGGTGAAATTGCTATCCTTAACAATAACACTGTCAGCACAACTACAATTACCCGCCAGGGTGCTCAAATTAGCACCAACCAAATTTATATTATTCGCAGCGGCACACCCGGCGTGTATACGTTAAGCGGATTGCCTTTATTTACCAATGTTAGTTTATCAGTAGATTTACCTGCTTATTCTGCTATGCCATATCCTGGAACTGCGCAGTTCCAAATCAACGCCGTGGATATACCCAATACATTAAATACGGGGAACACTGGTACGGCTCAGTTTCGTATGGGCGCAACGCTAAGTACATCAGGCAATCCTGCACAAAGTTATTTTAGCGGTGCTGATTACACATTGTTTTTAAATGTAAATATTGTCTATTAAATGAACTGTAGGGTTTTAACGTTGATGAATCACAGAAGGTGAAAATGAAGAATTTGTTTATATTGTGCGTGCTAGTCGGTTTGTTGTTGCCTGTCACGGTAAGTGCTAACTTACTTATTAATCCTACCCGGGTTATTTTTAATTCTGCTGACCGCTCTGCTGAAATCACCCTGATTAATACCTCAGATAACACGGCAACTTATCGCCTGCAGTGGTCTGAGAAGCAAATTAAAGCTGGTGGTGGCGTTGTTGATTTAACCGCGGAAGAGGCGGCAAATCATCCGGTGGCTAGTAGCATGCTGCGTTTTTCTCCCCGTTCTGTAACACTTAAACCCAATGAGCGACAAACTATTAAATTGTCACTTCGTCGGCCAGCGAATCTGGCCGATGGTGAGTATCGCTCGCATTTGCTTTTTAAAGCGTTGCCGCCTGAGAAAGATGCCGTGGGTGCTGCAGGGGGGCAATCTATGGCTATCAATGTGGTATTGAGTTTTTCTATACCCGTGGCAGTTAGGCAGGGCAATTTGCAGTATCAGCTGCAACCAGGCAACGTCGATGTTAGTTATAACGCAGCGACAAAAGAACCAAAGATAAGACTGCACTTTAATCGCTCTGGCATGCATTCAGTGGTAGGCGACATCAGCGCGTTTTGGACACCAGCACAAGGCGGCGAAGTACTTATTGCCAAATTAAATGAATACACTGCGTGGCCGGAATTACCAAGCAATTATGTAGACTTGCATTGGGTTGGCTCAGAATTTGCTTTAACTAACGGCAAGCTCCGTATCGTTTATGAAGGCAGTAAAGATTTTAAAGGGCAAACCTTTATTGATTACAGCGTAAACATAAACAAGGAGGCTATCACTATCACCAAATGAGCCTTAAAATATGACAAAATCAGAACCGTTGATTGTTACAAAAGATTTATTTAAATATCTGATTTTTATTGCTTTAATGGTTTTTTTGGTGCGTGCTCCTGCTGTGTTTGCACAGCAGTCTGCTGAGTCGCAGCAAAGTGTTCAGCAGTTGCTTCAGCGAATAAAAGCAAAACAGCAAGCGTTACAACAGTCTGTTAAGACAGAGACAAATGCTGTGTCTGAACAGGCTGTTGAGATAAGTGAACCAGCGCAACAGAATGAAAGTCAAAGCCTTGACACCCCTGTAGCCCCCTCAGCAATGGCTGAAAATACACCAATCACTCAGCCGTTAATATTAAACAACGACAGTAACAAAATTATCACCGCACCACAGAGTCGTTTTAGTGTTGGTGAAGAATTATTGTTAAGTTTGTCTGTTAATGGCTTAGCATTAACAGAAATGTTTGTTGTTAAAACTAATAAACTCTTTCTGTTAGGGTTGGGGGATTTTTTTCAGTTAATTGAATACCCTGTTACGGTTGATGTTGCAGCTAAACAAGCTGATGGATGGTTTCTACGTGAACAAAACGAATTTAGCATACGCCATAACAACGATAATACACTTAGCGTTTTTGTTTTAAACAAACAGCATACCGTTGCAGAGCAAGATTATCAGTTTACTCAAGATGATCTTTACGTCGATGCTGCCCTTCTTAAAGAATGGTTTGGTTTCGAATTCGACGTTGATGAAGCCAGGCTTGCAGTAAATATTGTCTCTTCGACGAAATTTCCTGTTGAAGCAAGACTCGCCAGACGCAATCGTCCCGCAGCGATGGCCGGTGATGTAAACCGGTCAATTATGCCGCTAAAAGAATCGCCTTATCAACTTTACTCTGCACCAATGTTAGATATGCAGGTCGCTGGAAGACAAACTAAAACTGATACATTAGGTAGTTACTCTGTGCTTGGTAACCTCGATCTTGCCTATTTTAACACCGAGTTTTTCTTATCTGGAAACAATGATGATGCGTTAAATTCTTCGCGTTTAACCTTAGGCCGTCAATCTCCTCAGGGGGAGTTACTTGGTCCGCTAAATGCTACTGGTATTGCTTTTGGCGACGTTACTCCTGTTAATGCTGGTTTTGGTAGTACCTTGCAACAAAGTCGGGGGATATATGTGACAAACACGCCACTAAATCAGGTATTTGATAATCGCCGTACCAATATTACCGGTGAAGTGCAGGTCGGTTGGGACGTAGAGCTATATCGAAATGGGATACTGCTCGACAGCAAAATTGCAATAGCAGATGGCCGTTATGAGTTTAATGATGTTGATTTAACATTTGGACAAAATGATTTTGAATTAGTGTTTTATGGCCCACAGGGACAAATTGAAACCAAAACGGAATCTTATCTTATTGACGGTAATACGGTTACCACGGGGCAAGCAAGATACCGAGTATCGGTGGTTGATGTGAATAAATCCCTTTTAGGGTTAAATGACCCAATTACAGAGAAAAATAATCAAGGTTTGCTTACCAGTGCGACGTTTGATTATGGCTTTACAAAGTGGTTGTCAATGACAGCCGGAACGTCTTGGTTTAAACCAGAGGTAGGCGAAGAACAACAGTTTTATAGCTTAGGTACTAATGTTAGTTTTGGACAGTATGGTTTGTTAAGTTCTGTTGTGTCTGCTGATAAAGACAGTAGAAACAGCATAAATACTAATTTTCGTACACGATTTTGGCAAAGTAATTGGAGCTTTAACCATCGGTACGACGAAATTTTTGCTGCGGCCGATAATGACGCAACATCGACCCATTCCTATGCAGTAACCATGACGGGCAGCTTGTCTTTTCCGATATTACCTGTTTTAAATTATCAAAATAGTTGGTTTAAAACTGCTCATTCTGATGGGCGCTATGAAGAGGTCTTTGAAAATGCTATCGGTATTAACGGGCCTTGGGGTTCGCTAAGCCATAATGTAGTGTTTAACAAAAATGCAGTTTCTAATGCGGGTAATTTTGCACTTGTTGATTTAGACAGTACTGAGAGGCAGGTTTCATTAGCAAAAAATGAGCTTGTTGAAAGTGATAGGCTAAACGCTGGCTTGCAGTATCGTAAAAACTTTGGCCGTGTATTTACACGGTTATTCTCGAGTTATGCCATTAAACCTGATGCCGAGTTATTGTCTTACGGTGCAGTGTTAAATTACCCCTGGACCCAGCAATTGAGTTCCGAATTAAGGTATTCATACTTTGTGCCTGAAGATCAGTATCAGTTAAATCTTGGTTTAAATTGGCAAAAAGATGCATTTCATTTAAATACTAACTTTAATTACAACGAGCAGGGCGACTGGATCCTTGGGCTCTCAGCACGTTTTAGTATTGGGTATGAACCCATACGAGGTGGTGTTTTTACCTCTGGTCGTGCTATTTCTCAATCTGGTAGTGTTGCAGTAAGGGTATTTGAAGATTTAAATATGAATGGCGTTTTTGATAGTGAGGAGCCACTTATTCAAAATGCGAAAGTCAGTGCTCGTCAGAGCTATCGGCATGGCATAACCAATGAGCAGGGTGTCGTAATATTGACATCATTGGCCAATCAAGTAACCACTGACATCGTTGTGGATGAAGAAAGCCTGGACGGTCCTTTTATGATAACGGCAATACCGGGTGTGGCAATAACGGCAAGAAAAGGGTTTGTTGATCAACTCGATTTTCCTGTTGTAAAAGCCGGTGAGCTAGAGGGCGTTATTTACTTAAAGAATGAACAAGGCCAACATAGCCCGGCACCTTACATTATGCTTCATTTAATTGATGCCCAAGGCGACATCGTGGCGTCGACACGCTCAGAATTTGACGGGCTTTATTTGTTCAAGAGTTTGAAACCAGGCGAATATAGCTTAAAGGTGGATGATGCTTTTATTGACAGACGTGGATTGAGAAAGGTGAAGCAAAAACAGCTACAATTTTCGTCTGCCGGTGATTTGATTGTTGGGGTAGACTTCAGTTTAGCCCCGCTCGAAGATGCTGAAGGGTTTATTGTTAGTGCAGGGCAGTTCAGTTCTGCGGGTATGCTGAAACTGTATTACCAGATGCTACGCAAGCGGCTAACCCTATCCAATATGCAAAAGCCTTTCTATATTAAATCGAAAGAAAATGGCAAGTTTGTGCTTGGCCTTGCGTACTTTGAAAGCGCTGATAGTTCAGAGTTTCAGGCTCAACAAAACGCACTGCAGCTGTGTGAAAAGCTCACTACAATGCAAATACGCTGTGAAGCTGCATACCATGGTTTTAAATATTAATGCTACGACGGAATTTAAAATGAATAATAAAAGCAAGCCGTTACACAAAGTATTTGGTGTAGTTGTTCTGGGCACGTTATTAATCGGATGTCAGTCAACACCAGACAAAATGAAAGGCGTTAGTGTTATCCAGGGCACACACATTGACCAAATAGCGTCAGATCTTAATGTGCTGATGGAAAAACAAAAACAACATGATCAACTGTTAATAGAATGGCAGCAGCTCAAACCCGCGCTGAGCCGTTTGGCTGTGGCTGAAGAAGAGTTGGGGTTGTTACTTATTCAGTTAGAGCAGCTTGCTTTAGCGACGTCAGAATCACCAGAACAAACATCTGGAGTGTCTAATAGCAGTACAAGTTCAGTTACTAAGGCCGCAGCGCCTGTTAAGGCGGATAAACTTACTTCGAGTATTGTACCCGCATTATCGGATAGCAATTCTAAACGTTTTGCGTTGCAAATTGCATCGCTCTCTGAGCCCTCACGTTTACCTGCCGTATGGGCTCAGTTACAAAAAAAATATCCGCAGTTGATGAATACCCTTGAGGCTAACGTTGAGAGGATAACCGTGGGTCAGACAAATTATTACAGATTGAAGATAGGCGCTTTCGCAGATAAAAAACAAGCAGTAGAACACTGTAACAAGATGAAATTAGCCGGTGTTAATTGTCTCGTGGCAAATTATGTTTTTAGCGATTTTTCAACGTTACCAAAACAATAAAGCGCCATTGCTGTCTTTTCAGGTATGACGTTTAGTTTCACAGGTGATTATTTCGCTTATTTTACCTCGCCCAAATGTCGAACAACAAAATATGGAATTGTGATCTTTGCTGAAGATATAACGCTTTGATCTTTCAATCTGATAAGCCGGCTATATACCTCGACGCCCTTTGGTGTGTAAATTAAAGTGCCGGCTAGGACGGCGTGTACGTTTTTATTGCGAAAAAACAGCCTTTGCTGTCGTGAAAAAATCAGATCACCTCTGTCTGATGAAGCAATGTGTTTTGTGACTTTAGTGTCTGTTACGGCATAACCAAATCTGGGCAATAGGGTCAAAAAGTTTTCCGCCAATTGATTACCTAAAGCATGAGTTTGTTGCAGGCTGCTATCAAAATCAACAAAAGACGCTACAGCGATATTTTTGGTCAATTCTGCTGGTGTATCAGGGAGCATCTTTATTATCATTTGTTCTACATAGCTGTCTAACTGCACATTGTATCTGGAGGGAGAAAACCCCTCGCTATATCGTGCTCCAGCAACAGAGTCCGCCAGCACAGGAGCCGCAGGCAGTGTGTTTTGGCACGATGTAACCGACAACACGCACATTAGCGGAAATATTTTACGTAACATAGCCTGCCCTCTTAGTTAGCGCTTTTTATTAGCATCATGCCTTGTGTTGTGCTGCTTGGATGCAAGGCTTTTACAACTGCGTTTGGTATTAAACTTTGCGCTGAGGCTAATACAACTTTGTTGTTTATCTGTATCATGCGTGCGTTAACAATTACGCCATCTTTGTGTTGGCTAAGTGTTCCGCCGACTGCGTATTGTGCAGCGAGGTTTTCGTTTAGTTCTTCAACATCACGGCTATGAATGAAATCACCTTGTGGTGTAACGCGTATAAAATCTGTGACTTTAAAATCAATTACCTGCAAACCAACATTATGTAACTCATGCATAAAGCTTTCTGCTATTTGGTTGCCAAGTAAGCTTCCCTGATTAAAGTCACCATCCAGGAAAACAAATCCTGCAACGGCCAGCGGTGTTTGCTCCGACACATCTTGCATAGATAGCAACATCTCTTGCATTAATTGACGCACGTAGTGTTGAATAGTGAGGTTTGTGCGGCCTGAGGTAACGTGTGACTCGGCCGAGGAGGTTGTAAATCTCCCCGGTTGAAATGCTTCAGGTGCCGCAATAGGTCTCTCTGCTATAGTCTGTTTTATATTGCTCTGATCTGTTATGTCAGATTGTCCGGCAGCATTTGGCTGAGTTTTTAATATACTGCAACTTGCTAAGGTTAATGCAGATAATGTAAAGAGTAATGCTTTCATTGACGTGCTCCTTAAAGCTCAATACGGTGTAGACGGCCATTTTTCAGTTGTACTTGTTCACGGCTCCACAATACATTCAAGGGTATTTCTGACGTTGCAGCGGCAGCAACACTGTGTTGAGCAACGCTCACTAATTTTGTGTTTACCAGGTAAGCATGTTGTTGTGCAATTAATGTTCCGGTAAGTATATAGTCCACATATAACTTATCCTGCATGTGTGTATTTGGCGTAATTTTTATACTGTTGTCGCTATTTAACGCTACAGAGCTTTTGCCATCCAGCGCAATTACATCAAATCCTGCCTGAGTGAGAAGTGTTAGCATGCTATGTTGTAATTGTTTTCTGATAGGTGCTGTTGCATCGTTTGACAAGACATGTTCAACATTTTCTGCTGAAGAGAAGTCACCAATCAATACCCGGCCGCGCGGTATGCTGTCGGGTGTACTTTGCAGCAATTGCATAGCTAAGCCGCCTGCATAGTGGTGAAGTGTGTAAGCAGACATATTATGTGATGCGTCAGACACAGCGCTCTTAACTCGCTCGCTTTGGTAAGCTGTGCTGCTCGCTGCGGGTTTGTTTACTGTGTGGTACTGTTGACTACATGCAACAAGCCACAGCACATTTATTAGCAGGAAATAACGCATACAAATCCAACCTGTTTATGCCAAAGTTTTGATATAAACGTAAAGCAAAAATCGCACCACTATTTTCACGGGGCTTTATTTTTGAGTTTCATTTTAACGTTCAGCTGTTATGGCTTGGTGTAAACAAGTCGCAATAGCTAATAAATGGCATTTATTATGCAGAGTTCTGAATTAAGACACGATTTCTCTTACTCAGGTGTAAGGAACTTATTAACATGACAAAAAATTGGCACAACGTATCAAGAGCAAAAACACATTCTAAGCTGATAGCCATATTTTTGCTTGCAGGGTGTACAAACCCTGTGCCGCAACACGCTGAAATGAAAAGTGATAGCAATGAATTACTTACACAGGCCGATGTTCAGCAATACTTACAAGAATGGCAGGCTGCGAAGCCTAGTATTGCTCGTTTGGCAGAGCTTGAATCAGATTTAGCATTTTTAATTGCCGAAGTATCACAAATGTCTGACTTAAGTAACGTGCCTGAAAAATACGCGGATAGCGAGGTTATTGCTACCGATAACGTTATTGTATCTTCCATCGAGCAAGCACCAGTAGCATGGGAAGTAACATCAGAACTAGAACCTGAGCTGTTAGACGTTAAAACCTCAGAAGATTACGCAGTGCATTTGGCTAATTTTATAAAGCCAAGAAGCGCTCAATTTGGCTGGTATGTTGTTCAACAAGAATTTCCTCAGTTACTGAACGGCCTATATCCGAAGTTGTTGCCTGTCAGTAACACGAGGCAACAATTATACAGCCTGAGAGTGGGGCCTTTTAATCGTAACACTGATGCAGAACGAGCCTGTAATTTACTTAAACTGCGGAATTATAAATGTGAAACTACGCGCTTTAACGGCGATGAGTTAATTAGTATGTAGTCAAAACTAAATCATTAAAGTTATTTGGCTGCCCCAACAGGAATCGAACCTGTAACTGCCCCTTAGGAGGGGGCCGTTATATCCATTTAACTATAGGGCAACTCTTATTCGGAGTGTAACAGAGAGCGTCGTAGTTTCAAACTGTCCTGCTAATGACAGCTTGTTTTACATACACTTATTGAGCGCTTTAATACTAATCTTAATATAAGTTGCGTGTTAAATGTCATCAGGATTCAACTGAATACTGACGATGTCACCTTGCTGAATATGGCTAAGAAGGTGTTGTTGTTCACTGCTAGCCCAAGCGTGTTGCGATGTAATTTCTGTCACGGTAAAACGTGCAGCATGCTGCAGCACACGCCTAACGTCTGGTGTTGCAGGATGGCGTTGTAGTTGAAATATACGTAGTTCATCACCGATTTTAAGGCCGTGCATCGTCCCCAAAGGTAGTTGCAGCGTGTTGTTTCTGACCTGTGCAATACGACTGCGAAGTGGCTGGCAATTTAGTTGCTGTTGAACATCGTCCGCTACCGTTTGTAGTAGCTTATTTATGTTACTTCCGTATTCCATTTGCCAAAACGCTTGGCTATGGCTTGATGGTGTTGGTTCATTTCTAACTGGCCAGTCAGCACTGGTGCGGTATTCTTGCTGATAAACAATTTTTTGTTCAAATATGTCGTATAGGCTGACTTCCAATGCAAAGAAGCGCTCTTTGCGCTCGGCTTGCCAAAATTTATTGGTCGTTTCCCCCAAAGATAGATCGGTAATACGGCTGTTTAACAAATACTGATTACCGTCATTGAAAAGTTGCTCATCTCGACTAAATTGAAGTTGCTTTGGTTCTATGCTGTATTGAACTAGGCTAACAATAGCTGCCGGACTGTAATCTCGCAGGTGTCTCTCGAGTTGTACCCCTATATTGCTGCCAAAATCAAATAACTGCCCATTCACAGCGTCACGACGTGGTATCAGTTGTGGTAGGGGCATCAAAACAGATTTTTTGTACTGGTGGTTGCCGCACTGATTCATTTCAGGCTGAATATTTAATTGCACCGTTACTGTTAGCATGTCGCTACTTCGTGTTTCTGAAAGTAGCCTTATTTGTTTAATCTCTCCCATACTAACCAATTCGGTTTGCTCATTTTGTAAAACACCATTGATTAATTGTTGCGTGCTACTAACGCGTGCACCCGCACCCAGAGCGGCTCGCTTTATCGCGTCTTCCAATGCCAGTTGTCTTGCAGAAGTAAGTTCGTTGTTGTTAATTTTAGCTTGACCGATGGCTTCATACCATTGGGCCTGTGCGTTACTACTTAAAAAAATTGGGCTGATTAATATCAGACAAAATGCATAATACTTCATATATTCTCCGCTTTGCTTAGCGCTTCATCTAACAAGCAAATAGTATGCCTTTTTTTCTGGCCCGATATCTGCATAAATCATGTTGTAGTTGTTAAGCCGTCAACTTGGCTATCATCAGCAAACAAGGGGGGGAGTGATGAAAGTATTATATAGCCTGATTATAATTCACGTTTTATTGATTAGTGGTTGTTCGTTGATAGCAGACAGACATATAGAGTATGCCTCAGTAAAGCCTGATACTTTTCCAGTGGTTCGTGCAGTGGGGTATGCACCTATAAGTTCTCAGTTAGGGGATAATGCCGAGCATAAAATGCTGCAGGCTATGAAAGCATCAAAGCTAGATGCATACCGTGAGTTAGCTGAGCTAGTGCATGGACAAAAAATTGACGCTAAAACTGAACTTAGCGTTATGACGTTAACAGATGAACGTTTGTCTGCGTCAGTAAGGGGGGTAATACAAGGTGCCAGAGTTATAAAAACTTATGCAGTAGATGATATTTATATTACTGAGCTAGAACTGGATTTTAAGCAACTATATAACTTGGATCAAAACATCAGACCAAAACAAACAATCAAGAGTGTTAAATATTACTACTGACAAACAGTGAGTAGTGTCAGGCTTTAATCCCTTTACCCTTACTGTCAATAGCCGGGCGGCCTTTACTTGTATAAGTGAGGCCTGATTTACCGCGGCTGGATAATAATTCATGCTTAAATTGAGCAAGTCTCAGCTGGCTTTGTTCCAGCGTTAACTGATTAATATCATTTTGTTGTTTGCATTGTACCAGCAGGTCGTCAAGTACGGTAATCTGCTGCTTAAACTCGTCTTGTTCTTTGCTCTGTGAGAGCTCTGGCGAGTTAGCCAGTTGCTGGTCAATGTGCTGGATCTGGTTAAGCAGATTAATTTTGTCTGCGGTGATGTGTTCCAGAGCGTCTATTTCACGGTTGGCAAGAGCGGCAAGTTCTTGCCGTAATAACGACAACAGCACGTCCAGGTGCTGTTGTTGTTGTTGTAACAAAGAGGCAATGCTGTCAGAGATTAACGTCATTTTTTGGCAAATATTTCGCTTTCAAACTGCACGATGCGACGTGCCAGCTGCTCCACATTTACCTTGTACTTACCCTCAGCAATGGCTTGCTTAATTTTGTCGACTTTTTCCTGGTCAACACCAGTGCTACTGGTTGCTTTGTCTGTGAGTTTAGCAAATTGCTGTGCTTGCGGCGTAATCGACACGGAGTCCTGTTTCTGATTAGCTGTCTGAGTGGCATTTTGCTGCACAGTTGTTTGCTGACGTTGCTGATTTTGTTCAGCTTTATCAGCTTTAACCTGACCTGCATTTTGCAGGTTATTGATATTAATAGCCATAATATGACCTCATTACCTTGTTACAGTTCCCTATGATCAGGTTAGCGGCAGCTGACAGCAAAACTTTAGCATAATTTTTAAAAAGTAATACTGACACGGTTAACAGCGACGACTTCTGCCGTTATGGTACGTTTAGACTGCCTGTTTTGTACATGTATCATATCGCCAAGGCTACCATCAGCCATTGCTATACCCGATGCCGAAACGTCTAAACCATTATTCCTGATGGCTATTGTAACAACATCCCCTTTACATACAAGACATAGATCCTGGAAGGTTAAAATTTGTCCCATCGACAATGATCTTTTAGTTTTTGCGCCAATAACCGATGTAGCTTCAGTAACCAGATTACCGCGTATAAACCTGCGAGCTCGGGTTGTTGTTTCCAGCATATCGGCAGTGATCAGACTTGCTGTAGCAATGTTTTGCCGTAATACCAGTGTCTCGACAATTTCATCAATTCTGACCGGCACATACAATTGCCAATCTGGAGTGTCGCTGCAGCGGATCACAATAGTATTTTGCCTTTGCGTTAGCGGTTGCGACAAACGGAAATCCAGCGCCTGTTCACAATGTTTGTCACCAATACGCCGGTCCAGGCTATTGATATCCGTCTGATAGCGCGTTGTCGAATCAACAACTAATTGCGTATTAAGCCACTGCTGCGCCAAAGTGGTTAATTGCTCAGGGCTATAGCTCTGTTCAGCGCTATAAACGCGTAGACTGCAACAGAAACAGAGCCAGATAAGCCCGTGATTTAATAAATTTTCGTACTTTTTCATATAGTTTCGGCTATGCTTTATCTGCTGGTGGTTATAACATACGGCGATAATTTGACGCTAACTGCTATCCCACATCGGAATAAAGCAAATTAGCAAGAATCGATCCGATACGTAGCAGAGGAGTGGCAGATGGCCGGCATTTTAGATTCGGTGAATCAGCGCACACAGTTAGTCGGACAAAACCGGCTTGAGTTATTGTTATTCAAATTGGCGGGGCGTCAGCGCTACGGTATCAACGTGTTTAAAGTTCGCGAGGTGTTGCAATGCCCACCACTTACTGCGATCCCAAAGCGCAATAAATACGTAAGAGGAATTGCACATATACGCGGCCAGACTATTTCGGTTATTGATCTAAGCCTGGCAACCGGCGGTCGTGCAATTGAAAATACCACGGACAGTTTTATTATCATTGCCGAGTATAACCGCTCGGTGCAGGGGTTTTTAGTTAACTCCGTAGAGCGGATTATTAATATTAACTGGCAAGCTATTATGGCGCCGCCCAAGGGGACCACTGGCAAGCAGAGCTATTTGACCGCCGTAACAGAGATTGATAATGAGCTGGTAGAAATTCTGGATGTAGAAAAGATCCTTGAGGAGATTTCGCCATCACCGACTGCTATAACTAAAGAGCTGGATGCTCAAAGTATTAATGCAGATTTAGGCGACAGATTGATCTTGATTGCTGATGACTCTGCAGTAGCTCGTAATCAGGTGAAACGTGCTTTAGAAAGCTTAGGCGTGAAGATGCATTTGGTGAATAACGGCAAAGAAGCATTGACGTATCTAAAAAAAATTGCTGATGACTGCCATGAGTCGGTAACCGAAAAAGTGGGTTTGCTGATTTCCGATATTGAAATGCCGGAAATGGACGGATACACCCTGACAGCAGAGACAAAGCTTGATCCTAAATTGAAAAAGTTACATGTTATTCTGCACACCTCTTTAAGTGGTGTGTTTAACCAGCAGATGGTCCAAAAAGTGGGTGCCGATGATTTTATTGCTAAGTTTAACCCGGATGAACTGGCAGAGTCTGTTCAGAAGTGGCTGCATGCAGAATAACCTGTAAGGATTAACGGTGGTAAATAAAGAGCTGCAAGATAAAGAGTATGTGTTGTTCCGGGATTTTCTGGAGCAACAGTGCGGTATTGTACTGGGTGACAACAAACAATATCTGGTAAAAAGCCGGCTGGCACCGCTAATGCAACGCTTTGGTGTGGCAACGTTGTCTGAGCTGGTAAGTAAGACGCTAAGTCCGTTTGAACGTCAATTACGCTCTGCGGTAATTGATGCTATGACGACCAACGAAACGCTGTGGTTTCGTGATACCTATCCCTACGAGTTGTTAAGAAAACAAATCTTGCCGGAGCTGGAAAAAACTTGCCGCACCGTCAAAATATGGTCAGCTGCGAGTTCTAGTGGACAGGAGCCATATTCTATTGCGATGACCGCGTTGGAATATCAGCAAAGCCGGCCTGGTGCTTTTAGCCTGGGGGTTAATATACTCGGTACAGATATTTCAAATACCATGCTAGAGCACTGTCAGCGTGCAGAATATGACGGTCTTGCTTTGTCGCGAGGGCTATCGCCTGAGCGCCGTAGTAAGTTCTTTGAAGATAGCGGTAAAGGCATGATGCGTATAAAAGACAATGTACGCAAGAATGTCAATTTTCGTCATCTTAACCTACTTGATAGTTATACCTTGTTAGGGAAATTCGACATCATATTTTGTCGTAACGTACTAATTTACTTCTCTGCCGATGTCAAAGCGAAAATCATTCAACAGTTTGCCCAATCGCTCAACTCACGTGGTTACCTTTTTCTCGGCGCCTCTGAGTCATTGTCTAGCCTGAACAATGATTTTGAAATGGTCCGTTGTAACCCCGGCATTATCTACCGCAAGAAAATCTGAAAATTAACCATCTAAAATAGTGGCCTGAGATTTGCATTTAATTTGCCATCGCTAATAGATAGGTGGCAAAAAAATGGCAATCAGTTTTGACAAAGCATTTGGTATGCACCCTGACGCCATGCTGGTGCGCGATCGTCGTGCTCAGGTACTGGCAGAAAATATCGCCAACGCAGATACTCCGGGTTATAAAGCTAAAGATCTGGATTTTCAGCAAGCGTTGAATAACGCCAAAGCCAGACAATCTGGTGCTATGCAGCGTACCCACGACCAGCATTTCCACATATCTACTGCCACCCGGCATGAAACTAAATTTCGTAACCCAGACCAGCCTGATACCGGCGACGGTAATAGTGTTGATATTCATCGCGAACGTAATGCCTTTATGCAGAACAGCCTGGAATATCAAGCAAGCCTGGGATTTCTTAATTCCCGTATTGGCGGTTTGAAAAAAGCCATTACCGGCGGAGGACAATAATTATGGGTGCTTTTAATATTTTTGATATTACCGGCAGCGGTATGACTGCGCAGTCACTGCGGATGAACACCACTGCCAGTAACATTGCCAATGCTAATAGCGTAAGCAGCAGTGTTGAGCAAACCTACCGAGGCAGACATCCGGTGTTTGCCGCAGAGTTGTCGCAATCCAAACGCCTGCAAGGCGATGCTAGCGCTGGGGTAAAGGTGCTGGGTATTGTTGAATCGGACGCGCCGCTCAACGTTGAGTATGCGCCAAACCATCCAATGGCAGACGAAAACGGTTATATCTATAAGCCTAATATCAACATTATGGAGGAGATGGCGAACATGATTTCGGCATCGCGCTCCTATGAAACCAACGTGCAGACTGCTGATGCGGCTAAACAGATGGTGATGCGGACATTGCGGCTTGGGCAACAGGGATAAGGAGTAGCAGATGACTACCGGCGTAAACAACAACTCCGCCTTGGGTGGCATGTACTGGGATGGTGACAAAAAAACACCGGATAAAAATAACGGTGCGCTGACCCAGGCTGATTTTTTCGCGCTGTTAACACAGCAGCTGGCATATCAGGACCCGACCAAGCCAGTTGAGAATGACCAAATGATTGCGCAAATGACCAATTTTACCATGGCCGACGGCATTAGCTCACTAAACGAAAGTTTTAAAGGTTTAGCCCAGAGTATGACGTCGAACCAGGCGTTGCAGGCTTCTTCTTTGGTGGGACGCACTGTGCTGACACAATCAGATGAAATCGTGTTTACCGGCGAAACCTTATCACGTGGCAATATCGAACTTGATAAAGCGGCGACGTTGATGAAAGTGCGCATAGAAAATGAAAAGGGCGAGTTAGTACAATCGTTTAGCGTGGAAAACCCGCAAGTGGGTAAAAACGAGTTTATCTGGGATGGTACCTATATGCCATCCGGCGCGGGGAGTGCTGCCGAAGTAGACGGTGAGTTGTCTGAGCGGGTGAAAGCCGGCGTATATAAAGTAAAAGTGGACGTGAGTTACGCTGACGGTAGCAACGCCAGTCTACCGGTCAATGTTTATACGCCCGTCGGTAGCGTCAGCCTAAATGGGCAAGGTGGCAGTATTATGCTTAACCTGCTGGGATTAGGGCAGGTTAAATTAAGTGATGTATTAGAAGTTTCATATAGTTAAGTGAGCTGAGGTGAATTATGAGTTTTAATATTGCATTAAGCGGCCTGGCCGCAGCGCAAAAAGATCTGGATACCACGGCGAATAACATCGCTAACGTAAATACCACCGGTTTTAAAGAGTCTCGGGCTGAATTTGCCGATGTGTATGCCACATCTATTTTTGCCTCTGGCCGCACAAAAGTAGGTGATGGTGTTGCGACATCTGTTGTTGCACAGCAGTTTAGTCAGGGCGCACTGCAATTTACTGCCAACTCACTGGATTTAGCTATTACCGGTGAAGGTTTTTTTGCGCTGACACCTGATCGGCAATCGCAAGATCTTACCTATACCAGATCTGGAGCTTTTAAACTTAATAAAGACAACTTTATTGTTGATAACAAGGGAAATTATCTGCAAGGCTTTGCTGTTGATCCAGTTACAGGTGAAAATCAGTCAGTGAGCCTGAGTACAACGCAGCCTATTGCGATCCCAACATCGGCCGGTGCGCCACGCGCAACGACAAACATTTTTTTGAGTATGAATGTTGATTCACGCGTTATAGCGCCAACATTAGCATTTGATCCAACTGACAGGGCTTCATACAACCATTCAACCTCGGTTACCGTTTATGACAGCCTAGGTGAGCCCCATACTGCAACGACCTACTTTCGTAAACAAGCGGCACCCGCAATTAATACCTGGGATACTTTTGTTGTATGGGATGAAGCTACGGCCAACCCAACAGTTCCTGCACCGGTTCCGCCTGCAACACGTAACCCGGCATCATGGTTTCAGGGAGATCCTATAGTCTTTGATTCAAATGGTAATTTCATTGATACACCGCCATTACCTACCATTACGATCCCAGCTGCAGATTTAAACCTGGCTAGCAACAATTACCTGACAAACGGTGCTCAGTTTGCTACGGATATTGCAGTAAACTTTCGTGATGCATCAGGTGTTAGAACGCCGACACAATACGCCTCTAATTTCGATGTTACTAACCTGAGTCAGGATGGTACTACTGTAGGGAGCCTGACAGGCGTTGACATTGATGCTTTTGGCCGGGTGCTGGCCAGCTACAGCAATGGTGATTCTTCTTTTCTGGCGCAGGTAACACTGGTGCGGTTTGCAAATGTACAAGGCTTAAAGCAGGTGGGTAATACATCATGGAAGCAAAGTATTACGTCAGGTGAGCCAATAGGTGGGCAGGCCAATATTGGCACCTTTGGTGCAGTCAACGCGTCAGCGCTTGAGCAGTCAAACGTAAACCTAACCACCGAGCTGGTAGACCTTATCAGCGCGCAGCGCAACTTTCAGGCTAACTCAAGGGCACTGGAAGTAAACAGTACCTTGCAACAAACCGTGCTGCAAATTCGTTAAGCGTGACCAAGCTATATTAAACACCACCTTCGGGTGGTGTTTTTTTATCCACTTTATTGTTCCCTCCAATATTTTTGTGGCATCAATTTTGCTTCATCAATAGATATAAGTTGTAGCAACAGATCACGGAGAGCCTAATGGACCGTTTGCTATACATCGCCATGAGCGGTGCCAAAGAAAATATGAATGGTTTAGCGGTGCGGGCAAATAATCTTGCCAATACCGGCACCGTTGGTTTTAAAGCCGACTTTGAACAGGCTCGGGCAATGCAGGCGTTTGGCGACGGTCTTCCCAGCCGGGTGTTTTCCATGACTGAACAGCCAGGTCAAAACTTTGACGCCGGCGCCATCATTATGACCGAGCGTGAGCTGGATGTTGCAATTCAAGGCGATGGTTGGTTGGCAGTTCTGGCACCGGATGGCACTGAAGCCTACACCCGTGGCGGTAATTTGCAGCTAAATGCACAAGGTATGTTGGAAACCTCATCAGGGCTTGCCGTAATGGGCGACGATGGTCCTATTCAGTTACCAGTGCCACTGGCAAAACTGGAAATTGGCAACGACGGCACGATAAGTGCGTTGCCGCAAGGTGCCCCGGCTGACGCTATTGCGGCTGTTGGTCGTATTAAGCTGGTTAAACCATCAAACAGCGAGATGGAAAAGGGAAATGACGGTTTATTCCGGCGTAAAGACGGGCAGGTGGCTGAAGCGGCGCCAGATGTGAACTTACTTAATGGTGCTATTGAGGGCAGTAATGTCAACGCAGTAGGCGAAATGACCTACATGATCAGTTTGCAGCGTCAGTTTGAATTGCAAGTGAAAATGATGAAGAGCGCTGAAGATATGGACCGCCAGCAAGTTCAGTTACTTCGGATAATGGGTTAATCACCAGATAACGGGTTACGGCCCGGGAGGCAGTTATGCATCCAGCTTTATGGATCAGTAAAACCGGATTAGACGCTAAACAGCGTGATATTTCGGTAATTTCTAATAACCTGGCAAACGCCAGTACGGTTGGCTTTAAGAAAAGCCGCGCCATCTTTGAAGACTTGTTATACCAGAACGTGAATCAGCCTGGTGGGGCATCGTCACAAAATACCGAGCTACCCAATGGTTTAATGATTGGTGCTGGTACCAAGGTGGTGGCAACGCAGAAAAACTTCACTCAGGGCAATATGATCACGACTGACAACAGCATGGACATCATGATCCAGGGGCACGGCTTTTTTGAGATCCTAATGCCTGACGGTACGATCTCGTATACCCGCAATGGTCAGTTTACTATTGATAATGAGGGCAGTCTGGTTACGTCAGGTGCGGGCTTTCAGTTGCAGCCCAATATTGTGGTGCCACCTGATGCACAAAGCTTAACGGTAGCGCAGGATGGTCAGGTATCTGTGCAGTTGCCAGGGCAGGGTGAGCCAGCAGTGTTGGGGCAGCTTACAGTAACGAACTTTATCAATCCGGCTGGGCTTGAGCCTGTTGGGCAAAACCTGTTTCGCGAAACCGGCGCCAGTGGAGCCCCGGTGCAGGGCATTCCCGGGCTGGAGGGCTTAGGTATTATCGTACAGGGAGCATTGGAGACATCCAACGTCAATGTTACTGAAGAGCTGGTGAGTCTGATTGAAAGTCAGCGCGTGTATGAAATGAATTCGAAAGTCATTTCATCTGTCGACCAGATGTTAGGCTTTGCAATTCAGCAGTTGTAATCGGAGGCGTTATGTTACGCACTATTATTGGCATCGGCATTATAGTTGGTTTGTCTGGTTGTGCATCTTTGCAGGAGCCGCAGGCAAACGACCCTTATTTTGCACCGTTACAGCCAGAGATGCCGACTCGGCAACTGGTGCACAATGGCTCTTTGTTTGCACAAAACTATTCCAATAGCCTGTATTCCGATAATAAAGCGCGACACGAAGGCGACATTATTACCGTAGTGTTAAAAGAGCGCACTCAGGCCAGTAAAAATGCCAAGACGGAAACGAAAAAAGACAGCTCAGCCTCCTTTGATCCAATGATTGGCCTTGGTGGTCGCAACGTTTCAGTAGCGGGTAATGTGCTGCAATTTGGCGCCAGCTCTGCATCGAATTATAAAGGTGATGCTAAAGCTGATCAGAGTAACTCGCTGGTGGGTGATATTTCTGTCAATGTGTTGCAGGTGCTGGCAAACGGTAATCTGGTGATCCGTGGTGAAAAATGGCTGACACTCAATACCGGCAAAGAATATATCCGGCTGACCGGTGTTATCCGCTCTGAAGATGTCGATGTAAATAATACTGTCGAGTCGACAAAAATTGCCAATGCCCGTATCGAATACAGTGGCACAGGGGCTACTCATGGTGGCCAGTCACCAGGCTGGTTGAGCCGGTTTTTTAGCAGCCCGTTATGGCCATTTTAGGAGAACATAGATGAAACGGATCCTCGCAGTACTGTTGCCGTTAGCATTGACAATGTTACCTGCGCAGGCAGCAAGAATAAAAGATGTTGCTGATATCGAAGGGGTGCGCAGTAACCAACTGGTCGGTTATGGCTTGGTAGTCGGCTTGCCTGGTACCGGCGAACAAGGCGCTTTTACTGAACAGAGCTTTCGTACAATGTTAACCAATTTCGGTATCTCGTTGCCTGCCAACTTAAAAGCACAAACGAAAAACATTGCCGCAGTAACGGTGCATGCTGAGTTACCCGCTTTTGCTAAACCCGGCCAGACGCTTAACATTACCGTTTCTTCTGTTGGCAGTGCCAAAAGCCTGCGCGGGGGCACTTTAATGCAAACCTTTTTAAAGGGGTTAGACGGTAATGTGTATGCGGTAGCTCAGGGTAGCTTAATAGTAAGTGGCTTAGGCGCCGAAGGATTGGACGGTTCGCGCATTTTGGTCAACACGCCGACAGTGGGCAGTATTCCTAACGGTGCAACGGTAGAGCGTGAGGTCATATCGCCTTTTGCTCAAGGCGACTTTATTACCTTTAATCTAAAACAATCCGATTTTACTACCTCAAAGCGTCTGGCTGAGGCAATTAACGCCTTTATGGGCGCCGACACGGCTTACTCAAAAGATGCCACATCCGTTCAAGTTAGGGCGCCGCGTGATATCAGCCAGCGCGTATCTTACTTGTCCACACTGGAAAATCTGACGTTTGAGCCTGGCGATAATGCGGCGAAAATTATTATTAACTCACGTACCGGCACTATTGTCATAGGTAAGGAAGTGCGATTGTTTCCGGCAGCCGTAACTCATGGCGGTCTAACCGTGACGATAGCGGAAAATCCACGGGTAGTGCAGCCAAACCCGTTGGCACAAGGCCAAACTGCAATTGAAGAAAACACTATTATTGACGTGCGGCCGGACCAATCAAGGATGTTTAAATTTGACCCTGGCGTCACGCTGGACGACCTGGTCCGCACTGTTAATGCGGTGGGTGCCGCACCAGGTGATTTAATGGCAATTTTGGAAGCATTAAAAGAAGCTGGTGCTATCCATGGCGAGTTAGTGGTGATTTAACATGAGCCCGACCAGCAACCAAATGTCTTATCATGATTTAACCAGCCTGCAGCAAATACGCAGCCATGCAGGTAAAGATGAAAAGGCCGCGTTGCGTCAGGCGGCCGAACAATTTGAATCAATTTTCTTCAGTATGCTGCTAAGTAGCATGCGAAAAGCTAATGCTGCATTTGAGGTGGACGGCATGATGAATAGCCAAACCACCAAGTTTTACCGCGATATGCACGACAGCCAGATGTCGACTGAGTTGGCAAAGAGTGGTGCTTTAGGTTTAGCAGATATACTGGTGCAGCAGCTAAGCCCTGCTTTGTCTGGCCGCCCGGCTGCGGATAAAGGTGATAAAGCCTCAGCTGACACAACTCATACAGATTTAATGATGCCGCTTTATCGCCAGCCGGCTATTAAAGCAGCCTTTATCCCAACTGATGGCTCACCGATTAAACCGGCACAAACGCAGACAGATAATTTATCTGCACAGGCCAGTTGGCAGGTTTCCAGCCCGGTAGATTTTGTCAAGAAGCTGCTGCCAGCGGCACAGCAAAGTGCCAAAGTGCTGGGGTTAGATCCGTTGGCGTTGGTTGCGCAGGCGGCGCTGGAAACCGGTTGGGGCCAACGTATGATCAAGACCGCCAGTGGTAGTAACAGTTTTAATTTGTTTGGTATCAAAGCCAATAATGGCTGGCAAGGTGAAACAGCAGTGGTAAGTACCCTGGAATATCGCCAGGGCGTAGCGCAAAAAGAGCAAGCCAAATTTCGTTCTTATGGCTCACTAGATCACAGCTTGTCGGACTACGTGGCCTTTATCCGTGGTAATCCGCGGTATGAAGATGCCGTGGCAGCAACGCACGACACCAAGCGCTATTTTGAACAATTACAGGCAGCGGGTTATGCCACCGACCCTGCTTATGCAAAAAAAATTATGGCGGTATATCAAAGCCCTACTATGCAGCAGGTAAGGTCTGAGCTTGAACAGGCTCAAGAAAATGCACATAACGCCGATTAATAGTCAACTGACGCCCGATAGCGGTGTCGCCGGAGAGAGCAATGTCTGATAATTTACTGCGCATAGGTACATCCGCTGTGTTATCGAACAGTACCTTACTTAGTACCACCAGTAATAACATTGCCAATGTTAATACGCAGGGCTATTCAAGGCAACGCACTGAGTTTGAAGCGCAAACCTTGGGCTTAGGCGTAGGCAAAGGTACAACCGAGCGACTGGTCAGTGAGTTTACCTCAGCACAGCTACGCCGTGATACGTCGCAACTGGCATTTGCTAATCAGTATACTGCCGAGGCCAACCGGATTGATGGTTTGTTTTCTAACCCAGCTAACAGTATTTCGTCGGCGATGAATGATTTGTTTCAAAAGCTGCAAACGGCCAATAATGACCCCAGTGCTATCTCAACCCGGCAATTAATTATCAGCAGCAGTGAGTCACTGACCGACCGTTTTGCTACCTTGTCTAATCTGGTACTGGATCAGGCCAGTTATGTGAATCAGCAACTTGATTTAGATTTAACCCAAACTAATTCGTTAATTCGTAATATCTCCGAGCTCAACCGCAGCATTGCCGGTTTTGGCCGTGGTGATAACAACCAGCCGCCTCTGGACTTGCTGGACCGGCGTGATGAAGCCTTGCGCCAGCTGTCTGAGAAACTCGACATTAAAGTGCTTGATTCCGACAACGGCGAAAAACTGGTATTTATGGCGACCGGCCAGTCGCTGGTGGTAGAAAACGGCGAGTTTAGTATTTTAAGCCTTAATGGTAACCCGGACCCGAATGTACGTAATGTGCAGCTGAGTCTGAATTCAAGACCTGCGGTTATCCGTAATTTAGGTATTGAGGAGCTAGGCGGTCAGCTGGGCGGCTTACTTAAATTCCGCGATGATTTACTGATCCCAACCCAGATGCAGCTAGGGCAGTTGGCATTGGCGATGTCTGATAAGCTCAACACGCAAAACAAGCTGGGCATGAATGCCAACGGCGAGTTAGGAGGGGATTTATTTGTGCTGCCAACCAGCAATGGTCTGGCGTTTCAGGGCAATACCGGCACCGGTACCGTTACAGTAAGCATTGAGCCAGGCAACGCTACACAATTGCCTCCAAACGACTTTCTATTAACCTTTACCGCCCCTAATACGCTGACGCTTGAAGCCACAGATACCTCAGGTAATGTGGTGCCCGGCTCGGCAAAAACCATTCCCTTAGCGGCATTTCCGGCGACACTGAACAGAGAAACTCTGGGGCCGGGCTTTCCAGATTTATATGGTTTGTCGCTTGAAGTAACCGGGCCGATGAACAACGGTGACCGTTTTGCGTTAAAGCCGTTGTCCAGTGCAGCACGTAATATTGATCTGGCAACGACCAGGCCGGAAGATATCGCCCTGGCGTCACCGGTGCGTAGCCTGGTTGCGCAAGACAATTTGGGAAACGGCCAGGTTGATAAGTTAATTGTATCCAACACCAACCCGGCAACGTCACAATTTGTTGTACCGTCGTCTATTAATGGCGCGCCCTTTACCGTAACGCATATTGGTGGTAATCAGTTTGAAGTGCGTGACAATACTAACACGCTGCTGGGCACGACACCGGTATTACCCAATGGCCAGTTGAATAACATTATGGATGAAGCCGGTTTAGGTACTTATGGCTTTGATTTTAACATCACCGGCATTCCGCAAACCGGCGATAGCTTTACTATTGAATACAATACCGGTGGTTTTAACGATAACCGCAATGGCCTGGAACTGGCCAAGCAACAAACTGAAGAGACAATGCGGCGCTATGCGGTAGCGACGCCAAATGCGGATAACAGCGTCAGTTTTAATGAAGCATACGGGACTATGGTAAGTTTTGTCGGCGACAAGACAGCGCAAGCCAGAAACAGCCAGGCGGCAGCAGAGGCACTGTACTCACAAACGCTAAAGTTAAAAGAGTCGTTGTCAGGAGTTAGCCTGGATGAAGAAGCCGCTAACTTGGTACGGTTCCAACAGTCTTACGCGGCATCGGCAAAAATCATTTCGACTTCGCAAACCATTTTTGACACCTTGTTACAGGCAGTGAGGTAATGTATGCGTATCACCTTTAACAGCAAATTTAATCAAAGCCTGGACGGTATACTGAACACGCAAAAACGGCTGTTGCGTGCCCAGGATCAGATGATTAAGCAAACAAAAATTCTGACCCCGGCTGATGACCCGTCCGGCAGTGCTAAAGTACTTGGTGTGGGGCAAAATCTGTCGCAGTTAACCCAGTTTGAACAAAATGGCATTGCCATAAAAAATAACCTCGGGGTGGAGGAAACCGTTTTGGGATCCATCCGCACGGCAATGGATAGGGCACGTGTGTTGGCTATTGCATCCGGCAATGGTTCCTACTCTGAATCGGAACGTGAAGCTGTGGCCTCAGAAATTGAAGGTATTCAGCAGCAGCTGTTTGATTTAATGAACAGTCGAAACGTTGAAGGTGGATATTTATTTTCTGGCTTTCAGGATGGCTTGCAAGCCTTTAGCCTGGATGCATCAACCGGCAAATATGTGTTTAACGGTGATGATGGTCAAAAGGCCTTGCAGATATCCCCAGGTGTTACCTTACCGGTAAACGATAGTGGCAAAAAGGTGTTCGATAGTGTGCAGGTGCGACCCCAGCCGTCAGCACCGGTTATTGCCGTGGCCGGGCCAACCAGTGCAGCGGTAAATGTGATAAACCCAGACGTGTTTAACAGTTTTTATATTAATAACTACGATAAGGTAGCACCGGCTAATAATACCATTAGTGTCGAGTTAACTGCGCCGAGTAATTATCAGGTGCTGCGCGGCGGAGCGCCGCTAGCGCCACCGGTAACCGGCGCTTACACTTCAGGTCAGCCAATAACCTTTAGCGGGCTGGAAATTGTTGTTAACGGTCCGGCTGGGGCTGGCAGGGTCGATTTTACTTTGCCTGCGCCAGAGAAAACCAATATTTTAAACACCTTAAGTGAGCTGATGACTGCGCTAAGAACGCCCGGGCCGGTAGATGATGCTTTTCAGGCAAGTGTCGCCAAAGCGGTTGGTGAAATTGATGATGCCTCTACCAGTGTTGCTGCTACCCGTTCAGCTATTGGCGGGCGAATTAACGTACTAGACAGTATTAATGGTTCTAATGCCGATCTGGAAATTTTGGCTACCCAATACCAGGCTGATATTGCCGAAGTGGACTTTTCCAAAGTAATCGCTGATTTAACCAAAGAAGAGACCGCTTTACAGGCAGTACAATCTACTTTTGCTAAAATCACCAATGCATCCTTGTTCGATTACATTCGTTAATACCATTTAGGCCGGCAAAAAATTGCCGGCTAATCATTTCTTATTAATTTAAGTTAAAAACTAATATAAATTAGTGTGTTAATAAAAAAATTTAAAAAAATAGGCGAATTCTCTAAAGTATAAATTCCGCTGTCCGATAACTAAGTATCAGGCAAATCACAGCACGAACTTAACGCTGATGTGATGAGTAAACAGATA